>JBAQNC010000313.1:0-38055 GCA_049303435.1 Parvibaculum sp. | reverse complement strand
GCGGCGCGAGCCTATGAAGATGTCTTCGGCAAGCCCGCACGCACGGCCGGGGCGGCAGGCTGGCAGGCCAATGCGGCGAGCATGGCGGCCTATGATGCGGCCCAGCTCGACTACGCGACAGATGTGCGCGGCCATGCGCCTTTCTATCCGGTGATCGACGGGCGGCGATTTCGTACGTTGCAGATTCCGACCACGCTGCCGACGCTGGACGAGTTGATGGGGCGGCCCGAATATCCCGATGACAAGCTGGCTGAGGTGCTGCTTTCGCGCCTCAAGCCCGGCCATTTCGACCAGTTCACGATTCACGCTGAGATCGAGGGCATGGGCATGTTAGGCTGGTTCGGTGATTTTCTCGACCGGGCGAAGGCGGCAGGTGTCACCTTCGTCAGCGCCGCAGACGAGGCGGCCCGGCTCAATGCAAATCCGCAGGATGTGCCCGTCGCGCATCTGGCGCAGGGCGAGGTCGACGGTCGTTCGGGTACACTCGCCATTGAAGGCGCAGCAGTTCAAGGAAAAGCAGCATGATGGCGCGTTCGCTTCCGCTTATTTTCACCGGCGTCTTTCTCAATGCCATAGCGCAGCTCGCCCTGAAACAGGGGATGCGTCAGATCGGCGAGTTCCAGTTCACGCCCGCCGTGCTCTGGGACATGAGCTGGCGGATTGGCACCAATCCTTATGTGATCTTCGGGCTGAGCTGTTATGTCGTCAGCGTTGCCTTCTGGCTGCTGGCGCTTTCGCGCGTCGATGTCGGCTTTGCCTATCCGATGCTTTCGGTCGGCTACATCGTGACGGCAGTGGCGGCCTATTATGTTTTCGGCGAGCCGCTGACGACGATCCGCGTGGCGGGCATCGCGGTGATTATGGTTGGCGTTTTCATGATTTCCAGAACGTAAGCGGCAGGTTTATCGATGATCGAGACAAAAGCGACAACGGCGGCGACGCATCTGGTGGCCGCGCCTGAAATCAGCATCGTCATTCCCGTCTATAATGAAGAAAAGAACCTGCCGCTTCTGTTCGAGCGCCTGACCAAGGTGGTCGATCAGATGGGACGCCCGAGCGAAATCGTCATGACCGACGATGGCAGCAAGGATAGTTCGCTGGAACTGCTCAAGGGCTTCGTTCAACAGCGCCCCGATCTCTATCGCATCGTCGAGTTCGATCGCAATTATGGCCAGCACATGGCGGTGATGGCCGGGTTCGAGACGGCGCGCGGCACCTTCATCATCACGCTCGATGCCGATCTGCAAAATCCGCCGGAAGAAATTCCCAAACTCATTGCCGAGATGGACAAGGGGCACGACGTTGTCGGCTCCTATCGCCGAGACCGGCAGGACAGCCTGTTGCGTACGCTGCCGTCGCGGCTCGTCAATTATGTGCGTGAGCGCATCACCGGCATCAAGATGCGCGATCAGGGTTGTATGCTGCGCGGTTATCATCGCGACATCGTCAAGATCATCGTAGATAGCGGCGAGACCTCGACCTTCATTCCGGCGCTGGCGCAGTTCTATGCCGAGCGGCCCATCGAAGTGGAAGTCGAACATGCGGCGCGTCACGCGGGCGCTTCGAACTACAATCTCTATATGCTCATCCGGCTCAATTTCGATCTGATGACGGGGTTCAGTCTTGTGCCCCTGCAAGTCTTTACGATGGTTGGCATGGCGGTGTCGGGCGGCAGTCTGCTGCTTGTCTTTTACATGGTGTTGCGGCGTATCTTCATCGGGCCGGAGGTCGAGGGCATCTTCACGCTCTTTGCCATCATGTTCTTCCTGCTCGGCGTCATCATCACCGGGCTTGGTATTGTCGGCGAATATGTGGGCCGCATCTATCAGCAGGTGCGTTCGCGTGCGCGCTTCCACATTCGCACCATTCACGAAAAGAGCTAGGGGCAGATGGCCGGCGGGATCGTTGTCTTCGCCTATAGTGAAGTAGGCCATGCCTGCTTGAAGTTTCTGCTGGAGCGCGGCGAGCTGGTCGTTGCGCTCTTCACGCATGAGGACGATGCGGGCGAGCGGCAATGGTTTTCTTCCTGCGCGCATCTCGCGCGGCAATATGAAGTGCCGGTCTATACGGTCGAGCCGCGCGAAAGCGACGAGGTCGAACGTGTGATTGCTGACCTCAAGCCCGACCTCATTCTTTCATTCTATTATCGCAAGATGATCCCCGAGCGCATTCTGGGGTTTGCGCGTCTTGGGGCCTTCAACATGCACGGCTCGCTGCTGCCGCGCTATCGCGGGCGCGCGCCGCTCAACTGGGCGATCATCAACGGCGAGACGGAAACAGGCGTGACGCTGCATGTCATGGTCAAGGCAGCGGACGCGGGCGACATGATCGACTGGGAGGCCGTGCCCATTGGCCCTGACGAGACGGCCGGCGAGGTGGCGACGCGCATTCCCGCCGCCGCCGTCGCCATCGTCGCGCGCCAGATCGATGCGTTGAAGGCGGGGACAGCGCCGCGCCACAAGCAGGACGAAAGCAAGGTTACTTATTTCGGCATCCGCAAGCCCGACGACGGCTATATCGACTGGACGCAGACGGCGCGCGAGATCGTCAATCTCGTGCGCGCCGTGACGGTTCCCTTTCCCGGCGCCTTTACCTTTGCTCATGGTCACAAGATCATGGTTTGGAAGGTGAGCGCGATGGAAGGCAAGGGACGTCCGGGCGAGGTTCTTTCGTGCCATCCTCTGGTGGTGGCGACGGGCGAGGGAGCGGTGATGCTTCAGCATTTTGGATTTGAGGGCGAGAGCGAAACGGCAGCAAGCCATGCGGTGCTGGCCGAACTTTCGCCGGGCATGATTTTGGGGGCGTCGCAGTGAGCGGGTTTGTCATGAATTTTCTGGAACGTCTCGACAGGCGCAATCTGCTTGCCGCTTTCCTGTTCGTCTGTGTGGCCGCGCTTCTGCTCTTCGATATCGGCGGGCGCAATATCTCGTCGCCAGATGAAGGCCGATACATCGAGATACCGCGCGAGATGGTGCTGGATCACGACTACGTGTTGCCGCGCCTCAATGGCGTTCTCTATTTCGAAAAGCCGCCGCTCTTCTATTGGCTTGAGGCGTCCGCCATCAAGACGTTCGGTACGTCTGAATGGGCGATGCGGCTCTGGCCTGCGCTGCTCGGTATTTTCGGCGCATTGATGACCTATGGTTTTACGCGGCGGTTTTATGGACGCTCGGCGGGGGTGGTCGCCGGTTTCGTGCTGGCGACTTCGCTTCTTTATTACGGGCTTTCGCGTTTTGTCATTCTGGACATGCTGGAAAGCGTGACGGTGAGTGCGGCTCTCTTCGCCTTTCTGATTGCGGCGGAAGAGGAGGATGAAAAAAAGGCCGTCTGGTGGGCGCGGGGGGGGCATGTCGCCGCCGCGCTGGCCGTTCTCGCCAAGGGGCTCATCGGCGTGGTGCTGCCGGGGCTGATCGGTCTTGTCTGGATTGCGATGATCGGGCGCTGGTCATTCGTGCGTCGGGCGCTCATTCCATCTGGCATCGCGCTCTTTTTGCTCATCGCTGCGCCCTGGCATATCTTTGCGGCCATGCGGAACCAGGATTTCCTCTGGTTCTATTTCGTGCATGAACATTTGATGCGTTTCACGACGACGGTGCATCGTCGCGACGGGCCGATCTATTATTTCGTGCCCATCCTGATCATCGGCTTCCTGCCCTGGACGGGCTATATCTGGCATGCTGTCAAGGACGCGCTGCCGAAATGGAATGCGCGCAAGACGCGTCCAGTCGAGATGTTCCTGATCCTCTGGGTCGTGCTGATCTTTACCTTCTTCTCGATCTCGGATTCGAAGCTGCCGACCTATATCCTGCCGATCTTTCCGCCGCTGGCGGTGCTGGTGGGCCGTGTCGTGGGCCCGCGTCTCGATGCAGTGGACGACCTGCCTGCGGGGCGTTGGTTCTTTGCCGCCTTTTTCGGCGCGCTGGCTCTCGCCGTGCCTTTTGCTTACCTCACGCCCTATGCGGCGGCGAACGAAGACATCGGGCCTTATCTCGGGGAGGTTGCGCCTTATGTCTTCACATTGGGCGTGGTCTTTGCGCTGGGCAGCATTGCGGCTATCGTCGCGCCGCGCTACTGGGGCGAGAAGGCGACGTTGATCGTCATTCTGCTGACGGCGGCTTTGGGCTGGTCGGGCATCAGTCTGGTGGCGTCGGTGGCCGATCCCAATTCGGTGAAGTCGCTTGCGGAGGCGATCAACAAATATCGCCACAATCACGAGACGGTGGCGAGCTTTCCGACCTTCTTCTATGACCTGCCCGTCTATATCGACGACAAGATCGTCGTGGTCGCCAATGTGGGCGAATTCGCCTTCGGCGAGTCACAGGAAGATGTCAGCAAATATGTGATGACGACCGAGGCTTTTGCCAAGGTCTGGAACGAACCTCAGCTCAGCTTCATGCTGATCCGCACGCGGGAGTTCGGTCGATGGATGACAGAGGCGCAACCGCGGGAGATGTGCGTGCTTGGTCATACCGACCGCGCCATCGCGGCGGCTAACCAGCCCATCTATGACAATGGGCGGATGGTTTGTGAGACGCTTTACGACGCGGCCCATCCTGACGGTTACAAGCCATGAGCGCCGCCCCGCGCACTGACTGGATCTGGATCCGTCATGCGCCGGTGCAGGGGCAGGAGGCGCGCTATTTTGGCCATCTCGATGTCAATGCAGAGGCTGTGCATCCCGGCGTCGCGGCGGCGCTGGCGCGACGCTTGCCGCCGGTCGCGGTCTGGGTTGGCAGTCCGCTCATCCGCGCGCGCATGATGGCGCTGGCGCTGCGTGAGGGGGCCGATCCCATCGCTATTCCCGATTTCATCGAGCAGGACTATGGGCTCTGGCAGGGGCGCAGTCACAATGACGTCTATGCCGCCAATCGCACGCTCGACTGGGCGAATCCCGCCGAGATACGCCCGCCGGAAGGCGAGAGCTTTGCCGATGTCTGCGTTCGCGTCGCCGCCGCGATCGATCGGTTGAGTGAACATTATGCGGGACATTCCATCGTGGCGCTCGGGCACCAGACGACGATCCGCGCCGCCATCGCGCATGCGCTGGACCTCACACCCGCCAAGGCGATGCGGGTGGAGGTGGCGCCGCTTTCCATGACGCGGCTGACGCGCCGCCTCGTCAATGGTGAGGTGCAGTGGGGCGTCGGCGGGCTCAATGCCGAGTTCGGCCTGTCGTGAGCGGCCTGCCGACATTCGATGATGTGAAGGCTGCGGCGGCGCGGCTCTCCGGCGTCGCCATCCGCACGCCGCTACTCACCAATGTCGCGCTTGACGAAGCTGTCGGCGGGCGCGTTTTCATCAAGCCGGAAATTCTGCAACGCACGGGCTCCTTCAAGTTTCGCGGGGCGTATAATCGTCTGTCGCAGATCGTCGAAGCCGCCCGCGCCGCCGGTGTCGTCGCCTGGTCGTCGGGCAATCACGCGCAGGGCGTCGCTGCCGCCGCCGCGCTTCTCGGTATCCCCGCGCGTATCGTCATGCCGTCGGACGCGCCCGCCATCAAGGTCGAGCGCACGCGTCGGTCCGGCGCCGAAGTTATCTTTTATGATCGCGTCAAGGATGATCGCGAGGCGATCGGGCGCGCGATTGCCGCGGAGCACGGCTCCATCATCGTGCCGCCTTTTGATGATCCCTTCATCATTGCAGGGCAGGGCACGGTGGGGCTGGAAATTGCTGAAGACGCCGCCCAATCTGGTCTCTCTGTTGATGCTCTGCTTTGCCCTGCGGGCGGCGGCGGGCTCATTGCCGGTTCGTCACTGGCGCTTGGCGTGCTCTTGCCGCAAACGAAAATCTATTCGGTCGAGCCCGAAGGCTTCGACGATCATCGCCGTTCGCTCATCGCTCACCGACGGCTGCGCAATGAACGGATCGACGGCTCCATCTGCGATGCGCTGATGTCGCCCATGCCGGGGGAGATGACCTTTGCCATCAACGACAAGAACCTTGCTGGCGGCTGGGCCGTTTCCGACGATGAAGTCAGGGCGGCCATGCGCTTTGCCTTCAATGAGTTGAAGCTGGTGGTGGAGCCGGGCGGCGCGGTGGCGCTGGCGGCATTGCTCGCGGGCAAGATGGATGTCCGTGGTCAGACCGTCGCCATCGTGCTCAGTGGCGGCAATGTGGACCCGGCTTTTTTCAGCGAAATTCTGACCGCCGAGTGAATTCTCAATCGTTGGAGAGTTCTTCCAGTTCGAGCATGGCGGCAAGACGGCTGTCCAGCGTGTTGAGCGCCGTCACGAGATGGGTGATGCGCTGGCCGGTCATGTCCTGATAGGCCGACGACATGAAGATGCCTCGCGCATGGGTTTCGATCTCGTCGCAGAGGTCGCCGTCCGCGCCACGGCTGCGCAATGTATCGGCAATGTCCTGCAGGCGTTCGACGGCGGCGAGAATGTCGAGTGTCGCCACTTCCGCCGAGGCGGCGATGGCGGTCGGGTCGGGCTCGTCGTTCCTGAAATGCTCGCTCTCGCGTGGCTTCACGTTGGCCATTTCGCGGCGCGTGGTGCTGATCTGCTGGCGCATCTCGTTGAGCGCGCGGCGGATCCTGTCGAGATCGATATCGGCTGAAACGGATTCCTGTTCGCGCACAGGCGCAGGCGCCGGTTCCGGTGCTGGAGCAGGCGTTTGCGCACGGCCCCGGATCGCTTCCTTGTAGAGATGCTCGATGGCGTCGACCAGACGGTCGGTATCGGCGGCGCGGTTGCGGCGGGCATATTCGTTCAGGAACCAGCGGCCACGCGGGTTCTGCATGATGGCTTCCTTGATCGCTTCATATTCGATGTCGCGTGGCGTCTGATCCGCTATGCTCATGGCATGCCTCAAAGTCGAAAGAGCGGGAAGTATCGGCGATATTGTTTACTTTTCTGTTTGTTTTCGAAAGCCTTGCGACGCATTTTGAGACATGCGAAGCATGGGGTGCGGCGCGTCGGGCGCGTGAAAAGGCCTGCTTCAGAAGGATTTCCACTGCATGAAACTCGTTCGTTTCGGTCCCTCCGGCGGCGAAAAACCGGGACTTCTGGATTCGCAAGGCCATATTCGCGATCTTTCGGCCCATCTGCCTGATGTGACGGGCGCGGCGCTTCAGCCCGGCGATCTGGCGCGGTTGGCGCTGCTCGACCCGGCCACGTTGCCGCTTGTGGGCGAGGGCGTGCGGCTAGGGCCGCCGCTTGCGGGCATCGGCAAGATCATGTGCATCGGGCGCAACTACCGCGAACATGCCGCCGAACTCGACAACGACCTCCCGAGCGAGCCGCTTCTTTTCATGAAGGCGAACAGCGCCATCAACGGGCCTTATGACGACGTGCTGATCCCGCGCGGTTCCGTGCAGATGGACTATGAGGCCGAGCTTGCCGTCATCATCGGGCGAGCGGCGAAATATGTGAGCGAGGCCGACGCGATGCGCCATGTGGCGGGCTATGCCATCATCAATGACGTGTCGGAACGCGAATTCCAGCGCGAGCGCGGCGGGCAGATGACCAAGGGCAAGAGCGGCGATACATTCGCGCCCATCGGCCCCTGGCTTGTCACCGCTGACGAGATCGCCGATTGCCAGAACCTCAACGTTGTGACGGAAGTCGATGGCGAGACGCGGCAGAGTGGCAATACGTGCGACATGGTTTTCTCCGTTGCGCATATCGTTTCCTATCTCTCGCAGTTCTTCACGCTTTATCCCGGCGACGTGATTGCGACGGGAACGCCCGCGGGCGTCGCGGGGGGCATGAAGCCGCCGGGCTGGGTCAGGCCGGGGCAGGTCGTGACGATCCGCATCGACGGACTGGGCGAACAGCGAACGACATATGTGGCGGACAGGTAATGCGTAAACTTCCTATCGATATCGAAAGCATCAAGGGGTTCATGGACCCGGACGAAGGCTGGGCGTTGCATGACGCGGCTGCGGAAGCCTCCAGGCTCGGGCCTTCGCTCGAGATCGGCTCCTATTGCGGCAAGTCCACCGTCTATATCGGCGTCGCCGTGCAGGCGAACGGGGCGGTGCTCTATGCGCTCGATCATCATCAGGGGTCGGAGGAAAACCAGAAGGGCTGGGAGCATCACGACGAGACGCTCTATGACGCCGAGACTGACAAGCTCAATACGTTTCCGCTGTTCCGTCGCACCATGCGCATGGCCGGGCTTGAAGACACGGTGATCCCGCTCGTCGCGCCCTCCAAGGTCGTTTCGAAGCAATGGGCGGGGAGCTTCGGCTTCATCTTCATCGATGGCGGGCATGGGCTCGAACCGGCGATGGACGACTACCGCCACTGGGGCCCGCGCGTCATGCCGGGCGGTATTCTCGCGATCCATGATGTCTTCCCGGATCCGAAGGACGGGGGCCGACCGCCTTACGAGATCTACAAGCTGGCGCTTGCTTCCGGGTTGTTCGTCGAGGAGCGGGCGGTGAAGTCGCTCAGGGTGCTGAGGCGGATTACCTAGGCCTTTACCTCCCCCTTGAGGGGAGGTCGAAAAATTCATTTATGGATTTTTCGGGTGGGGGTGCAGCATTGCACCATTTACAGCTATCGATTTTGCCACCACCGTGCCCCCCACCCGGAACACTTTGTGTTCCGACCTCCCCGCGAGGGGGAGGTAAAGGGGCGATTACTCCGCCGCCTCAGCCAGCGTCCGCTCGGCAAACAACCGTGACGCAGGCGTCGCGCCTGTCACAGCATCCGTCGCGAGGATGACAGCCGCTGCCGTCCATGCGGGTTTCTCCGCGGGCCAGGCGACGCTTTCCTCGAACTGGAAACCCATCCAATAAGCGCCTTCGTCGTCGCGCCACTGGTGTTGCCAGGCAAGCATCTTTTCGGCTTCGCGGCGTTGTCCGGCGACGAGCAGCGCCATCGTCAGTTCCGCGCTTTCGGCGATCGTCACCCAGGGCTGGTCCGACACGCAGCGGCAGCCCTTGCCTTCGGCGACGAAGATGTCCCATTTGCTGGCGATGCGGCGGCGGGCGGCTTCGCCCGTGATGACGCCAGCCAGCACCGGGTAATACCAGTCCATCGAATAGCGTTCTTTCGATTCCCATGTGCGGTCGAAACGGTGGGGCTTTTCGCGCAGCGCGACGCCGAGGCGGGTGCGGGCCGCCGACCAGTCATGCGAGGAGACGCGCAATTCATTGGCGATATGGATGGCGCATTCGAGGCTCTTGTAGATCGAGGACGAGCCCGTGATCAGCGCGTCATTTTCCGGCGTATGCGGATCGTCGGCGGCCCAGCGAATGTCGCCATGCGGGCTCTGGTGGCTCACGACCCATTGGATCGCCGCTTCGACATTGGGCCAGATCGCCTTCAGCCATTTGCGGTCGCGGGTGATGAGATAATGATGCCAGGCGCCAGTGGCGATATAGGCCGCAAAATTCGTGTCGCGGATCGGCTTGCCCGCGCCTTCGTCGCCGCCAGTGTAATGCGCCTCGTCGTCGAAGGGCACGGCGGAGCCGAGCTGGCCCCACCATGAGCCGTCTTTCAATTGTGTGTCCTGCAGATACCGAAAGGCGTGACGCGCGCGGGTCACTTCGCCGATGACGGTGAGGCCCATGGCTGCTTCGGTGTGGTTCCACGGGTCGATGACGCCGCCGTCGTACCAGGGGATCGCGCCATTGTCGCGTTGCAGATCGAGGATGCGGTTGCGCGCGCCGTCGAAGTGGCCGTCGGGAATTTCATCGCCATAGGTGAGATGCGTCATGCTGATCCTCCGGTCGACCCCTTGTAGAAGTAGAAGACGACGCTTTTGCCCATTAGCGGACCGGCGATCTTTTCAAGCGTGCGCGTCAGCCACGGGCCTTCGAGAATGTCCCATTCGAGAAACTTCTTGTAGGCGTTGACCGCGGCGACATCCTCGCGCTTCACGCCGAAGGCGCATTTGAGCCACCAATAGGGCGAATGCAATCCATGCGCCCAGTGGCGATAGAAGAATTTCAGATCTTTTTCGGCAACGGCGTTCTTCAATTCGCTTTCGCGGAAGATGCGGACATGGCCGCCGGGCTCATTGTGATAGTCATCCGACAGTTTCCAGCAGACCCATTCGGGAAAGAAGCGCGGCACCGAAATCGCCAGCGTGCCGCCGGGCTTCAGGATGCGTTCGCATTCGGCGACGGCCTGCTTGTAGTCGGGGATATGCTCCATCACTTCCGAGCAGACGATCTTGTCGAAGGTCGCGTCGGGGAAGGGCAGGTGCAATGCATCGCCCACCGTCAGCGAGAAGCTGCGCTTCGTCTCAGGGTCCATGTCGGGGCATTGCTCGAAGCCCGCGCGCGTCGCCTTCACGTCCTCAAAGCCGAGGTCGAGACCGACCACATGGCACTGAGCCGCATAATAGAGGGCGTGAACATGGCGTCCGCGACCGCATCCGAGGTCGAGGACGCGCTGGCCGTCTTTAAGCCCGAGCGTGTTGAAGTCGATTGTCTGCATCTAGAATGGTCTGCCTGTAAATTTCTGTGACTTCGCGGGCTGCACGTTCCCATTTGAAATTGTCGAGAATGCGCTGGCGTCCGGCATGGCCGAGGCGGTCGCGCAGTTCCTTGTCGTCGAGCATCTTGCCGATCGCTTGCGCGAGTGCGGGCGGATTGGAGTGGGGCACGATGAGGCCCGCGTCGCCGACGACTTCCGGCAGGGAGCCGCCTGTGGTCGCAATGACAGGCGTACCGCAGGACATGGCCTCGCCGCAGGGAAAGCCGAATCCTTCATAGACGGAAGGCGAAACGGCGATCGTCGCTTCGGCATAGATCTCGGTGATCTGCTCATCCGTGATGCCGCCGACGAACTCGACCTTGTCCATGATGCCATATTGGCGCAACTCGTCGGTCGTGTTGCCTTCGCGCAGGCGGCCGATGACCTTGAGCTTGAGGTTCGGCCTTGTCTTCAGCAATTCGGCGTAAGCGCGGATCAGATAGATCAGCCCCTTCAGCGGCACGTCGGCGCTGGCGCAGGCGACGATCAAATCGTCGCGACGCTTGATATGCGGCATGGGGCGGAACTGGACGTGATCGATGCCATGCAGTACGAGGCGGGTGCGCTCGTGTTTGATGCCGAATTCGCGCACCACATCGCGGCGCGTGCTTTCCGACACCACGATCAGCGGATCGAGCTGGCGCGCGACCTTGATCTGCATGTCGAGGAATGTGTACCAACGGCGCTTCAGCAGCTTGAGCGTCAGCGTCTTGGCGTGCTGGATGTCGATGCGGCGATCCATGGTGATCGGGTGATGGATCGTGCCGACGATGGGCAGACCCATGTCGCGCAGCTTCAGCAGGCCCCAGCCCAGCGTCTGGTTGTCGTGGCAGATGTCGTAGTCGTTCACCGTGCCGCGCACATAGCGCGCCATGCGTTCGCAGAATGTATAGGGCTCGGAGAAGCCGCCCGTGTTGTGGCTCCACCACTCGAAGAGGTCGATGGGGGTGGCGAACATCCAGGGGCGCAGCGCCTTGATCGGGTGCGGATTGGCATAGAGATCGAGCGAGGGCAGCTTGATGAGCTTCACGCGCGGATCGATCACGGGATAGGGCGGGCCGGAGATGACGTCGATCTCATGGCCGAGATCGGCCAGCGCCTTGGCGATGTGGCGCATGTAGACGCCCTGGCCGCCGGTCGTCGGGTTGGAGCGATAGCTCGGTAGCAGGATGCGCATGGGGCGGTCGCCTCTGGCCGCTTCCAGCCGGGCGCCCGTCAGAACGGGCCGGTTCACAGGGATAGGCTCAACAGCCGTCGCATTCGCGTCCAAATCTTCACGCTCAAGCACTTGCGACATGCGTGTTTTTCCTTGCCTTTATCGGGTGTCGCCGGCGGCGAGCCATGGAGATTGAGCCCTGATTATGGCTCTTCTTGCGCCGCATTCTTACCGGCGGCGGATCATACCCAATGAGGTTCATTACAACAAGCACGCTTACAGGCTTGTAAGCGAATGAGGCTATTCGGAAAATATCATCGTCATGCGCGGGCTTGACCCGCGTATCCACGTCTTGGCCCCAATCCGCAGCACTAAAGACGTGGATGGCCGGGTCAAGCCCGGCCATGACGGTATTGTTGAATTTGGAAGATCACCCAAACCGCCGCTGCAACCAATCCACCATCAGCGCGTTCAGCTCGTTCGGCTTTTCCGACTGGGTCCAGTGGCCGCAATCGGGGATGATGTGCTTTTCGAGGTCGGGGCAATATTGCTCCATGCCGTTGGCGAGTTCGGGCCGCAGCACGAAGTCATTGGCGGCGGAAATCATCAGGCATGGCACATTGACCTTCTCGACGATGTCGGCGCTGCGTTCCCAGTTGCGCGTGAAGTTGCGATACCAGTTGATACCGCCTTCGAAGCCCGAATGTTCGAAGGCCTCGATGTAATAGGCGAGTTCGTCGGGCGTCAGCACCGCTTCGCCCGGCCAGAGGTTTTCGTCCGTATCGAAGCTCTTGAGGAAGGCGAAGTTCTTTGCCTCGTCGGGTTGCGCGTCGAACTGGGCGAGCGTCATGCCGGTCTTGCGATACCAGAAGCGCAATGCGCGAGGCACGTCGGCGTCGAACATGCCTTCGGCCACCCCGAATTTCTGGAAGAATACGATGTACATATCTTCGCCGCGCGTCATGCGCATGGCCGCGATGGGATCGATGGGCAGGCGCGGCATGAAAGGCGTGTTGACGCCGATGCAGCCCGCCACGCGGTTGGGATAGCGCAGCGGCATCTGCCAGGAAACGATGCCGCCCCAATCGTGACCGACGAAGATCGCCTTTTCGATGTCGAGCGCGTCGAGCATGCCGACGAGATCGCCGGTCAGGTGCTCCATGTCATAGAGCGACACGTTTTCCTTGCCCTTGGGTCCATCGGTAAAGCCATAGCCGCGCTGGTCCGGCGCGATGGCGCGAAAGCCTGCGCCCGCGACGGCAGGAAGCTGATGACGCCACGAATAGCCGATTTCGGGAAAGCCGTGACACATGACGACGGGCATGGCGTTCTTGTCGCCCCGTTCGTAGACGGCCATCTTGACGCCATTGGTGTCGACGAAATGCGGCTGGGGAAAAGTCATGAAGTGTTCCTGAGTATTTTTGTGATTGTGTCAGGCTGCCTGTTTCAGCCGTTCGATATCCGCGCTGGCCGAAATGCCGAGTGAGACCAGCATGACTTCGCGGTCGGGTCCGAGCTTCGGCGGATAGAGGTCCGCCTTGCTCTTCTTGCTGCGTAGCCAGTATCGCAACACAGTGGTGATGTTGCGGATATTCTTCAGCCACAAGCTTGGTTCGTCAATCATGTGGAAGGCGCGCATGAATGCGCGCATCAGCCGTATGTCGCCGCGCATGGCGGGCACGATGGCGTCTTCGGCAAAGCTTTTCATCAGCCGCGCCTTGAAACGTGGTTTGTAATCGGGATTGAGCGCATTGGCGGCCCGACGCATCGAGGTGGCGTCCTGCTTCAGCATGTCTTTGTAATAGGGGCGGATTTCCTTTTCGACACCGGCGTCAAAGGCAAGGGCGCGTTGCGCCGGGTCTTTGTGCGTGTCAAGAACGTCACGCAGGACATGGGCCTGCACGGCAGCGAAGGAACAGCCGCGTCCGTAGAGCGGATTGGTGCGGATCACCGTGTCTCCGATGGGGAAGAAGTTGAGTGCTGCGGGCGCGCCGTCCTTCACCATATGGCGCCAGCGGGCCAGAAGTTCGCCCATGCCGAAGACCTTGCTTTTTGGTTGGGATGTGTCGCTCGCGGTCCATCTTGCGATGCCCGGCAGTTGTGCGCAGATGGCGTCGAATGTTTCGGGATGGATGATCGCTCGGCGCAATTCCATTTCGACTTCAGGCACCGCCAGTGTGATCGAGAAGCAGCGATTGTCGGCGGGGAAGACGCCATATTTGATGAAGCCGAGATCGCCCGCGCCGGGGATCTTCGTGCGTGCGGGTTCGTCCACGCCATCGTGCAGGCGATAATGCCGTGTGAAGTAGACGATGCCGGAGGGGGCGGAGGTCTCGTCGATCGTTGCGTCCTTGTCACGCAGCCAGTCGATGGCTTGCGAATTCTTGCCGCCAGCATCGACGATGATGTCGCCGGTGAGTTCCTCGCGTCCGTTTTCACCTTCGATGACGATGCCGAGAACCTTCAGCGCATCGCCTGCGGGTTCGGTGATGAGGTCGCGCATCAATGTGCTCGTGACGAAGCGGATGCCAGGCTGGCGGGCCACATAACGGCGCATGACGAGTTCGAGCGTGGTGCGGCGGCTTGTCAGGATGGTGAGGTCTTCGTCGCCGGGCTCGCCGACATATTCCGCCTGCCGTTCGATCGGCAGATTGTCGCGAAACATGATTTCGCGGCAGCCTGCGTCGAGCAGGTCCTGGAGCAGTTCGGGATAATTGTCGCGAATGATGTTGTGGAGGCGGGCGAGAAAGGCATGGCTGTGGCGGACATGGCCGACGCCGCGTCGCTCCCATTCCTCAAAGGCGGCATCCGCCGAGCTTTCGGGTGGCGGGGGGTCACGATCGACGATGGTGATCTCGCGATCGGCCCGACCGAGCGCCAGCGCTGTCGAGAGCCCGGCAATGCCGCCACCCAGAACCAGTATCTTTTCGGTCATCGGATTTTCCGTCCCTCAGCCCTCAAACCAGAGGGAACCCCTCACTATTTTGATAAAAATAGACTCTGGTCTACTAAAAAGATAGAGGGGGCAGCCGAGAAAATTCAGGCGGGTAGCTTGAGGGCGCGCGCAAGCAAGCAGAGCCAGCCGATCATGAAGGCGACGCCCCCCATCGGCGTCACCAGCACCAGCGCGCGGCTGCCGGTAATGCCCAGCACATAGAGCGAGCCGGAAAAGAGGAGGGTGCCGATGACGAAGGCCCAGCCTGCGGCGGTGACCAATGTGCTGTTCCCCTGCGAGGCAAGCCAGGCGACTGCGAACAGCGCCAGCGCGTGATACATGTGATAGCGCGCGCCGATCTCGAAGGCGTTGAGGTCTTCGGGCGTGGCGCGATTGGCCAGTCCATGCGCGCCGAAGGCGCCGAAAGCGACCGCGAGGAAGCCCGAGAAGGCGGCGATGGAGAGCCAGAGTTTCATGGGTGTTTCTTTCATCGTTATTGCCGGGACTGGCGCGACCTTTGATCTACGCTGCCGAAGTTGGATGCCCCGGTCAAGCCGGGCATGACGATGAAAGAAATGGAGAGATGGAGATATCTCATGCGCTTTTACACGCAGCGTTATCTCGAAGGATAGCCGCCGTCGGTGCTTAGGCCTCCAGGCTCCGTCTCAGCGTATCGACCGTCGTGCGGCGAATGCGGTTGAGGTCGGTTGTCGGATCGATCAGCCATTGTGTGCTGACGCCGAGGAGAAGGCTGCCGATCATCAGCGCGGCGGCATCGGCGTCGAGTTCGGGCGAGATCGTGGCGTCGCGCTGGCCGCGTTCGATCTGCGCCATGAAGCGCTCCTTGGCCTTCTGGTGCGAGGCGGCAAAGGCGGCGCGCAAATGCGAAAGCGTCGCCACCGTTCCGGCCATGGCGATGAAATAGGCGCGCAGTTCTGTTTCCGCCTCGAAGTTCCTCAGGAAGATGTCGACCGACGCCAGGACTTCCTCCAGACCGGAGAGCGCGTCGATGCCTTCCTGGGCGTTGAGGTTGTCGGAGCGCAGATGCAATTCGTTGATCAGCGCCTCGATCAGCCCGTCCTTGGAGCCGAAGCGCTGGCTGGCCAGCCCGCGACTGTATCCGGCCCGCGCGCCGATCTTTTCGAAGGTGGCGGCGTTGAAACCTTCTTCCGCGATGAGTGACGCAGCGGCGAGCAGCAGTTTTTCGTCGCTCTCCGCGCGGCGCTCGGCCTGCGTCCGGCGCTGTGTGGCGGCGGGCGGGGAAGGGCGTGTGTCGATTGCCGGGTGCTGGGACATTTTTTCTGTTTACTTAGTTGTTGGACGTATAGCAACATCATCGGCAAGGATAATCAAGCGTGACGTTTCGAGTGATCGCGCCAGAAAACATGTAAGGAGAGGCTCAAGATGATCCCGCAGGACATTGCCAATACCATTGTCGATCCGCGCGCCTATGCGGCTGAAAAGCCTGTCGACGAGGCCTTCAAGTTCCTCCGCAAGGAAATGCCGCTGGCCAAGGCCGAGCCGGAAGGCTTCAAGGAATTCTGGGCCGTGACGAAGCAGGCCGACATTCTGGACGTGGAAAAGCAGAACGACCTTTTCCACAATGGCGATCAGGCCGCGACGCTGGTCAATATCGATGTGGACCAGAAAGTACGTCAGTTGATGGGCGGCTCGCCCCATCTCGTCCGTTCGCTCGTGCAGATGGATAATCCCGATCACATCGCCTATCGCCGTCTGACGCAGTCCTGGTTCCTGCCGCAAAATCTGAAAAAGCTCGACGGGCGCATCAAGGACATCTCGAAAGTCTTTGTCGATCGCATGGCCGATATGAACGGACAGTGCGATTTCGCCAGAGACGTCGCTTTCCTCTATCCGCTGCATGTCATCATGGAAATTCTGGGCGTGCCGGAAGCCGACGAACCGCGCATGCTGAAGCTGACGCAGGAGCTTTTCGGCAGTCAGGACCCCGATCTCAACCGCACGGGCAAGGAAGTCACCTTCGAGGAAGGCATGGCCGCCATGCAGGAAACGGTCGGCGACTTCATGAATTACTTCAACGCCATCACCGAAGACCGCCGCGCCCATCCGACGGGCGATCTCTCCAGCGTCATCGCCAACGGCCAGATCAACGGCCAGCCGCTCGATCACTTCGCCGCCATGTCCTATTACATTATCGCCGCTTCGGCAGGCCACGATACGACGTCGAACACGACGGCGGCGGGCATGTGGGCGCTGGCCGAACGTCCCGATCTCTTCAAGCGTCTGAAGGCGGATCCCTCGCTTCTGCCGGCTTTCATCGAGGAGACGATTCGCTGGGCGACGCCGGTCAAGCATTTCATGCGTTCGGCCACCGCCGACGCCGAAGTGGGCGGCCAGAAGATCGCCAAGGGCGACTGGATGATGCTCTGCTATCCGTCGGGCAATCGTGACGAAGACGTCTATGCCGATCCCTTCGAGTTCAATATCGACCGTCCCAACAACAAGCATGTCGCTTTCGGCTATGGCTCGCATGTCTGCATCGGCCAGCATCTGGCGCGTATGGAAATGCGCTCGTTCTGGGAAGAAATCCTCCGCCGCGTCGATACTGTGGAACTGGCGGGCAAGCCACAAAATTCAGTTTCGAACTTCGTCTGCGGTCCGAAGTCGGTGCCCGTGCGCTATAAGATGCACTGACACCAGCAACAAGGACGGAGCAGGGCAATGGCCGAACCGATGCGCAAATGGGAATGTCAGGTTTGCGGTTTCATCTATGACGAAGCCGAGGGCCTGCCGGATGAGGGCATAGCGCCCGGCACCCGCTGGGAAGATATCGATGAAGACTGGGCCTGCCCCGATTGCGGCAGCCTCAAGAGCGAATTCGAAATGGTCGAGGTGGGCTGAGGAAGACCCTCACCCAACCCTCTCCCAGAGGGAGAGGGCCAGAAGTCGGTCCTGGTTTTCCCTCTCCCAAAGGGAGAGGGAGGAGCGAGCAAAGCTCGTGGAGGGTGAGGGTCTTACCCCCTTGCCAATCCCATCCCTTCAGATATGAGTGGGCGGCCCAACATTTGAGCCGCCCCCATGTCGCTCTCCATACGCCTGTCGCTCTTTTATGCGTCCCTCTGCCTCTTTGGCGGGGTGCAGATGCCGTTCTTTCCGGTCTGGCTGAAATACAAGGGGCTGGGCCCTCAGGAAATTTCCATCATCATCGCCGCCACCATGTTTCTGCGCATCGTGGCCGGACCGCTCTTTGCACTGATCGCCGATCGGCTGGACGATCGTCGCCGTGTGGTCATCGCGCTTTCCTGGGCCTCGCTCGCCTCGGTCGGCCTGTTTCTTTTCACCGAAGGCTTCTGGCAGATTTTCGGCGTGACGCTCGTCCTGATGGCCCTGTGGCCGTCGATTACGCCATTGATCGAAACCATCGCCATGCGGGCGGCGCATGAGCAGGGGATCGACTATGGCCGTGTGCGGCTCTGGTGTTCGATCACCTTCATCGTCGGCAGTTCGGGCACGGGCTGGCTTCTCGGTTTCAATACGAGCGCCGTCATCGCCTTGTGTCTGATCGGCGCGATCGCCATCAATCTTGTCGGCGCCTATCTGCTGGCGCCGGAGCTGCCGACGCGACGCAAGAGACGGTCACGCGGCAATCCGCTCAAGGGCATTTTCGATATTCTGCGCCAGCCCGTTTTCATGCTGGGCATCACGACGGCCAGCATCATCCAGTCCAGCCACGCCGTATATTACGCGTTCGGTACGTTGAATTGGCAGCGTCAGGGTTATGCCGACACGACCATCGGTCTCCTCTGGGGCGTTGGTGTCGTCGCCGAGATCATCCTGTTTGCCTTTTCCGCTCCCGTGGTGGCGCGGGTCGGCGCGCCGCGCCTGATGGCGCTGGGTGCGGGCGCGGCTGTCTTGCGCTGGGGTCTCACCGCCCTCAACCCGTCGCTCTATGTGCTTTTTCCGCTTCAGGTGCTGCATGCGCTGACCTATTGTGCGGCGCATCTGGGGGCCATCCATTTCATTAGCCGTTCCACGCCAAGCTCTCTCGCCGCGACAGGGCAGAGTCTTTATGCTTCTCTTTCGGCAGGTGTGATCATGGGGGGGATGACACTGGCGGCTGGAAGCCTATATCAAGCCTATGGCGCGCATGCCTATTGGCTGGCTTCGGGCGCTGGCGCGGTAGCGCTTGTCGGATGTCTGCTCCTTGCCGGTCGCTGGAGCGGCGGCGAATTATTGAGAGACGAGGGTGAGGACGAGGATCATGACAATGGAAGTCATTCCAACGGGAGCGGCGCTGGGTGCTGAAGTGCGCGGGGTCGATCTCACGCAACCCTTGTCGGTCGAAGAATTCGACGCCATCGAGCAAGCCTGGCTCGATCATTCCGTTCTGCTGTTTCGCGACCAGAAACTCACCGACGACGAACTGATCCTTTTCTCGCAGCATTTCGGCGCGCTCGACATTGCGCCGGCCAGCGCCACCGACATGGCGGGCGCACAGGAAAAATCGCGGCCCGAAATCTGGATCATTTCCAACGTCATCGAAGACGGCAAACCTATTGGCGCTCTGGGCGACAAGGAAGCCGAATGGCATACTGATATGTCATATGTCGATGAACCGCCGATGGCCAGCGTACTCAACGCACGCGAAATTCCGCGCACGGGCGGCGACACCAGTTTCGGCAATATGTACAAGGCGCTGGAAACATTGCCGGACGATCTGCGCTGCGAAATTGCAAACCGCGTCTGCAATCATGACAGCAGCACCACCAGCGTCGGCGAATTGCGCGCAGGCGCGGGCGAGGTTGTCGATGTGCGCGAGGCGCCGGGCGCGAAACATCCGATGATCCGCACCCATCCCGTCACCGGCGGCAAGGCGCTTTATCTCGGGCGTCGTCTCAACGGTTATGTGCAGGGGATGGACGTTGAGGCCAGCGAAGCGTTGCTCGACGCGCTCTGGGCGCATTGCACGAAGCCCGAATTCACCTGGACGCATCAGTGGAGGGTCGGCGATCTTCTGGTCTGGGACAATCGCTGCACGATCCATCGTCGCGACAGTTTCAACGGCGCAGAACGGCGTGTCATGCACCGCACGCAAATCAAGGGCGACCGTCCGGTTTGAGATTAAGCCCTCTCCCTCAGGGAGAGGGTTGGGTGAGGGGCTTTTTTGAAGTTCGGCCTTGCCTCAAGAACCTCACCCTCCGCTCACTTGCGTTCGCTCTTCCCTCTCCCAATGGGAGAGGGGTTTTCCTGTGTTGATGAAACGCAACTCGGACGCCGCGTCTCCCCAACGTCAACTCACTCCCATTTGACAGACGCATTTTCCTCCGCAGTACTTGGGGCAACGAAATTTGGAAAACGGGAGATTGCACCATGCGTGCCTATGAACTGCAAAATGCGGTGGGTATCGAAAATCTGAAACTGGTCGAACGCGATGTGCCCAGGGCTGGCCTTGGCGAAGTCGTCGTGCGTCTCAAGGCGGCCTCGCTCAACTATCGCGATCTGGCGATCGTGAGCTACATGGGCGGCAATATGCCCTTCGTGCCGCTGTCGGATGGCGCGGGCGAAGTGGTCGAGGTTGGCGCTGGCGTCAGCCGCGTCAAGGTCGGTGATCGCGTCGCGCCGAGTTTCTTTCCGCATTGGCTGTCGGGCGAGCCGACGCCTGCGGGTCTTGCCGCGCTCGGGAGTCCTTACGATGGTTGCGCGTCGGACTATCTGAAAGTATCCGCCGAAGGCGTGTCGATTGCGCCGAAGAATCTCAGCGATGAAGAAGTCGCCTGTCTGCCTTGTGCGGCGCTGACCGCCTGGCGCGGGTTGTTTGTCGAAGGCAAGCTCAAGGCGGGCGATACGGTGCTGGTGCAGGGCACGGGTGGCGTTTCGATCTTCGCCCTCCAATTTGCCAAGGCTGCGGGCGCGCGCGTCATTGTTACCTCGTCGTCGGACGAAAAGCTCGAACGCGCCAAAACTCTCGGGGCAGATGAATTCATCAACTACAAGAAGACGCCAGATTGGTCCGGCGAAGCGCGCAAGCTGACGGGCGGTCGCGGCGTCGATCATGTGATCGAAGTGGGCGGGGCGGATACGTTCCCGCAGTCGATTGCCGCCATTCGCCTCGGCGGTCACATCGCCGTCATCGGCTTGCTGACCGGCATGACAAAGGATCTCAATGTCGCGGCGATCTTTTCGCAGAACGCCAGAATCTCCGGCGTCACCGTGGGCAGTCGTGCGATGGTCGACGACATGTTCCGCGCCATCGAGCAGAACGACATTCATCCCGTGATCGACCAGCGGTTCTCGCTGGAAGAGTTCCCCGAAGCGCTGAAGCTCATGCAGGGCGCATCGCATTTCGGCAAGATCGTGCTGAATATCGGTTGAGGAAGACCCTCACCCTCCCGCGCCTTTGGCGCGGGTCCCTCCCTCTCCCAAAGGGAGAGGGGAAATGAGCTGAAGTCATTTGCATATAGCCCTCTCCCTCTGGGAGAGGGTTGGGTGAGGGGTTTTCTTTCCTCAGCCCCACAACTCGCGTTCCGCCGGATCCATCACACTGCCTGTAAAGCGGATGCCGTGCTTGCGGTCTCTTGCCAGCAGCAGGGGGCCGTCGAGATCGACGAATTCTGCGTCCTGCGCAATCAGCATGGCGGGCGCCATGGCGAGCGAGGTGGCGACCATGCAGCCGACCATGAGCTTCAAGTTGCGTCGTCTGGCGCAGCGCACAACGCAGAGCGCTTCGGTGAGGCCGCCGGTCTTGTCGAGCTTGACGTTGATGTAGTCGTAGAGTCCCACCAGTCGCGTCATGCCTTCCAGCCCATGCGCGCTTTCATCGGCGCAAAAGGAGATAGGCGACTTCAGCCCGCGCAGGGCTTCGTCCTCTTTCACAGGCAGTGGCTGTTCGATCAGCGCCACATCATAGGCGGCAAGCGCCGTCGCCATGTCCAGTACATTGTCGGCGGTCCAGCCTTCATTGGCGTCGACGATTAACTGCGCGTCCGGCGCGCCCTTGCGCACGGCGGCGACGCGGGCGATGTCGTCGCCGGTGCCGCCGATCTTGAGCTTGAGAAGCGGGCGATGGGCCTGCGCCTGCGCCGCCTTCAGCATGGCGTCGGGCGTGTCGAGGCTCAGCGTATAGGCGGTCTTGAGCGTGTGGGGTTTGGCGAGACCCGCGAGCTGCCAGACCGGCGTGCCGCTCATCTTGGCTTCGAGATCCCAGAGCGCGCAATCGAGCGCATTGCGGCCCGCGCCGCGCGCCATCGAGCGTTGCAGGGTTTCGCGTGTGAGGTCCTCTCCAAGAGACATGGCGATCGCCTTGATCGAGGCGGCGACGTCCTTCACTGTTTCATGGTAGCGCCCATAGGGCACACATTCGCCGCGGCCCACATGGTCGCCGTCGCGAATGGTGACGGTGATGACTTCGGCTTCGGTTTTCGATCCGCGAGAAATGGTGAAGGACCCGGCAATCGGCCAGGTTTCGATCTCGACTGAAATATCACGCATGGGTGGGCGGCCTCGCTTCAACTGGCGCGATGATGCCGTGTTGTGCGAGCCGCGCCAAGTCCCAAGCGCGGTTCAATGCGGGACTAAATTCGCTCTGGCGCAAATTGCCTAGATACGTCCGGCAAACCAGGAGCCGTTCCAGTGATCGCCGGGCGGGTTTGTCTCATATTGGGCGATCCGCGCTTCGTAGAAATCGTAAAGCGTGGAGATGGCGCCATTGAGCTTGCGGCATTCGGCGATGGCGGCGCGCGCATCTGCCCAGCGCTTGTTGCGATAGGCCGAGAAGATCAGCGCATGCGCTTCCTGCAGCGCGCGGAATTTTGGATTGGCGCGCATGATCGGGTCGCCCAGCAGCGCGAAGATGCGGCGACCTTCCGGGTGGCGCGGCGTCGAGATGAGGTCGATTTCCAGCAGAGCATAGCGGTCGCCGATGACGCGCTGCGTGCCTTCGCCGACGATGATGGCCGGGCCGTAGTTGCGGGCATTGCGTTGCAGATAGGCGCCGAAGCTCACGGGCTCGCCCAGCACGCCATAGTCGAAGCGCAGGATAGCGCCCATATTGCCGGTGATCGCCATGCCGCTGTCGATGCCGATGGAAAGGCTGAGCGGCACATGGCTCAGATGCTGGCGCAGCGCGTCCGTTTCGAGGAACTCGTTGAGGGCTTCGAGGTTTTCCACCATGCGCAGCGCCGCGTCGCAGGCGCGGGACGCATGGTCCGAAACATCGAATGGCGCGTTCCATACCGCAAACATCGTGTCGCTCACCGTGCGGTCGACCATGCCGTTGCGGTCGAGCACGATCTTGGTCATGGGCGAGAAGAAGCGATTGAGAATGTCGGCATAGGCCTTGGGATCTTCCAGATAGCGGTCCGAGATGATGTTGAAGCCGCGCAGGCCCACCACCAGCGACGTCACGGGCTTCAGCTCGCCTTCCTCGTTGATGAGGTTCGGGTGGGCATGCATCTTGGCAAGGCCGCTCGAGGAGAGGCGCTTGGCGAACTGACCATCGACGAAACGGGTGTGTTCTTCCGATTGCAGGCGGTACATCAGCGCGCCGGTCAGGTTTGCGACGATCAGCGTGACGCTGCCCAGCGCCGGATCGATCAGCCAGCGGTAAGTGTCGAAGGCGTACCAGGAGCCATAGGCGGCGGTGGCGACGAGTACTGCGGTCAGAAGGAAGCTGAAGCGGAAGCGGAAACGACCAACCGCGAAGATGACGATAATGCCGCCGATGAAGATGAAGAGTTGTTCGGCCAGCGACGCCCAGCCCGGCGTCGTCAGAAAGCTGCCCTGCAGGATCTGGTCGATGGCGTTGGCGGCAATCGCGCCGGACGACATCTCGACGCCGATGGGCGTGTTGTAATAGCGGTCCTTGCCATTGGCCGAGACGCCGATCACGACGATCTTGCCGCCGAGCGAGGGCGCGTTTTCGTCATGGTTCAGGATTTTGGCCGCCGAGACTTCGATGCGTGTCGCCGGTCCGCCGAAGTAAAGCGTGAAGGTGCCGTCGGGGCGCGTCGGCGTGGTCAGGCCGGTGTCGTCGATGGTGACATTGTCGATGCCGGGCTCCATGCCGATGGCGAAGCCGTTTTCGGGTTCGGCCACATTGGCGTGAAAACTTGTCGCCCCGCGATAGACGCGCAGCGTTTCAAGCACGTTCGAGGGAAAAAGCTGTCCGTTGAGCTTGATGATCAGCGGCAGCTCGCGCACCGTCGTGCCGGAGATGCGGGCGGGCAATGTCGCGCCGTTGCCGCGCGCGGCGGCTTCCATGCCGGCAAGGCTCGTGCGCCATGTGTCATAGTTGCGCGCATAGTGCCGCGCGTCGCTGCCTTCCGAGGCGAGCGCCGCTTTGGGCGAGGGCAGGCGCGTTGCGCCGATCGAGGATTTGCCCGGTTCGAAGGAGACGACGGAAGGGGTTTCGCCAAGCAGGCTGGTCAGCGTCTGTGTGTAGTCGGGCAGGTCTGCGAGCCCCATCTGCAATTCGGCTGCGGTCGGCGTGTCGAGCGCCCCCCAAAGCTTCACGAGTTCGCCGCGCGAGGTGCGGTCTTCTTCCGACAGGGGCATGTCGAGCAGGATGGCGCTGGCGCCGCCTTCCTTGATGGCGGAAATGAGCTGGTTGAGGCGCTTGTCGGGCCAGGGCCAGGCGCCGAACTCGCTGGCGCTGTCCGCGCCGATATCGACATAGACCGTGCGTGGGCCGTTTGCGGCGGCGGCGCGGGGCTCTATGCGCTGATAGGCGTCAAACACCTGATTTTGCAGGCCTGTCGAAAATCCCTGGAGGTCGTAAATCGACAGGACGAGCCCCAGCACCAGAACAAGTCCGGGGAGGATCGCCGATAGCCTGTTCATGACAGGTGTCGAATTCATGTTTCACTCTCAAAGCCTGTCCGAAAACAAGCCGCTGCTGCGTTAATTCGGAACATCCGGGATGGAAATGTCTCGTTTGGAGACAATACCAGATGCTGCTGAATGTGGATTTGCAGCTTCCGTTCCAGTCTCGATTCGGGGAGGCCATGCTTGTTTTCGGGGCGAGGATGAGGCGGAAAAGCGAACGGGCGGGGCCACATTTCCGTGACCCCACCCGACGGCATTCATGAAAAGATCGTGTCCGGTTGATTAATCGTCGTGACCGGAGGCCTTTTCCAGATAGGAGAGCAGATCGTCGCGATCCTGCGGCTTCTTCAGGCCGGCAAAGGTCATGAAGGTGCCGGGCACCAGCGCGCGGGGCTTTTCGAGGTACTGAAACAGGACTTCTTCCGTCCATTTCGGAGTCTTGGCGCCGAATTCCTTCATCGCCTTGGAGTAGTTGTAGCCTTCCTTGGTGGCGACGCCGCGCTCCATGATGCCATAGAGATTCGGGCCGACGCGGTCGGGGCCGTCTTTTTCAATGGTGTGGCAGGCCTGGCATTTCTTGAAAACCTTTTCGCCGTGGGCGGCATTGCCGTCGGCGACGTCCACATCGGCAAGGGCAATGCCGGTCATCATGCCGGACAGCGTGACGGCCAGGATGAGCGTTTTCACGCCTCTGGACAGTGAATTCTGGTTGATCGGCTTCATGGGCCTCTCCTTGTTACTACGACGTTTTTTCAACAGGTCAGGCGTTGCACGGCCTTTGCTGGTATTTAGACAGGATGGCACGTTACACTATTTTCCATTGCGACATTCACGGGCGCGTCAAACTGGCGCGGGTTTGTGGCGTCTTTGTGGTGCCTCAGTGTGGCACTTCTGGAATGTCCGGGGCGGGGAGGCAGGTTGAGCGCGGCATCTTACACGTTTGAGACCCAACAGGACGTCTTGCGGCTCAATGCCCAGGGTGACTGGTCGATCGCCTTTGTCGCGCTGATCGACGCCGATCTGCGGCGTCTGGCCGAGCCTGCGGGGGGCTTGCGCGAAGCCGTGATCGATCTCAGCGGCATCACCCGGCTCGATACGAGCGGGGCCTTTGTGCTGGACCGCACGGCGACGGTTTTCCGGTCTCATGGCCTGCGTCCGCGCTTTGAAGGCATGCGCGACGAGCATCGGCTCCTGATCGACAAGATTGCGCAGCTTGAAAGCCCGCCTGCCGTGCGTGCCGAGTCTGTCCCGGTTTTCGAGGAAATTCTCGAACGTATCGGCGCCACGGTCATAAAATTTGGGCGGGAAGCCCTCACCCTGCTTGAATTTCTGGGCGCGGTGGTTTCCGCCTTTGCCGAAGTTGTGGCAAAGCCACGCAAGCTGCGTCTTGTGCCGCTTATCCATCACATGGAAAAGGCAGGCTTCGATGCGCTGCCGCTCATCTGCCTGCTGACCTTCCTGATCGGGGCGGTCATCGCCCAGCAGGGCGCGGCCCAGCTCAAGCAGTTCGGCGCCGATATCTTCACCGTCAATCTCATCACCATCATCTTCCTGCGCGAAATCGGCCTGCTGCTCACCGCCATCATCGTGGCCGGTCGTTCGGGCAGCGCCTTTACTGCCGAAATCGGCTCGATGAAGATGCGCGAGGAAATCGACGCCATGCGCACGCTGGGCCTCGATCCCATGCAGATGCTTGTCCTGCCGCGCATCCTCGCGCTCATTATCGTTCTGCCCTTGCTCACCTTCGTCGCCGACATCATGGGGCTCATCGGCGGCGGCCTTGTCGCGATGGTGCAACTCGGCATGTCGCCGGAAGTCTATATCGAGCGGATGCGCGATGCGGCTGTCTTCTGGACCTTCGGCGTCGGCATATTGCGCGCGCCTTTCATGGCGCTGGCCATAGGCCTCATCGGCTGTCGCGCCGGGCTTGACGTCACGGGCAGCGCGGAGTCGGTCGGTTCGCAGACGACGCGCTCCGTCGTCATGTCCATTTTCCTCGTCATCATTCTCGATGCGCTTTTTGCCATGTTCTTCACGGCGGTAGGGTTGTGACATGAGCGGTGCGGATAATGAGACCATCATCGATGTTCAGGGGCTGCGAACGGCCTTTGGCGAGAATGTCATTCACGACAACCTCAATCTCAAGGTGCGGCGCGGCGAGGTGATCGGCATTGTCGGCGGCTCCGGCACGGGCAAGTCCGTTCTGCTGCGCACCATTCTCGGCCTGAAGAAGCCCGATGCGGGCAAGATCACGGTGTTCGGCGTCGATCTCGAAAGCCTCGGTGACGACGAGCGTCGCATGCAGGAGCAGCGCTGGGGCGTGTTGTTTCAGGAGGGCGCCCTTTTTTCCGCGCTGACGGTGGCCGAAAACATTCAGGTGCCTTATCGCGAACATCTGCATATGAATGATGAACTGATGGACGAGCTTGCAGGCGTCAAGATCGCGATGGTCGGGCTTCGCGAAGGGGCCGCCTCGCTTTATCCCTCCGAGCTTTCGGGCGGCATGAAGAAGCGGGCGGGGCTGGCGCGCGCACTGGCGCAGGACCCTGAAATCCTGTTTCTCGACGAGCCGACGGCGGGGCTCGACCCGATCGGCGCGGCTTCCTTCGACGAACTCATCAACGATCTGAAGAAGACCCTGGGTCTCACCGTCTTCATGGTCACCCATGATCTCGACACGCTTTACGCCACCTGCGATCGCATCGCCGTATTGGCCGAACAACGTGTTATCCTGATCGGCACGATGACGGATATGCTGGCGAGTCAACATCCCTGGGTGCGTTCCTATTTTCATGGGCCCCGCGCGCGCGCGGCGGCTTCATCCGCGACGACATAGGCTTCGATATGGAAATCAAATCGAACAACGTGCTCATCGGTATCGCGACGCTTGTCGCGCTGCTCGGCATATTTCTCTTTTCGCTCTGGCTGAGCCGCGTTCAGCTCGATCGGCAATATGCCTATTACAAGATCGTCTTTCAGGGGTCGGTTTCGGGTCTGAGCAAGTCGGGACAGGTGCAGTTCAACGGTCTGCCGGTCGGGCGCGTCATGGACCTGTCGCTTGCCGAGAATGATCCGAGCAAGGTCATCGCGATGATTCAGGTCGATGCGCGCACCCCGGTCAAAGAGGACTCCATCGCCCAGCTTGAAGCCTCCGGCATTACCGGCGTCGCCGTCATCCAGCTCACCGGCGGCAGTCCGGGGTCGAAATTGCTGCGCGAAGTAAGCAAGGATTCCTATCCGCTCATTCGCGGCACGCCTTCGACCTTGCAGGAGCTTGCCGAAACCGCGCCCAAGACGTTGCAAAATGCTAACAGGCTTATCAGCGAACTCAGCAAGGTGGTGCAGGCCAATCAGGACTCGATTACGCATACGCTCGTCAATATCGACAAGCTTTCGACCGCGCTTGCCGGCAGTTCCGATCAGATGGCGCAGGCGATCAAGGACCTGTCGGAGACCTCGCGTCATCTCAACAAGATGAGCAGGAGCGCCGACGATCTGGTGCAGAACGATGCGCGCGCCTTCATCAATGACGCCAACAGGACATCGCAATCCTATCGGCAACTGGCCGACGATCTCGACGATCTCATCAAGACCAATGGCCCGGCGATCAACCGGCTGGCCAACGACGGGCTCGATCAGTTGCCGCAACTGATCCGCGAGATGCGGTCGCTCGTCACTTCGCTTGATCGCATGGCTGCCCGTGCGCAGGACGATCCGGCGCGATATATCATCGGCAAAAATGTCCCGGAGGTGAAAGCGCCATGAAGATGCTTATGAGGTTCGCCGTCCTTTGTGCGCTTGGCGCGATGCTTGGCGGTTGCGCTTTGGCCAGTGTCGCCAGTTCGCCTGCGCCGCAGCTTTTCACGCTCACCTCCGCGCCAGTGGCAGGGGAGGCGGGCGCGCCCCGGTCGGCGTCGATACTGGTGGATGAATTTTCCGCCAGCGCCGCCATCAATACGGCCCGCATCGCCTTTCAGCCCAACCCGCATGAACTGCAATATTTTGCCGATGCGCGCTGGGTCGATCTTGCGCCGCTGATGGTGCGCAATCTCACTATCGAGACGCTGGAAAATTCGCACCGCTTTGCCTCGGTGGCGGCGCGTGGCGCGGAGATCAGCGGCGACTATGTGCTGAAAGGCGACATGCGCCAGTTCGCCGCCGAAAGTCATGACGGCAAGACCGTCGTGCGTGTCGATTTCTTCATGCGCGTCGTCTCCAATCTCCATCGCAATGTGATTGCGGCGAAGGATTTCACCGCCGTCGAGCCGGTCACGGCCAGCGGCATCGCCGCCATTGTCGCGGCCTATGACAGGGCGCTCGCTCGCAATCTTGCCGCGATCGCCGACTGGACGGCGGCTTCGACCCTGACAAGGGAATGACGCCATATGAGCGCGAGGGTGATTTCCGTTGGCTGCAAGGCGACGCATGAGTTCGGCAAGCCGCCTTGTGATGTCATTCGCCTGATCGAGGGACTGGGCGTTGAGGGCGACGCGCATATCGGCAAGACCGTGCAGCATCTTTCGCGCATCGCCCGCGATCCGAGCGTGCTCAATGTCCGTCAGGTGCATCTGATGTCATCTGAGTTTCATGACGAGTTGAATGCAGCGGGTTTCAAGGTCACCTCTGGCGATCTCGGCGAGAACATCACGACGCGCGGGCTCGATCTTATTGGTCTCCCGCAGGGGACGCAGCTTCATATTGGCGAGGCGGTAATTGTCGAGGTCACGGGCCTTCGCAACCCGTGCAGCCAGATCGAGGATTTCCAGAAAGGTCTGTTGAAAGCCTCTCTGGGGCGTGACGCGCAAGGCAATCTCATCCGCAAGACCGGCGTAATGAGTACTGTCGTCGCAGGCGGCAATGTCAGGGCAGGGGACACGATCCGCGTCGAACTGCCTGTCGGGCCGCATCTGCCGTTGGAAGTGGTTTAGGACCTCGAATGTCTACCTCCCCTCAAGGGGGAGGTGAGGTTCCGAAGAGTATTGTTCTCATGGAGAAGGTTGGGTGAGGGACTTTCTTTCTCTTACGACAGCCGACCGTTCGCCTGACCCAGCATCAGATAGACCTTGCCCGTGTCGGACGTGAGATAGGTCTCGACCAGGATATTGTCGCGGTCGCGGGCTGAGGCGCCTTCCAGCAGCTTTTCGAAGAGATTGACGAAGCGGTCCACATTCTCGCGAAATTCTTCCTCGCCGCGGTATTTGACGGCGATGCGGTCGTAGAGCTGACGTCCGGCCATATTGTAGAGGCGGCGGGCAAAGACATTGCGCTCGCCCGCCTGATAGCGCTGCCAGAGTTCCGGCGAGGGGCTCTCTTCCAGCGCGCGGTCGAGATCGACGGCCAGGGCCTGCAAGGTTTCGATCACCTGTAGCGATGTGTGGTGAAACTCGCTGTCGCTTGTCGCGGGCGTCGGCGCGGGCGGTGCGCCCGCCTCGGCGTGGCGTCCGGCGGCGGCGAGAAGGTCGGGAATGCCCCAGCCGCGTGTGCCGTTCTTTCCGTCGCCCGAGCGGACCGGCGCGGGCGGCGGGGCCAGCGTTGGGGCGAGTGTCGGCGTCAATGCCGGGGGCGCGATAGGCTGCGGCGACGAGTGATCGAGCACGCGGGCATGGCGCACCACAATGTCGGCAATGGCGGCGAGGGACGTCACCTGATCCTGCAAGACTTGCGTCAGCGCGGCGGCGCCCGAGGCGGCCTCTTCCGGCAGCAGCGCCATGCGGGCTTCGAGGTCGGCGGCGGCATGGTCGAGTGCATTGCCTGCTTCGCGCGCGGTGCCGCCCAGCCGGATCATGGCGGCGTTGAAGCGTTCGGCGGAGACGTCGTTTTCGGCCAGCGTCTGTTGCAGGAGGTCGCGCATTTCATGGGCGCGGACGGAGACGTTCTCGGCCAGCGCGGAAGTCGCCCGCGTCACTTCCGAGGTCATGGCGTTGGTGGCGATCCTGAGATCGTCGGTCGTGGCGGAGATCGCTTCGGTGGTCGCGCGATTGAGGTCTTCATTGATCGCTCTGGCGGCCTCGCGCAATTCGTCGATGGTCGCGCCGATGGCGCGTGTCGCTGCGCCCGTCGAGCGGCTGATGGTGCCAGACGCATCCGTCACTTCGGCAATGGCGGTCGTGACTTCGCCCGAGATTTCCGCGTGTATCGTCCGGGCGCGTTCCGCCGCGCTGTCGAATGTGGTGGTGACCTGTTTGGCGAGCGTTTCGGCGGCGTCTGAAATTTCCTTCGTGCGCGCGGTGACGACGCTGCTGGCTTCGGCCATATGGTCGCGATGGGCCTCGAACAACGTTTCGAGGCGGTCGGCCTCGGCGGTCAGGCTGTTGGCGGCGTCCGCCAGGATCTGGCGCTGCGTCTCGTAGCGTGTCGTCAGATCGTCGGCCTTGGTCAGCGCATTGTTGGCGACGACTTCGAGGCGCGAGGCCTGACGGTCGAGCGTCGAGGCGGTGCTGTCGGCGCCTGCGCGCGCGGCTTCGCTGACACGGGCGAGCGTTTCCGTCTCGGCGACGACGCGGCTTCCTGCATCGTTCAATGTTTTTTCGGCCTGACCGATCAACCCGCGCACGGCTTCCACCTGTCCGCGAAGACCGCGCGAGATCATGTCGCTTTCCTGACCGATCATGCGGCCCAGTTCCGTCATGCTGTCGTGATGGCTGTTGAGCAGTTCTTCCATGCGGGCGGCGCGCATTTCGGCGCGTGTGCCGCCTTGCTCGATCGTTTCGAGATTGTCGTTGACCATTTCGCGCAATCGTTTGGTTTCTTCCACCGCGTCGGCCAGCGCCGCCTTCATGCGCTTGATTTCCTGTTCGACCGCCGCGGCGATCTGGGCGACTTCGCCGCTGGCGGCGTCGGCCGGATCGGTCAGGCGGACGGCGGTGCGCGCCAGAGCTTCGGCCATCAGGTGCATTTCCTGTCCGCGCCAGATCGTCCAGGCGGTCAGGGCGATCAGCAGCAGCGGGATGAGCAAGGCCGAGATGACAAGGGCAAGCTGGGGTTGCGCCAGCGTGACGAGATTGGCGAGGCCATAGAAGCCGTTCACATAGGCCGCCCAGACGCCCAGTGTGAGCATGGCGGCGACGAAGGCGAGAAGTGGAATGTTTTTCGACGGGCGCCGGGAAATCAGTCGATAGAGCGCGCCGCCCGTGGGCGTGTCTTCATTCGCTGCCTTGACCGTCGCCGTCGAGGCCGATGCGCCTGCGGCGGGTTTGTCCTTAGCGAGTTCCAGATTTGCCATATGTCTATTCCATTTGCGCCAGATGTTGCCATCTATCCCGATATTTACCGTGCGGGATGGCTCGCGTCGCGTCAACTGGGCCCCGCATGATTGGCGGTTTGCTTAACCCTTTACTAACCATAAATACGCGCAAGAGTCATGGCAGTTAACGGTTCAGTACAATTGGGGGGATTAGGCTCTCGGTGTCGGAAGCACCGGCAGGAGAAAGCCATGACCGCCATGACCGCAATGAAATCCGGCGAGACCACGTCGTCGAGAATGCCAGCTTCCGACAGGCCGCTCGATCTCGTGCATCTGTCCAAATATACATTCGGCGACCGCAGCCTTGAAGGCGAGCTTCTGGGCCTCTTTCGTTCGCAGGCGGGGATCTATATCTCGCGCCTCGAAGCGGCTGAAAACGCCAAGGACTGGCGTGACGCCGCGCATAGTCTCAAGGGCTCGGCTCGCGGTCTCGGCGCCTGGTCGCTCGGCGATCTTGCCGAAGAGGTGGAGCATCATGACTTTGCCGATGAGGCCGCACGTCATGCCGACGTCGCCCGCGTGCGCGAAGCCATCGCCATCGTCAGTGTCTTTATCGATGAGTTGATGAGCTGAGCTTTCAGCTTTTCGTCGGAATGCCCAATCCAAAGGGGCCGCTGAGGCCCGTTTCGCTGCTGCGCTGGCGTTCCAGTTCCTGCGTATAGCGGCGCAGCGCGTAAGCCTCGGTCAGATACCCGATCACCTTCATGTCCTGCATGTTGTCGAGCACGGGCAGCGTTTCCATCTCCACCGTCTCGAAGCGACCGAGCGCGACGCGCAGGTTTTCCTTCGGCTGCAGATAGATGCCCGCGCCACGCGCCAGATCGCCGGCGACGAGCGAGGCCGCCGCATCCGTGATGTCGGGGTCGTGCACGGTCGCCATATTGACGATGCCGAGATATTTGTCGTTGGCGTCCACCGTGAAGACGCGCTTGGCGCTGCCGAGCGGAGCGACTTCGCGAAGTTTCATCAGCGGCATGCTGGCGGGCACGATCACGGGGTCTGAGCGCATCACGCGGTTGACGGTGAGGTCGGCGATCCAGCCGATGTCATGGGCGCCGGTAATTGGCATGCCGCGCAGGTGGAAGCGCCAGGTCGAGAAGGAATAGCCGAACGTCAGGCGGATGATGGTGGAGGCGATGACGACGGCGACGAGGACGCCCATCGTCACCTGAAAATTACCCGTGCCTTCCAGCACCAGCAGCACCATGGTGATCGGCGCGCCGATGATGCCTGCGCCCACCGCGCCCATGCCGACCAGCATGAAGGCGACCTTGTCGGGCCCGAGCCCCGGCGCCACGACGGTGATGGCGGCGGCGAAGACCGCGCCCAGCAGGACGCCCAGAAAAAGTGATGAGGAGAACATGCCGCCGCGCAGGCCCGATCCCAGCGAGACGACGGAGGCGATGAATTTGCCCGCCAGCAATGCGGCGACCAGCAGGAAGCTGCGGTCGTTTTCCAGCGCATACTGGATCGCGCCGTGGCCCGAGCCCAGCACCTGCGGCGAGCCGAAGGCGAGAGCGCTCAGGGTGACGCCGCCGACGACGGGGCGGATCCAGATCGGCAATTTTTGCAGATGGCTTTCGGCCCATGTCACCGCGCGCATGGTGAGGATGGAAAAGCCCGCCGCCGCCACGCCGAGGATTGCAAAGAGCAGATAGAGCAGCGGCGTGATGGTGAAGCTCTGCGTGACCGCGAATAGCGGTTCGTCGGTGCCGAGCAGCTGGATCGTCAGCGCGCCCGCCAGCGCCGCGATGCCCACGGGGGCGAGCGCGCGGGGGCTGTAGTTGCCGAGCACCAGTTCGAAACCATAGAAAGCGCCCGCCAGCGGCGCATTGAAGGCGGCGGCGATGGCGGCGGCCGCGCCTGCGGTGACATAGATGCGCGCCTCGTCACGGCGCAGGCGGAAGTGCTGGGCCACGGCGGAGAAGATCGCGCCGCCCATCTGCGTGTAGCCTGCTTCCATGCCGAGCGAGCCGCCCGCCGCGTTCGACGTCAGCGTGGCGATGGAGAGACGGATGCTGTCGAGCATCGACATGTGTCCGCCGAACAGCGCATTGGCCTCCACGGGGTCGGTCACTTCGGCCGAGCGCTTGCGCCGCCAGAGCCAGGCCAGATAGCCGAAAAAGAGGCTCATTGCGATCGGCACGACCAGCAGCCGGACCGGATCGATATAGGTCTGCTCGCTCAGGTAGGAGTGCGCGGGCAGGCCGAACATCCAGTCGTGCAGGGCATAGACCGTCTGGCGCAGCAGAAAGACGACGACGCCCACCGCGATCCCCAGCGGCGCGCAGAGCATGATGATGCCCGGTTCCCAGCTTCGCAGCGTTCGGTTGAAACCCGCATAGCGGATACCGATCAACCGTTTGATCGCTCGAAGGCGCAGGCCGGACTTCATGCCATTTGTCCTTTGTTCCAGGGTCAGGCGGTGAGTTTCTTCGCCACTCTATCGGCAATGGCGAGGGAAGAGGTGAGGCCGGGACTTTCTATGCCAAAAAGATTGACGAGTCCCGGTGTCCCGTGATTTTCCGGACCGGAAATAACGAAATCTGCGGCGGGTTCATGGGGCCCGTGGATCTTGGGCCTGACGCCTGCATAGGCGGGCTCCAGCGCGCCGTCGGGCAGCCCCGGCCAATAGCGCCGGATCGCGTCATGGAAGATGTCGCCCCGGTCGGGGTTCACCGCATAGTCGATGGCGTCGGCATTTTCAGGTTCGATCCATTCGACGTCCGGGCCGAAGCGCGCCTGCCCCCCTAAGTCGAGCGTCAGGTGGACACCGAGCCCCGCCGCTTCCGGCACGGGATAGATGAGGCGCGAGAAGGGCGCACGACTGGCCAGCGTGAAGTAGTTGCCCTTGGCATAATAGGCGGTCGGGATATGGCTCGCGTCGAGCCCTTCGATGCGTTTGGCGACGGCGACGGCGTTCAGCCCCGCGCTGTTGATCAACTGGCGGCATTGCAGCCGCGCCTCGCCCACATGCAGAAGGAACCCGTCGGCATTGGCTTCCGCCCGGTCGAGGTTTGCGCCGAAGGCGATCACGCCGCCGTGGTCCTCGATCTCGCCGCGTAGCGCTAGCATATAGGCATGCGCATCCAGAATGCCGGTCGAGGGCGAGAGCAGGGCGGCATGCGCTTCAAGCGCAGGCTCGAGCTTCATCGCTTCCGCGCCGGACAACTCGGCAATGTCGTCGACGCCATTGGCCCGCGCCCGCGCGGCGATCCCGGCAAGCTCTGCCTCTTGCACCGCGTCGTTCGCGACGATCAGCTTGCCGCAGCGCCTGTGGGGCAGGTGGTGGCCGGTGAGATATTCGTAAAGCCTCACGCGGCCCTCGACGCAGAGTTTGGCGCGCAGCGAGTCCCTGGGATAATAGATGCCCGCGTGGATGACTTCGCTGTTGCGGGCCGAGATCTCGGTGCCGATGGCCCCGTGCCGCTCCAGCACCAGCACCTCGCGACCGCCAAGCGCCAGCGCCCGGGCGCAGGCAAGGCCCGCGACGCCCGCGCCGATCACCACCGTTTCGACCTCGTCGATGTCGCTCATGGCCTCAATCCCCCGCGCTGCTCAGGGTTTGCCGTTTTCGCGTGAGCTTTGCAAGGGCTGATCCTGTCGGGCCTTTGCTGCGTATAGGGGGTAAACGCCTTTATCAGGAGCCGCCTCATGCTGCGCCATCTCGTCGCCTATGTTTCCACCGGCCTTGTCTTCGTGGTGGTGGACGCCATCTGGCTGAGTTCCATGGGCGGCTGGTATCGCCGCATGATGGGCGACCTGCTGCTGCCCGATTTTCGTCTCGCACCGGCGATGGTCTTCTATTTTCTGTTTCTCGCCGGCTTGCTCATCTTCGCGGTCGGCCCCGCGCTCAGCACAGGCAGGCTCTCGACCGCGCTCCTCTATGGCGCGCTCTTCGGCTTCTTCACCTATGTGACCTACGACCTCACCAATCAGGCGACGCTCGTCCGCTGGCCACTCGAACTCGTCGTGGTGGATATCGCCTGGGGCACGGTGCTCTCGGCCACCTCGGCCACGCTCGGCACGGCTCTGGCGCGGAACGTATTGGCCTATATGGATTGATCTTCTCCTTTACCTCCCCACAAGGGGGAGGTGAGGGACTTCCTTATTTCCAGCTTCCTCAGCGCCCCTTCACGATCTCCACCGACTGCACCACAGGCTTGCCGTCCGTGCCCTGCACGGTCGTCTGCCATTTGTCGCCCACATGGTCGCCTTTCAGGGTGGCGCAGCTTTCCGGCGGCGTCCCGCCGCCGGGGCCGAGGTCCGACAGCACGCAAAGCTGGTCGCCCTTGAGCTTCCATGTCCCCTTGGCCTCGAAGGACACCGGCGATCCCGGCGGCGTGATCTCGCCCGAGAAAGTGTGGTCCGCATTGTAATAGAGCTTCATCACCGTCCCGTCGGGCCGCGTGCCGAGCATCGTATTGCCAAACCGCGGCTCCATCGACGCGGCCAGCGCGGGCAAAGCCGCCATGCTCGCCACTGTGACCACCAATCCCAGACGCCCGATACGCATAGATACTCTCCCAATGCTGATTTGCGGAAAGCCTAGCACGGGCGGCGGCGGAGGGAAGGGGGAACGGAAAGGACGCCTTTCTAAACCCTCTCCCGCAAAGCGGGGGAGGGAGGAGCGCGTTCTTACGCGCGGAGGGTGGGGGTCTTTTTGATATGTTGGGAGCGAACAGCCAAACCCGCAACTGTCATCCCGGGACTTGATCCCGGGATCCATCTTCGATGCAAGTGATGCGGCCCGCTCCGGGTCCCGCGATCAAGTCACGGGACAACACGGAATGTGAGGCGAGGCCATCCACCCCAACACCGTCATGCACCGGCCCACCTTTCATTAAAGAAGGCGGGGCATCCGCCCCAACCTCGTCATGCTCCGGCCCACCTTTCATTAAAGGAGGCGGGGCATCCACGTCTTCCTTAAATTCGATGCCGCAAAGACGTGGATATGCGGATCAAGTCCGTGCATGACGAAATTTTTTGAGTGCGTCCAAACCCAATGAAATCATTTTGGATTAGCTGGGCATACCCCAACCTCCGGCAGCGGTTCCAAAATAGTCACGTTCGCGAATTTCCAGATTGAGCCCAAGTAGGTTTGTGATTTTTTCTATTTCACGCCCGATGAGGTCATCGAAATCCTTGTGCCCCATGCTCGTGAGTTCATGGGCCGTTTGGTCCAGCGTTAGAATCATCGGACCAATTTCATTTTGAAGAAAACGTCTGGTCGCGCCTTCGGTCTTGGGGCCAAATGAATGAATGAATTCCATCAGATCGGCGGGTTTTATTTCGTCGAAATTTTCTGCCTCGCCAATCTTGAAAGCGAGTTCGTGTGTGTAGCGATTGGACAGGCGAATGGGAAGCATGTCGTAGAGTGGCGCTAGACGGGGTGTGCCACCTTGGTCGTAGATCAGGGCATGATTTTTTGCGTGACTGTCGGTGTTGCCGATCGCAAGATTGAAAATACTTGCACGCAGGAAAATCAGCCGGTTCAGTCCGGGGGCATTTGTTCTGCCGAGAAGATCATGGACTTTTGCCGCAGAGAAATGTCGCTCGGCTGTGCCTTTGCGTTCATACTTCAAGCTGGCAGGTAAGCCCAGAGCCTGGCAGAAATCTTCCTGATGAATTCGCGTGATTAGTCCATCTGCGGAAACGTTGCGATCAAATCTTTTTATGAGAAGTCCGACTTCGTCGCCGCGCTTGAATTCGGCTGGCAGGGCGACGGGATGGTTGACAACAAGAGCGGCAAGCCGTGCGGCGATAGCTTCTTGCTGGACTTCGCGTTCGCGACCGCGTTCCGGCACTTTTAGAATGTGAGTGGTCGGAACTCTTAATTTGTCTTTGGGGTGACCGAAGCGATTGGGCGCGATTTCGGTGACGGCGATTTTTCTCTGAACACCGGCAACGGGGGAGGGGTCTTGTATTTCCTCCGGCAGGGGTAGTCTGTCCGCCAATCGACGCATGATGTCCGCGAGATTTTCAGGCGCGATTTCGACATAGTCGGTTTCGACATTGCCGGGAATTTTAACGGGTGGCGCATCTCGCGGCACGCAGCTTATGGCGCCCGGACAGTCGCCGCCGAGGTGTTTCAGCAGTCCGACGATATCGTCGCGGGCGATACGTTCGCGATCCATGACTTGCTGAAGCTGGTTGTTTTCCGGCAGCAGGTTATCGAAGAATGCGCGCGTGCTCGGGTCGTCGAAAATGTCCTGGCTGAATGGCAAGGAGAGCGAAATCGGAATTGCATCAGGTTGTCGGACGTAGGCGGCGGAGTAGGCGAACAGGCAAGCGCTATCGTCCCGGACGAGTTGCCCGACGGGCATTTCGTGGCCTTCCAGTCTTACGTCGAGTATTTCAGAGGGGCTCATTTGCGCTTGGCCAGTATGTCGATACCCGCCGCCTCGCAAACTTGCAGTACGAGTCCAAATTCCAGTGACGGTTTGCCGCGCTCAAGCTCGGAAATAAAACGTCGTCCGACACC
>JBAQNC010000312.1:0-1593 GCA_049303435.1 Parvibaculum sp. | reverse complement strand
GGATTGATGTCTCCTCGTTGGTTCCAGGCACTCCGGTTATTGGCGGCAAGGTGCTGGAGGTTGGTGGACTGGTTGTGATGCCGGAGGGGGCGGCTTAATGATTTTGAGAAGTTTGCCCAAGCTCCCTATGTGATTTTTGATGAGGCATGGTAGCCTGCTCGCATGTCTGTGTTGGAGCGTCGCGCATTATGAGGTCATTTTCAGGTCAAGCCTTTTGTCGGCATATTGCCGTGGGCATTGGCGTTGCGTGGGTCGCTCTGATCGTTGCCGGATGTGCGGAGGCCCGTATCAAGGAAACTCGTACGCCGATGGCGCCGCCGGTTGGCATTCATGATCGCGACAATGCATTTGCCGATTGGCTTACGGCTTTCCGTATCGAGGCATTGAAGGCGGGCATTACGCCCAAAACCTTCGATTTCGCGATGGCGGGCGTGACACCGGATCCCGATGTTGTCGATGCCGACCACAATCAACCCGAGTTTGTCAAACCCGTCTGGGTCTATCTCAATGGTGCGCTTTCCGATAAGCGGGTCGCGCGCGGCAAAGCCTTGCTGGTCGAGCATCGTAAATTGCTGGACCGGCTGGAGAAGGCCTATGGCGTGGATCGTCACGTTATCGTTGCGATCTGGGGGCTGGAATCCAATTTTGGCGACTATATGGGTTCGCAGAAAGTCGTGCGCTCGCTTGCCACACTGGCTTTCGAAGGTCGTCGTCCGGATTTTGGTCGGACGCAGTTGATCGCGGCGCTGAAGATCATCCAGGCAGGCGATGTCGGTCCGGACGGACTGCTGGGGTCGTGGGCCGGTGCGATGGGACAGACGCAGTTCATTCCGACAACCTATCTCGTTCACGCGATCGACTTTGATGGCGACGGACGACGCGATATCTGGACGTCGCTTCCCGATACACTTGCTTCGACGGCACATTATCTCGAGGTTTCTGGCTGGCAGCCGGGCGAGCGCTGGGGTTATGAGGTGACCTTGCCTGTCGGGTTTGATTACGCTCTGGCCGATATGTCTGTGAAGAAATCCTTGGACGCCTGGAAGAAAATGGGGATCAAGCGTGCGGATGGACGTGCGTTCGCGGTGCATGATGCTGAAGCTGCTGCCTCTCTGTTCTTGCCTGCGGGCCACAAGGGTCCGGCCTTCCTTGTAATGAATAACTTCCGGTCGATCCTTTCTTACAATGCATCAACCTCCTATGCCTTGGCGGTGAGTCTACTCTCGGATCGATTTCGAGGCACGGGTGTCATCAGGGGTGTATGGCCGCTTGATGAACGACCGTTGACCCGCCTCGAACGTGAAGAATTGCAGACCAGGCTCAACGGCAGCGGATTTGAACTGGGCAAGCCCGATGGCATTATCGGCTTTAATTCTCGCAAGGCGATCCGCGCTTATCAGAAATCCGTCGGTTTGCCTGCTGATGGTTATGCGACGTCGTCCTTGCTCGACAGACTGCGCCGAAAATAATTCGGGCATCGTTGAGTTGTTGGAGGCCCGGCAAAGATTTCCCCGGTTTTAATTTCCTTTTTTGTGACCATTTCCAGTCGTGAAATCAATTTCACAGGAATGGGTCATGATTGGGGTCTCCAAC
>JBAQNC010000311.1:0-6224 GCA_049303435.1 Parvibaculum sp. | reverse complement strand
CTGAAGTGGCGAGAGGCCGTGGAGAGCACCGGTTCCGATGACCGAGCGGATGGTGACATGGCCGTGCGCGCCGCGCCATGAACGGAAGCCGTCGGTGACCTTGCGCAGATCGTGTCCCATGGCGTGGTGTAGCTTTTTGAGCCTACCGCAATTTTCGGCGTCCGAGAAGGAGAGCTGCGTGAGGGGATCGCCAGAAAGAATGCTCATCTGTGCCAAACCTCCCTCCATGCCTGAAACTCCGCCGGCCGTATCTGATAGCGCGCGAAGTTCCCCTCATGCAGGGCAAGAAGCTCGTTCTCGGCGATCTCGCGGAACCTCTCACGGTCCGGTGCATCGATATGGGCCTTTGTCCATGACGCGATGTGCGCGGCAGCCGCCTTTCGGTCCATAGCGGCGCGGACAATCTCCGTAACGATCGTGCGCAACGCGTCACGATGCTTGAGCCTGAATGGATCGGGCTCGCCAAGCGACTGGCGGACAGCGGCGTAGCGTGCAGCGGATCGTTCGTACGCCCAGATAAAAACATCCCGCAGAAGCTCGACCCGGTTCATCTCGTACACGCCGAGAATGGCTTGCGTGTAAGTGTCACGCGGCACGTCCGTGAAAGACAGCGGCGAGAAGTTGCTCTTGATGAGGGGAATATTCGCCGAGAGCCGCGAGACGCGCTTGTTCACGTCATCGAAGGGCTGAAGGTAGGGCAACTGCACCATGACGAAGAACGCCTGCTCGAACGGGTCCTTGATGGCAGCAGCTATGCCAAGTATCTGGTCGAAACATTCCTTGATGAGCTGCGGCACTTCGAGCGGATGGAAGGCGGATTTCTCGATGCCGACCGCAATGCTGCGCAACCTTCCTGCCGCCGCCTCGTCCGGCAGAAGGTTGTTCGCCAGGATCGCATGCAGATTGAGAATGGTGTAGCGGTTAAAGCCGATCTCTTCGGCAGTGCCGACCAGAAACTCGATCGCGTCCTTGTGGTTGAGGATCATCTGCGCTTCGAGACGGTCTCGCCCTTCGGCCTCTTCGCCGAACTCGATCAGGCGTCGCGTGTCCAGCAGTGAATAGGTATTGCCCTCAAGCCGACTCGAATTCCAGGACAGGTCAATCAGAAGCCGGTTGAGAATATGCTTCGCATAGGTGCCTGCCGGCTGCGCCTCGAAATCCGGTTTGCCCACTTCGGCAAGGTGCGCTCGCTCGGCCGCCGAAAGATAGAAGCTCTCATTCGGGCGATAGGTATCGAGAAAGGCGCGGTTGTAGCCAACCGGCTTGCGGGCGCCCTCCGGCTGCCGCAAATAGGCCCGAATTTCCTCGCCGGCCGACGAAACAGGTGCGACAAACTCCCCTTCGCCTTCCGCCACTGGTGCTGCCGGAGCAGGCACTTCGGGCTCTGTGGCGGCAGGAAGGCTATACCGCGTCCAGCGGCGCTCTCCTTCCCTGACAAGCTGTCCTTCCTCGACCAGGCGCTGCAAGCGGTATTGCAGGGTACGCACCGGCACGTTGTCCGGCAGCGCGGCAGCAATATCCTGCAAGCCCACCCCATCGGGGTGCTGGCGCACGATCTCGACGATCGCGTTCAACTCTTCTGCAGGGACGGGCCTGGCCACGGCGTGACTCCTTCTTGCGCATAGACCCTATACGCAACCAAAGCAGATATATACGCAAGAATCAAGCCTATGCGCAACAATTATTGCGCATAGGGAAAAATAATTGCGTTTATCGATCTATATGCAAGAATGTATTAGCGTATTTGAGCAGGATTGCCCCCGGTAGATATGGGGGACGCAATCGAACAAAATTTTTGCCTCTGCGGGGCTGCGGCGTCGGCTATTAGAAGGCGACATAACCACCTGGTTTTATTGCCGTAAATTTTTTGAAAAAATCGTTGTCCGGTATTTCTGAAATCCGCACCACCGGAACCCGGGGTCAAAAATGAAAGAAACCACCGTGGCCAGCGAAGCTGAGATTACCTCGAGCTCCAATTCATCATTTGGAGAGCGTTGGCTATTTGCAGGTCTGCTCGCTATTGTAGCCTTCGCGCCCCTGCCTTTCGGCAGCAACCGCCCCCTGCCGATGGCAATATTATCCTTATGTTCTGGGTTGTTGCTCATTTCCTGGGCGCTTCTATGGGCCTTCAAACGCACGTCATTCCATGCCCACAGCAATGACATTAAATGGGCTCTCTTTAGCTATGGTGCTGTTTGCCTCTGGATCATGATCCAATGGGTCCCAATTATGCCCACAGCATTCACGGATCCTGTCTGGCAGAGCGCCGCAAAGCTTCTGGAGATCGACATTAGCGCGCGCCTATCGGTTAATCCCGATGCGACACTCGCGGGCCTCATGCGCTTGCTCGCCTATAGCGGTGTCTTCTGGCTTTCGTTCGAACTCACTCGCACACCTGAACGCGCCTGGTTCGCTATCCGAGCCATTACCTGGATCGGAACCGCCTATGCAATTTATGGCATCGCAGTCTATATGACCGGCAATGACTGGATCGTCATCTACCCCAAATGGACCTATAGGGATTCTCTCACCAGCACCTTCGTAAATCGCAATTCCTACGCCACCTTCGCCGGCTTGACGCTTCTGGCCGCCATTGCCGTCTTCACCAGGCACATGGCCCCTTTCTTTGCCCTGAAACACCCGTTGAGATCAAAAGTTGTCCTGATCGTCGAAGAGATCATTGCCAAGGGAGCCTTCAAATCTCTCAGTGTCATCTCTATTGCGATCGCCCTGTTGCTAAGCGCCTCACGCGGCGGGACCGGCTCTACTGCAGTCGGGCTTCTTGCCCTGGCCATCATTTACATGACGCGGAAAAAGCTGAAGTTGAGTCAATTCTTTGGCCTGCTATCCGCTGTCCTCATTGCAGCCGTCATTATATTCTCGGCAAGCGGCAACCATCTCTCAAAGCGACTACCTGATGACCAGGTTCAATCCAGCCTTGAGGTTCGCACAGACATTTATGCATTAACCTGGAACGCCATTCTGACATCACCTTGGAAAGGCACAGGCTTTGGAACATTTGAGGACGTCTTTCCCGCCTACCGTCAAGGTAATGACAGTCCCCTCATTCTGTGGGACAAGGCTCACGACACTTATCTCGAAAATGCGCTCGAACTGGGTCTCCCGGCGGCTGTTCTGCTCAACCTGTCAATCGCACTGGTCGCCTTCCAATGCCTGCGCGGCGCTTTAACTCGCAAGCGGGACAAGATCATTCCAGCACTTGGGGTCGCAGCAACTGTCCTTGTCGGGCTTCATTCGCTTGTGGATTTCAGCTTGCAGATCCCGGCGGTCAGCATTCTTTACGCCTGCCTGATGGGTATTGCGGTCAGCCAGTCCTGGAGCCAGCGCAAAGCCTGAGATACGCGCTCATTACTCAGGACCGTTTCAGCGGAGCCAAGGCTCGTTTCAACATTTGATTGAACCGCTGCTCACTGCCGCTATCGGTCAAGATGAGTTTCCTGATCGCGCTACGGGTCGGGATGGATGCATCGAGATAAATGGGCACAATAGCCGACCGTAATCGACCATCATGCCAGATCTCTTCAAGGTCGTTGCTCGTGAATTGGCGAACATCTTCATCAAGATGATCCCATATGCCGGTTCCGACGCGTGCCCGAAGCAAAATGCTTGAGGCTTCATGAGGACCCAAAAAATAGGACATACGCAAAAGCCCGTTCATTTCATCAGGCGATGCCATGGATTGCGAGCGTACATAAGCTTCAAGACTCCAGGGAAACGATCTTGCCGGAGCCGCCTCGATCGAAGCCCTGAAATATTTTGACGCGGACATCCACGCTTCATCCGACTTATCACCGGCTTGACGCAATTCGTCCGCACGTCGCAACTCAAGACGTCCAAGATTTTGCAGAATAACGCTATCGTCAGGAAGAACGGAATGGGCCTTCAAGTAGGCATCATGCGCCTCGACCAACTTAGCCGCACCAACTTGTCGCCCGGTATTCAGCGCATCTATGACGCGCGATGGCACGCCCGCCAGATAAGCATAGGCAACAACACGGGGCGCTGAGAGTGCTAACAGAAACACCCCAACAAGGCATACCAGAACGGCAATTAACCGGCGCGCTATTGATGCTTCCGTGCCTATCCGGTTGACGCACACACCCACTAGATGTTGATTGCGTGCTTTCACCGGCTTCCCTCCGAAGGACGCTCGACACTGAGCGCGAGAGATTTGATGTTCCGGGCCGCGTTCACGTCGCGGTCGTGGGTGGTTCCACAGTCGTCACATCGCCACTCTCTTATTCCAAGCCCACCAATACCCTTCGGTTTTGTGCTACTACTCAAAGAGCCGCAGCATGAGCATGCTTGGGTCGTGAATCTCTCGTTCACCTCGCGATAACCGCTCGATTTGTAAGCGAGCATCGACCGAAAGGTAGACCATCCGGCATCGAGGACGGATTTCGCCATCGTTGTTTTTGCCAGATTCGACGCATTGACGTTCCCCACCGCAATGATCGCGTAAATGCGGGCGAGCTTCGTCGATTCCTTGTGCAGAAAGTCCTTCCTGCAATTTGCTATTTTCGCGTGAATGCGCTTCACACGTTTTTTATTTTTGGCGCGTTGGGCCGTTGCGAGACGCTCTTCATACTTGCGGTATATGCGCGGCGCTTCGATCTTGTCGCCATTGCTAAGCGCGGCGAGCGTCTTCAAGCCGAGATCAATGCCGATCGCCTCGCCATTTGCGCCGTCACCTGCATAGCCTTCTACTTCAACGTGAAAGCACACCCACCAGCGGCCAAGCGAGTCCTCGACAAACGCTCCGCCCTTCGCGTCTGGGGGAAGCGGGCGACGCTTCGATCCGAAGAAGCGGTATACTTTGCCTAGATATGTGACGCTGTTTTTCTCAATCTGCCTGCTTTGCTTCTCGAACGGAATCCAGCCCGGAGCGCGCTTCGCTCCGAAGCTGGATCGAAACCGCAGCGATCCTTTGTTGCGATCGCGAGAAGTCGCGAACTGCTTGCAAATACCGCCAACTGTCTGCTGGTGGATTCCAAATTCAGCCCCGACACCCTTCACCAGCTTCTGCAAATCGAAATGCGTTCCCCACTTACGTTTTGGCGCACCGGCGCGATAGCGGGACTCAATGTCCTTCTGCCGCGCAGTCAAATAATTCCAGACCTGATTCACGCCGCGAGCGTGAGCTGCCAATGCCTTTCTTGAGGAACGGTCCTTTATGCGATACTTGAATGTTAGGATCACGTCATCGCTCCAAATCAACATCTAGTGGGTGTGTGCGTCAACCGGATAGGCACGGATGCTTCAATTGACATAATACCGGCTGTAGCGCTTGTAGTAGTAACCGCCATCGCCATAGCCGTATTTGGCCTGTTTGGTCGTATCGACGGCGCTCAAGACAATTCCGGCAATATCGGCAGCATAATTCTTGAGCTCCCTGATGCCACCCTTTGCAGCGTCTTTGGGGGTTTCAGCCCAACGCACGACGTAGACCGTCTTATCGGCAAGGCGCGAGAGAACGCGCGAATCCGATACCGGCAAGATGGGAGCGGAATCCAAAACCACAAGGTCATAGTTGCCGCGAAGCTCGCTCAGCAATCGCTGCATATGTTGCGAGGCGAGAATGTCAGGCGGATTGGCGGCGCCTGATGCGATCGGGATATAATGAAGCCCGCTCTTTTCATCGACCGCAAGCACCTCTTCCATCGTCGCCTTGCTGGCTAAAAACTCGACAAGACCCGCTTTGGGGCTAATACCAGAAAATGCCTTGTGCACCGACGGGTGACGCAAATCGCAATCGATAAGGATGGTTCGTGCTCCCGATTCCGCTGCTGCACGGGCAAAGCTTATCGAGGTCGTGGTCTTGCCTTCATTGGGCAACGCGGATGTAAAGAGAAGAACTTTCGGGGGGTTATCAACATTAGACAAGGCCAGTGCACTTCGAAGGCTTCTCAACGCCTCTGAATAGGACGACAAGGGCTTTACCAGTAGATAGTCCTGCGGTGACATGACCTTGCCATCAGGCCCTTTTTCTTTGGGCACCATCGGCAGAGAGACGAGATGCGCATAGCCAAGCGTTTCCTCGACTTCCTGAGAGGTATGAAGACTGTTATCGAGACGTTCAAGCAAAAGGGCAACACCAACCCCAAGCATACCGGAGAGAACGAGGGCAACGGTGCCAATCAAACTCTTCTTGGGGTAGGATGGAGAAAGTGGCGCGGTCGCTGCCGAAATCACACGCGAGTCCG
>JBAQNC010000310.1:0-2103 GCA_049303435.1 Parvibaculum sp. | reverse complement strand
ATCCTGATCAATGGCCGCGAGCTGGATCGCTATTTCGCGCGTCCGGTTCTCCGCATGATCCTGAACCAGCCGCTCGTCACAGCCGAACGCCAGAACCAGTTCGACATCACGGCGACCGTCGTTGGTGGTGGTCTCTCCGGTCAGGCCGGCGCGATCCGTCACGGCATCTCGCGCGCGCTCACCTATTTCGAACCCGAACTGCGTGGCGTCCTCAAGAAGGACGGCTTCCTCACACGCGATAGCCGTGTGGTCGAGCGTAAGAAGTACGGCAAGGCCAAGGCCCGCCGCAGCTTCCAGTTCTCGAAGCGCTGATCGCTTTACTGCGGTTACGAACAAGGGCGCTTCGAAAAATCGAAGCGCCCTTTTTGTTTGTTCTTTTTTCCCTGCTACATTGGCTCAAATTCGGAGAGCGACATGGCGACCAAAGTATTCATCGACGGCGAAGTAGGCACGACGGGGCTGCAAATCCGTGCGCGTCTTGATGGGCGCAGCGACCTTGAGTTCATTCGTCTCGATGAAGCGAGCCGCAAGGATGCGGGCGCGCGGAAAGAAGCGCTCAACGCAGCCGACATCGTGATCCTTTGCCTGCCGGATGATGCCGCCAAGGAAGCCGTGAAGCTTATCGAAAATCCCGCCGTGCGGGTGATCGACGCTTCGAGCGCGCATCGCGTTTCGCCCGGCTGGGTCTATGGTTTTCCGGAAATGGCCGAGCCGCAGCGCAGGCTCATTCGCGAGGGCAAGCGGATCACCAATCCGGGCTGTTATCCGACCGGCGCCATTGCGCTCCTCCGGCCGCTAACGCGCGCGAGCCTGATACCGCATGACTGGCCGGTCACCGTCAATGCGGTGTCGGGCTATTCCGGCGGCGGCAAGGCGATGATCGCCGAGTTCGAAGACAAGAGCTTGCCGACCTATTCGCAGGACGCTTACCGGATTTATGGATTGGGTCTGGAGCACAAGCATGTCCCGGAACTGGGGCAGTACAGTCTGCTGTCCCAGCGGCCTCTGTTTGCGCCGTCGGTCGGTCGCTATGCGCAAGGCATGATCGTCGAAGTGCCGCTCCAGCTCTGGGCCTTGCCCGGCGCGCCGTCGCTGACACAGGTGCATGATGCGATCGCGCAGGCCTATGAAGGCGAGCGTTTCGTCTCGGTCGCGTCACTGGATGAAAGCGCCGCCATGAAGGGCCTCGATCCCGAAGGCCTCAATGGCACCAACAATCTGAAGCTCTTTGTCTTCGGCAATGCCACGCATGGTCAGGCGCGTCTGGTGGCGCTGCTCGACAACCTCGGCAAGGGCGCATCGGCCCAGGCTGTCCAGTGCCTCAACATCATGATCGGTGTCGATGAAGGAATGGGCGTGGAGCTTTAAGAAAGTTACGCCGATAAAACTCGTCATCGCCCGACTTGATCGGGCGATCCACCTTTCACAACCACCGAAGAAAGATGGATGCCCCGGTCAAGCCGGGGCATGACGAAACTAGAATAGTGCCCCTCACATCTTCAGCAGGATCACACCCCCTGCCACGACACAGGCCGCAATCACCGCGCGCCAGCCCAATCCTTCCTTCAACACCAGTCCTGAAATCAGCGCGCCAAAGATGACGCTCGTTTCGCGCAGCGCCGCGACGGGTCCGAGCGGCGTGATGCTCATGGCCCAGATCACCAGCCAATAGGCGACGATGGACATCGCTCCGCCGCCGAGTCCGATCAGCCAGTCGCGTTGGGGCTTGAGCAGGGCGGGTCCGCGCCGCCACAGCGCGATCGCCGTGATGCTTATGCCGTCCAGCGCAAAGAGCCAGATGACATAGGCGCTGGCGCTTGTCGCTACGCGGCCGCCCAATCCGTCGTTCAGCGTATAGGCGGCGATGAAGCAGCTCGTGCCGATGGCGTAGAGCACGCCGCGGTGGTTGTCGAGGAGGCTGCCCGTGCCGTTGTTCTTCCGCCAGGCGAGCGAGATGATGCCGATGATGATCACGGCGATGCCGATGGTTGCGGTGATGGGCAGCCGTTCGCCGAGAAACAGAAAACACACCAGCGTCACCATGGCGGGCGCCAGCCCGCGCGCCAGCGGGTAGACCTGACCCATATCGCCGTGTGTGTAAGC
>JBAQNC010000309.1:0-8084 GCA_049303435.1 Parvibaculum sp. | reverse complement strand
GTAGAGAATGTCGCGATATTCCACCGGCACTGATGCGCCAAGTTCGGTGGCAAGCGGCGCGCAGGTTTGTGCGGCGCGCCGCGCCGACGAGCAAAGCACATAGTCGGGTCGATAGGCGCAATGCGCGATATAATGCGCCATGAAGTCGGCGGCCTTGGCGCCGCGCGCATTCACTGGGCGATCGAAGTCATCGCTCGACGGGTCCGACCAATCCGATTTGGCATGGCGTAAAAGGCAGAGCCGCTTCATTTGCCAGACTCATTCATGCCTTTGTCGGGCTTGTTTTCTGTCGGCGAATGCGTGGTGACGAAAGGCAAAATAAGGCTCCAGATGAATTCGGTTGGTTTCAGTTTCTTGTCGTCGGTCGCATATTCGTCGAGACCGACAGGCATGGTGGAAAGTTCGGCTTTGTCGGCATGACGATAAGTCCCGAACACCCTGTCCCACAATGACAGATTAAAGCCGAAATTGAGGTTTTGTGCATCATAGTCGGTGGCATGGTGTACCCGGTGCATGTCAGGCGTCACAATAAAAAGCGACAAAATGCGATTTGCCGTCGCGCCAAGCTTGAGATTTGCGTGGTTGAACATGGCTGTCCCGTTGAGCAGCACCTCAAAGGCGATGACCGCAAGAGGTGGCACGCCCAACGCCAGAATGGCGGCGGCCTTGATGAAAAGGCTGATGAGAATTTCAAGTGGGTGAAAACGCACCGCCGTCGTTACATCGAGATCGGGGTCAGCGTGATGCACCTTATGCATGCGCCACAGGATTTCAAATCGGTGGAACACGACATGCTGGCCATAGATCAGCCCGTCGAGCGCGAAAAACGAGATGACGAAGGCGAGGGCGGGCGTAATCGATATGCTGTTGAAAAGTCCGATGTTGCGATCTTGCGCCCAAAAGGCGATGCCGACGCCCGCCACCGGCAGAACGAATTGCACGAACAAGTATACGACAACTCTCGCCGTCGCGCTCAGGCCCAGATTGGTCAGCCACCTGCGGCCCCGTCGGCTGAGCTGGCGGGCCGGAGCGAGTCGCTCCAGCAGGGCCATGCCGACAAAAATCCCGATAAATCCGATCAGGCGGACAAGGGGCTCATTGTCGAGAATGACGTGGCTCATGGGGTGGCTTTCTGCGGGCAGGGTAGCGAAATGCAGCCCGATTTTGAGCATATTATAGTGCGCCTTGCGGCAAACACGCCACAATGCGAAACGCGGAGTTCGGTTACAATAACACATCGAATCCGGGAGAGATTCTGGGGTAGAGGTCGAAATGAGGAGAAGCTATTTCATCGGCGGAAGCTTGGCCCTGTTTTTTGGCCTTTCATGTGCAACAGGTATTGGGGGCTCCGCGCGCGCCGAGCCTGCGCCGCTGGTTGGTGATGAAACCTTTGAGGGCGTCTTCTCTTGCGCCGCGCCAGACGCTGCAACGTCCGACTCGTTTCACTGCCGCAGTGATATCAACCCGTCGTTAGCGCGCTTTGACTTTTTCCTTGTCGGTCATGCCGACAAGGCGACGGGGATACGTGTCCTTGACCGTATCGAAGTCACCCGCAGCGGCGAGACGGTACCTTTCCAGACCATCAGCCCGGTCAACTCAAGCGTGCCGGACAGTGTCGCCAATTATGGCTTCGAGGCGATCGACCTCAATTTCGACGGTTATCTGGATTTGCGCGTCATCAGTTTTCTTCCCGCCGGACCCAACGTCCCTTATGAAAACTGGCTATGGTCCGTCGCCAGGGGAAGATTTGTCGCCAATCCGGCGCTCGACAAGATCACTTCGCCGCAATTCGACGCCGACGCGCAGGAAATCACCAGTCATTGGCGCAGCAGCGCCGCCGCATATGGCACGGATGTCTATGCCTATGATGGCAATACGCCTGTACTCATTCATCGCGAAACCGATACATATGACGCTGCCGGTTCATGCAGGCGCGTCTATTACGACCAGATCGATGATGAATTGCGAAAGAATGGTACGGGGCCGTGTACCGCTGCCGAATAGATTAGATCGACATGTACCGCGCGCGTGCGCCACGCTCAATGGCGGCCGCGATAAGCTTGTCGATGCCGAGCGCATCGCGAAGCAATTGCAACAGGCGCATTTCTTCCTGACCCACCGGAAGGTCGACCGACGCAATTTCGACCGCAATCGCATAACCCGTTTCACGCAAATGCGGCGGCAACGCATCGCTCACCAGACCGAACACGGCGTCCAGCCCTCCGTCTTCCTGCAGGATAGACGCACATTCCCTGGCAATCGGAATGAGGCGCTCGGTATCGAATTTCTTGAAGGCAGGCAGGTGCTTGACGGTGTCGCCGATAGTGCGCAACTCGCTGTCGCTCATGGCGCGGTCCACGGCGCTCATGGTCACCATGATGTAGATAAGGGCATTTTCTGGCGCAATCGTTGACATCAAAGGTCCTTTGGCGAGATCGATATCGAGGCTGTTTCGCGGCCCGGCATGGCCGCATGGCGGCAGAGTTTAGGGATTGCCAGCGGGGGCGGCAAGGGTTGGCTCCTCGTCCCCTCCCAGAAAGGCCCGAGCCCCGGCAATGGCTTCGGCAAGCCCCACGCGTTCCACAACAACACCGGGTGGAAAGGCCGATGTGAGCCGTGTCGGCAGGCGGGAATCGAGCATCACAAAGACGCCCTTGTCGTGCTGGCTGCGGATCAATCGCCCGAAAGCCTGCTTCAGGCGCAGCCGCGTAAGCATGTCGTCATAGCGCGTGCCGCCAAATTGGGCGCGGCGGGCTTTGTGCAATATATCGGGCCGCGGCCAGGGCGTGCGGTCGAACACGATCATGCGCAAGGAGTCGCCAGGCACATCCACCCCGTCGCGCACAGCATCGGTACCGAGCAGGCAGGCATTTTTTTCGGCGCGAAAAATATCGACCAGCGTACTCGTGTCGAGTGCGTCCACATGCTGCGCGTAGAGCGAGAGACCGTCCTGCTCCAGCGGCGCGACGATGCGCTCATGTACCGCGCGCAATCGGTGAATGGCCGTGAACAATCCGAGCGCACCACCGCCTGCCGCGCGGAAGAGGTCGCGCGTCGCTGCCGCCACTTGCTCCACGCTGTTCCCCCTCACGTCGCGCACGACGAAGATGCGCGCCTGCGCAGCATAGTCGAAAGGCGAGGCCATGAAGGCGCGCCGCGCCGGGGTCGCCAGATGCGTGACGCCAGTGCGGATTTCAGCAGATTCCCATCCGGCGTCGTCGGCCTCGTCGTCGGGCAGTCGGTCGCGCAATGTCGCCGAGGTAATGACGACGCTATGCGCTGGTTCCAGCACGCTTTCGGCGAAAGGCTGGCTCGGGTCGCGCCAATGACGATGCATGCCGACATCAACGTCGCGTCCCTGAATACGCTCGATGGAAAACCAATCCACAAAATGCTCCGGTGTCGGTTGACCAAGAGCCGACAACATGGCGCGCCACGACGGGATGAGAAGTTTCGCCCGACGTTCAAGCCCCCGCGCTGCCGCATCCATGCGAATGCGCGTCGATGTGTCGAGATCCTCGGCTTCCTTGTCGAGCTTGGCGCGCAGGCCTTCGGCAATGCGGAGCAGCGGCGTTGCCAGCTTTCCAAGTGCCTGATCGAAGGCGCGCGCCGCTTCGTCAATGCCGTCTATCATCGGCGCGATGTCAGCTTCCAGCGAAAAGGGCGTGTCGTCGTCTTCCGCGCGGGCATGGACCTGTTGGCTCACCAACGCCAGAAACGCCTCGCCTTCGCGGCGCGGGTTTCCTTCGTTGAGTCTCGCACCCCAGCCGCGCGAGGGCAGAGCCGCCGCCGCGCCCATGGCTGCATTGAGCGCATCCTCGGTCACCGTGTCGCCGCTCACGAGATCGCCGATCCGGTCTTCCAGCCCGCGCCCGCGCCGCCCGCGCGCGCCTTCCGCGCCTCTGATCCAGCGGCGCAGCTCGGCCGTCTCCACGGTCGAGAGATGCGTAGAGAAAGCCCCGTCTGCCGCATCGAAAATGTGATGGCCTTCGTCAAAGACAAAGCGCGAGCGCGCCTCGCGGCCGCTTGGTTCTTCATCTTCTGAATTGCCAGCCGCTTCATCGGGCGTGGCATTGGCTTTGGGCGCGATAATCGCCATCGCCTGATCGAGCGCCGCCTGCCGCATGACGAGCGCATGATTGGCGACGACGATGTCGGCGCGACGAGCCTTGCGGATCGCCTTTTCGATGAAGCATTTCTTGAAATGCGCGCAGGCCGTGTAGATACATTCGCCGCGCCGGTCGGTCAGCGCGCCGCGTCCTTCGCCGTCACCGACCATGCGGTGGGAAAGCCATGCGGGAAAATCGCCGCCAACCATGTCGCCGTCGCGGCTTGCGCGCGCCCATCGCGCAACAAGGCCGATGGTGACGGCATTGCCGCTAGCGGCAGCGCGCTTTGCCAGTTCCTCGAAATTCAAGAGACAAAGATAGTTTTCGCGCCCTTTGCGGATAACCGTCTTCTCATGTTTTTCGGCCGGGTCGGGAAAGGCTTTCGACAATTCCTGATCGAGTTGGCGCTGAAGGTTTTTTGTGTAAGTGGAGAGCCAGACCGTGCCCTTGTTGCGCGCGGCCCAGAGGATGGCGGGCGCGATATAGCCGAGCGTCTTGCCAATGCCTGTGCCGGCTTCCGCAATCACGATATTGGGCGTACCTGCTGTCTCGCGTGCATTGAAGGCGCGCGCGGTAGCGGCTGCAAAATCCGATTGCCCCGGACGCTTTTCAGCATCGTCACCGACAAGCTCGGCAAGGCGCGCGCGCGCTTCTTCCTCGCTGACGGGCAGAGAACCCGGCGCGCCACGCGGCGGCAGATCTTCCCATTCCGTCATGTCGTTCCAGACGTCGAAGCCGCGTCCGATCGGAAGCCGGCCCTCGCGCGCAATGACGTCGTCAAGCGCGGCGACAACGCCCGGTCCCCAGGCCCATCCTGCTTCACTCATGCGAACCGCAACGCGGGCCGCAGCGCGTCGGTCGGGATAGTGGGGCGATTGCAGCGTGGACAGCAGCCGCGCCGCCGCCTCGTGCAGCATCAGAGCCAGTGTTTCGGGTTCTTTGCCCGTATCGAGCCGCAGCGCGCGCGCCAGTCCCTGAGGTGTCGGCAGACAGGGTGAGGCGGGATGCACGAAGGCAAAGAGTTCCAGAAGGTCGAGAACCCGGGGGCCGACCATGCGTGTGGCATTGGCTCTTTTGCGCGCCTCAAGGCCAAGTGCGATGCGTCTTGCCGTAAAACCGCCATGCACGACAAGGACGGCATGGCGCGCAAGCTGCTCAAGCGCCGCCTCCGCCCCCAGCTCATCAACCTCGCCATCATTGCTGACGGCAATGGCGCCCCAGCCATGCGGGGACCCGAGGCGCGCTGGCACAAGCGCCAGCACATCAGGCAGCATGGAGCTGTCTTCAAGGGCGGGCTTGCGCGCCGAATCGAGTGGGGAAGATCTGGTCATGTCGGCGCATTATAGCGCGACCGACCGGAAAAAGCGGCTCTAGCCTCGCGCGAGGTCCATGCTGATATCCGGATAGGCGTTGGCGAGCTGGTCCCGGGTTGCGGAAACCTGATGCTCCAGGTGGGATATTTCGTCGTTCAGCAAAGGGGCCGATGAGCGGCCCAGACTGCTCGCCGCCTCGGCAATAGCCAGCAAGCCGATTTCGTCGGCTATTTCCTGCAGCTTGCGGGCCTTTTCGCGCAGGTCCTCGCTGCCATCATGGGCCTGGGCAGATTTGATGCCTTCCAGAAGCGACGTTGTCTGCGTCAGCGCATCGATGATCCGGTCGGCGATCTTGTCGGGCCCCATCGCGCGTTCCATTTCGTAGAGGTAGTCGTGGTCGATGAGCAGGTTTGCGCGCCGACGGTCCGGTCTTGCCGACGGGTCTTCGGCGTCGTCTCTCATTGTGGAGTGCACCGTGGCGGCAATCTGTGGCATTTCGAAGGGCAGGAGAAACCAGAACGTACTGCCTTGTCCTGCCGCGCTGTCCACCTCGATCCGCCCGCCCATCAGCCGCACGAGACGGTCGGCGATTGCCAGTCCCAGACCGACGCCGGAGGAGCGAGTCCGATCGATGTGCACATTGTCCTGGCCGCGTCCCTGCGCGAAGCCGTCAAACAGTCTCCTCCGCGCGTCGCTCGTAATGCCTATGCCGGTATCAACCACCGAAAGGCGGAGCGCCTTTCGGTGGTCGGCCAGCGTCACCGCCTGCATGCGCAGGATGACGCCGCCGCTGTCGGTGAATCTGATTGCGTTGGAGATGAGATTGACGAGCACTTGACGCAACCGGTTCGGGTCATTCGACATGGGTTGCAGGGCGCCGAGCACAATATCAAGTTCAAGTGAAAGTCCCCTCGCCACAGCTTGTGGGCGCATTTCGCGCACAATGTCTTTTATTAGATCGACAGGGTCGAAGCGCTGCACCGTCAAGGCGCAGGCGCCGGCTTCCATTTGCGAAAAATCGATCATGTCGTCAAACAGGCGACGCAGCGAAGTGCTTGATGTCAGCATGGCGTCGACGATCTGGTCCTGCCTTTCACTGAGCGGCTCGTCACGAAGCTGCTGCGCCATGTCGCTCAGTTGTTCCAGCGGTGTGCTGACCTGATGACCGAGAATATCGAGAAATTCTCCCTTGGCCCTGTTTGCCGCCCGCGCCAGGCGTTCGGCTTCTTCAGCGTCTGCGCGTTTTTGTTGGGTCGCCGAATGCGCGCGCGCCATGCGTTCCACAAGATCGGCGTTTTCAAAACGCAGGCGGATGGCATCCTTATAGGCGTGGTTGAGTCGTTGGGCCGAACGGAATGCGACATAGAGGAAAAACACGGCAAGCACTGAACCGCCAAGATTGAGGGGGGTCGGCTCCATCAGCATAAGGACGATCATGGGTGTCGTCGCGGTGGCGAAATAGGTCAATACTGCGGGTAGATAATTGGCCCGCATGACGGCGGAGGACATGCAGAGCGCAGCAAGGACCAGCGCATAGAAAATGTGATGGGCGAAATCCGCGTCCGGCAGCCAGACGATCGCGCCGACACCCCATGTCATGCCGCTGAGAAATGTGCCGATTGTATAGCGCCGCGCCCAGTCCAGAGCGTTGACGACGACCTCCGGGTCGGCCTGAAATCTGGTGCGCACATAGTCGAAATATATTTGTGCGATGAGCTGGATCGCGAGCACGAAGCCGGTCTTCCAGATCGGCGCAGTCTGCGAAAAGACCAGCCCGGTAATCACGATGGCGATGGCCATCGAGTAGCGGCTTGAGGCCCCCAGATCGATCAGGAGTTTGACTTCCTCAGCCGCGATCCGGGCCGCCATGCTGGGCTTGCGGCGCATTGACCCCGCAGAGCTGATCTGAGCGCCTTCGTGTGACGGCAATTTCGTCATGTGAGGTTTCATCGTAGCATAGCCAGACAGCGCAAAATTGCTGCTTTTCGAATCTCGTTGGCTGGCATCCGGCGACCTCTTTCTGGGCTCTGGGCCTGATCGCCCGCAATCTTGGAAAAGCGCGAGGGTGTCAGCCTGTTTCCCCGCCGCTTTGCTTGACCTTTCGCCCCACGTGTTACGTTGACTGAAGGCAGGCCCAAGCTTAGGGTCCGCTCTCTTTACAAACCCTAAATCTTTGCTCAGGTCTCCCATGTCCGTTCCCAGTCAAAACGCCAGCGAAACTGCCCTTCTCGAAGCTGCTCAGGTCTCCAAAGCCTGGCCTTTTGAAGAAGCCCGCAAACTGGTCGCCCGACTGGAGAAAGAGGGCAATCCCGATCGCGAAATCCTGTTCGAGACGGGTTATGGCCCCTCGGGCCTGCCTCATATCGGCACATTCGGCGAGGTCGCCCGCACGACTATGGTGCGCCACGCTTTTGAAGTGCTGGCGCCCGGGGTCAAGACGCGTCTTCTGTGCTTTTCGGACGACATGGACGGCTTGCGCAAAGTGCCGACCAACGTGCCCAATCAGGAAATGCTGGCGAACTACATCAACATGCCGTTGACCAAGGTTCCCGATCCCTTTGGCACCCATTCGAGCTTCGGCGAACATAACAACGCCCGTCTCCGCGCCTTCCTCGACAGCTTCGGCTTCGAATATGAGTTCGCCTCCTCGACACAGTACTAC
>JBAQNC010000308.1:0-20833 GCA_049303435.1 Parvibaculum sp. | reverse complement strand
GCTCAGCGCCGAGCGTGGCGCTGCGCGAAACACGCTTGATGCCTATCAGCGTGATCTTCGTGATTTTGCGGAGTTTCTTGAGCGACGCGGCAAGGATGTCGCCGCTGCCAATACGGCGGATGTGCGGGCTTATCTCGAAGGGCTGACGGCGCAAGGCCTGTCAGCCTCGACGGCGGCGCGACGTTTGTCGGCCATTCGCCAGTTCCACGGGTTTCTCTATACCGATGGTATCCGGACGGATGACCCTTGTGGCGCGATCGAAGGGCCGCGTCGCGCGCGGCCCTTGCCCAAGACATTGTCTGTCGAAGAAGTCGATGCGCTTCTCGTGGCGGCTCGTCTTGCGGAAGATGGTCGCTCTCAGGAAGAAACCGTTCGCGCCTACAAGCGCGCGCGTCTCGTCTGTCTGATGGAAGTGCTTTATGCGACGGGCTTGCGCGTTTCCGAACTCGTGGGCTTGCCGCTTTCGGCCGCTAAGGGCGAAAGCCGATTTCTGACGATTGCGGGCAAGGGTGGACGCGAGCGTCTGGTGCCTTTGTCCGAGACCGCGCGACGGGCGATCGATGAATATCTGCCGCTGCGCACGGCGCGTCTGGGCGATGGTGTTTCGCCTTGGCTCTTTCCTTCGCGTGGCCGTCAGGGGCATCTCACGCGACATCGTTTTGCGCAGCTGCTGAAAGATCTGGCGACGTCCGCCAATCTCGATGCGACCCGCGTGAGCCCGCATACGCTGCGTCATGCCTTTGCGAGTCATCTGCTCGCCAATGGGGCGGATTTGCGCGCCGTCCAGCAGATGCTCGGACATGCGGATATTTCGACGACGCAAATCTACACGCATGTACTCGACGACCGGCTGAAATCGCTGGTCGAGGAACACCATCCTCTGGCGGCCAAGGAAAAGGGTCACTAGGCTGGCGGCCTTGGAAGTCGCGCGGGTTCTTCATTTTTGCAAACCTGCCGATCATCTTGCCTACTCGACCGGGCAGGATTGCGCCGTTATGGTCCCGCTCAATCGAAACTTGGAAGTGAGCGAGCGGACGATGAGTGAAGTGCAACCGAAAGATGCGGGCGAGCTTGGGCAAACGCTGGGGCAGCAACGCGTCATCCTGATGGATGAGGCCGAAGGCCGTGCGATTATCGAATATCGTTGCGGCATGCATATGTGTCATTCGGGCGGTGTCGCCCAGGGCGGTTTCGTGACCGGCTGGATCGATGCGGCTATGGCGCATGCAGTAATCGCCGTCACAGGCGTCGCCTATGTGCCCATGTCGCTTGAAGTGAAGATCAGCTTTTTCCGTCCTGCCGCGCCCGGTCTTGTGCGTGCTGAAGGCTGGATCGAGCAGAAGGGCCGTTCCACGGTCTTTACTGAAGGCCGGCTGATGGATGAAAAAGGCAACATACTCGCCAAGGGTACGTCCACCATTCGCCTTGTCCCGCGCGAGAAATTTTCCTAAAAGCCGAGCAGTGGCAAGCCGAGCGTCTCGCTGGCGCGTGCGAGCTTGTCCGGGTTGCGCATGATGTAGATGGCGGCGATGGCGCCGTCCTCGATATCCATGCTGACGATCGAATGCATCTTGCCTTCGTGCAGCAGCGCAAAGCCGAGCTGGCCGTTGACGCTGACGAAGAGAGGGATGAGGGGCAGGTTGAATTTTTTTCTGATACCGGCGAAAAAACGCGCGATGTGGTCGGCGCTGAATATGGGGTTGAGTGCTGCTGCTGCCTTGCCGCCGCCGTCTGAATAGAGCACGGCGTCAGGTTTCAGGCAGGCGAGCAGGGCGGCGGGGTCCTGATTGCTCAAGGCGTCGGAGAATGCGCGCGCCAGTCGTTCATGGTCCTGGCTATCTGTCTTGAAGCGCGGACGTGCCTCATGCACACGGCGCCGTGCGCGACTGACGATCTGACGACAGGCGGCTTCCGTCTTGCCCAGCAGCGAAGCAAGCTCGCCATAGTCATAGTCGAAAGCTTCATGGAGCAGGAATGCCGTGCGTTCTTCAGGCGCCAGCCTTTCGAGCATGTGGAGGAGCGCGATAGAAATGTCGTCGGCCAGTTCCATCTGTTCTTCGGGCGTCGGTTGGGTAATTCCTGAAGCGCTCTCGACAATGGGTTCGGGCAGCCACGGGCCGACATAGGTTTCACGCCGCGCTTTCAACCGTCGTAGATGATCGAGGCCGAGCCTGCCCGCCGTTGTGGTGAGCCAGGCCTCCGGTGTTCTGATGTCTTTGGCGTCGATGCCATTCCAGCGCAACCAGGTTTCCTGCACGACATCCTCGGCATCGCTCACCGTGCCGGTAAGCCGATAGGCAATAGCGAAGATGCGCGCGCGATGGCATGTGAAGATTGCTTCGGCTGTGTTTTGTCGAGCCTGCATGGTGTGATCCCGCGGTATTTCAGGCTGCCTGCACATTGGCTGCGCTGACTTGCAATGTTTCCTGTCCCACAACAACGCGCTGGCAGGCGGCGCCGTGGCCCATGCTGCGTTTCAGCGTCGGGAAAAGCCGCGACGAGCAAATTGCGAGACTGAGTTCGGCAATCCCTGCCTCGCCCCACCATTTGATAAGTCTAGGCCTCAATTCTTCGCTCGCAAAGTCATGCGCGCAGATGGCGCGGGCAAACATGAAAGCGGTGGCGGTCCGTTCATCCATGTTGGCTGTGTCGCCCGTGACAGCTGCACGGATGATTTGGGGATCAACGCCTGCCGAGGTTGCGAGGTTGACTGTCGTCTGCAGGCAGGGTCCGCAATCTTCCGAATGGGCGGCGGCAATCTTCGCCACCGCATAGGCCTCCTTGGGCAGGACGTGGCGATAATTCGCCATGGGGGTGAAGAAGGCGAAGCGCCAAAAGCCGCCCGGCGCTGCGCGATAAAGATCGCGCGCGAAATCCATGCTTTCGCCGGTCAATTTTTCCTGTTTGGCGAACATGCGTTCGAGAATGGTCTTGAGCATGACGGGTTTCCTTGAGGTTTTGAAGATCAGACGCGGTCGGCTTTCGTCCACCAGGCGAGCAGGCCGGAGACGATGGCGGGGCCGAGCACACCGGGCGCGTCGATCAGAAGATGATCGGGGTCAAGCCGTCCTGCCGCCATATCCCAGAGATGCAGACCGACATGAAGGCCGAGGAAAATTGTCACTACGCTCATCAGCGTAAAAGCCTGGCGTAGCCATTTGGCGCTCGCCGCCGCGCAGATGGCGCAGGTGAGATAGGCGACGCCGATGTCGCGTACAAAATGGGGATTGAACGGTCCGGTATCCGGCACACCCTCGACATGGCCATACCAGCCTGCTGGATCGCCTAGCATATAGAGCGCGTTGGCGGCAATGCCGAGCGCGGCCAGCGCGAGCATCCAGCGTTTCAGGGAGGTTTGAGGGTTAGCAATCTCTGGCATGATTTGTGTCGCCTGTCTGGGAGGGTCCATTGCCAATCAAGACGTGCGAGCGTGTCCTTCTGTGACAGGGCAGGGCATTTTTATAAATTATGGGAAAATATTGGCGTTGCGTCAGCGGCGGTTCGGTTCACCGATGTGGCCGTGAGGGGCGCGCGGGCGGTTGACAATATCCGTCACAAAAGCCAGTGTGCCGCCCAATTCCTGAGCAAGTCAGGGAACCGGGCGGGAGCGTTCATGCTAGGAACTCTCGGTTGCCTTCCATATGCTTTTTCGCCATTGAAAGGGCCTATTCCCTGAGCACGATGCATACATATCTCGAGTTTGAGAAGCCGATCGCCGAACTGGAGGGCAAGGTTCAGGAGTTGAAACTTCTGGCTGCGCAGGAAGGCGGCGTGAGCGTGAACGACGAAGTCGCCAAGCTCGAACAGAAAGCCGCCCAGCTTCTTCAGGAAACCTACAAGGATCTGACGCCCTGGCAGAAATTGCAGGTCGCACGTCACCCGCGCCGCCCGCATTTCGTCGATTATGTCGAGCGTCTGGTCGAGGATTTCACGCCGCTCGCGGGCGACCGCGTATTTGGCGAGGATCAGGCGATTGTCGGCGGGCTTGGCCGATTCCGCGGGCGCTCGGTCATGGTGATCGGCCATGAAAAGGGTTCAGATACGCAAAGCCGTGTGAAACATAATTTCGGCATGGCGACGCCTGAGGGCTACCGCAAGGCGGTCCGTCTGATGGAACTCGCCAATCGTTTCGACATTCCGGTCATCACGCTGGTCGATACGGCGGGCGCCTACCCCGGTATTGGCGGTGAAGAGCGCGGTCAGGCCGAAGCCATTGCGCGTTCGACCGATTGCTGCCTCTCGCTTGAAGTGCCACTGGTCTCCGTCATCATCGGGGAAGGTGGTTCGGGCGGTGCGGTTGCGCTGGCGACCGGCAATCGCGTGCTGATGCTCGAACATGCCGTTTACAGCGTCATCTCGCCGGAAGCGGGTGCGTCCATTCTCTGGCGCTCGTCCGACAAGGCCCAGGACATGGCCAATGCCCTCAAGATCACGGCGCAGAGCCTGCATCAGCTTGGCGTCATCGACCGCATTCTGGAAGAGCCCATCGGCGGCGCGCATCGTGAGCGCAAGCAGATGATCAAGGAAACGGGCGACGCCATCGAGGAAGAACTGCGTGGTCTCGACAAGCTTGATCGCGCCACGTTGAAGCGCCTGCGCCGCGAGAAATTCCTCGCCATGGGTCGCGTCGGCGTTTCTTAATCTGAACTATCAATCTCGATTATTGATTTTTCGAAAAAATCTGTTTTGGCGGCGTCCTTTGGTCTAGTCTGAAAACGAGCCTTTCTTGAGGGGTTCAGACAAGGGGCCTAAATGCAGGTTTTGGGCGAAGTTCTGCACACGGCGGGCGCACGGCAATTCTTTGGCTATTGGGACAGTCTGCCCAAGGAGAATTTTGTCCCGGATCGGAAGGATTTCGATCCGCTTGCCATTCATCGGCTCATGCCGTTTGTTTCAATTCTTGAAGTTGTGTCGCCTGATCGGGTCGAAATGCGTCTGATCGGCACCGATCTTGTGCAACGCATGGGATATGATCCCACGGGTCAGAATTATCTTGATTCCTTCGAGCCCGAAGTCCGCGCCCAATATCTCGATATTCTCAACACTCAGATCGACCACCCCTGTGGACGGCGTTCGACGCTGCGGACACGAGAAAAAAGCGGTATACTGAGTTCCGTTGAAGTGCTGGCCTTGCCGATGAGCCATGCGAGGTCAGGGCATCCCCTGCTGGTGTCCTGTTTTGCCAATACCCAATCCATTGGCTTCAATCCGGGCGAGCGGGAAGTGCAAGGGCTTGACGATATTATCTGGATCGATATTGGCGCGGGCGTCCCGGATGTGGTCTAGAGCATTTCGGCAAAGGCGTCGCGGACATCATCGGCAAAGAGTTCCGGCTCTTCCATCGCCGCAAAGTGGCCGCCCTTGTCCATCACACGCCAGCGCTGGATGTTGTAGCTGCGCTCTGCCCATGAGCGGGGCGTGAGTGGTAGCGTGTCCATCGGATATTCCGAATAGGCTGTCGGCACCGTCACTTTTTCACCTGCTTTCAACAATGCGGAGCCTTCCGCCGGTCCTGCCTTGTAGAGCGTATTGGCGGAATTGATCGTGCCGGTGAACCAGTAGATCGAAAGTTGGGTCAGGATCGTCTCGAAAGGAAAGCGTGCGATCATCCCGTCCATCGTCGTCGTCTTGTCGGTGTCGCCGAGGCGATAATATTTATCTGCCAGCCACCCTGAGAGTCCTGCCGGGCTGTCCATCAGGGCGAAGGCAAGCGCCATCGGCTTTGTCGACTGGATCGAGCGGTAGCCTTCTTCCTGTTTCCACCATTGTCCCATTTTCTTGATCCATGCGCCTTCTTCCTCGCTCACCGGCGGCTGGCTTTCATGTTTGAGGAAGGGCCGCAGCGGCAGCATGGTGAGGTGAATGGCGCGAAGGCTTTTGGCATGCTGGAGCGCGAGGCGCGAAGTGACGAAGCTGCCCCAGTCGCCCGCCTGCGCGGCATAGGTGTCATAGCCCAGTACCTCGGTCATCAGCCTGTGCCAGAGATCGGCAATCGCTGCGGGACCGATGGGGATGCGCGGAATAGATGAAAACCCGTAGCCGATCAGCGAAGGCACGATGACGTCGAAGGCGGGGCCCGAGCGGCCAAAGCGTTCGGGATGTGCGAGGGGTTCGACGACGTCAAGGAATTCACGGAAAGTGGACGGCCAGCCATGTGTGAGGATGAGCGGCACGGCATCGCGGCCCGATCCCTTTTCATAGATGAAATGGATTTCGTGATCTTCGCCGTCATCATCCGTCAGCGTTGCGCGATATTGGGGGAAGCGGTTGAGGTTGGCTTCCGCCTTGCGCCAATTGAAATCATCCCGCCATGTTTCGACGAGTTGTTCCATGTAAGGAAGGCTGGTGCCGTATTCCCAAAGCTCGTTGCCTTGCGGTTCATTGGGAAAGCGGGTGCGTTGCAGCCGGCGCTTCAGGTCTTCAATCTCTGCGTCGGAAACGCGGATCGTAAAAGGGTCGGCGGGAACGATGCGATGGGTCATTTGCTGGCCTTCACTTTCTTCACGAAGCTCATCACATCGTCGGCAAAGAGCTTGCCGGTTTCCCAGGCGGCAAAATGGCCGCCGCGTTCGGGCTCCGACCAATGCACGATGTTGTAGCCCTTTTCCATGTAGCTGCGCGGGCCGATGCAATAGGCCTGTGCTTCCTGTGGAAACTTGGCGATGCCCGTCGGTACTTCCACCTTCGTGCCCGGCGCCATGCTGGCGCCACCTTCTTCCATGTAGCCGCGATAGAACCATGTCGCTGTGTTGAAGGTGCGGGTCACGAGATAGATCATGATGTCGGTGAGCATGGCGTCCTTGGAAAAGGCGTTTTCCAGATGGCCGGGGATATCGCCATTTCGGCGGTCCGACCACGAGTGGAATTTCTCGACGATCCAGGCAGCTGCGCCGACGGGGCTGTCCATCATGGCATAGGAAAGCGTCTGCGGCTTCGTCATCTGGATCTGGAGATAGGCGCCGTCCATCGCGAGCGCGGCGCCTGCTGCATTGGCCCATGCCACTTCTTCTTCCGTTTCCGGCAAGACGGCGGCGCGCAATCCGTTCATGTTGATATGGATGGCCTTGCAGCCGCCGTTCTTGTCCGTGCCATGCTGATAGCCGAGATGGCCTGTGACGACCGAGCCCCAGTCGCCGCCTTGTGCGATATAGGTCTTGTAGCCGAGCACTTCGCGCATAAGCTTGTCCCAGAGCGCTGCCGTGCCTTTCGGACCGATCGGCGTCTTGGGTTTGCCGGAAAAGCCGTAGCCCGGCAGCGAGGGGATTACGAGCGTCACGCCATCTTCTGCATTGCCGCCGAATTTCTCGGGATGCGCCAGAGGTTCGATGACGTCGTAGAATTCGAAAACAGAGCCCGGCCAGCCATGCGTAAGGAGCAGCGTTTCAGGCGCGCTGCCCGATCCTTTCACATGAATAAAATGGATTTCCTGCCCGTCGATGGTGGTCTTGAACTGCGGCACGCTGTTCAGATGCGCTTCCCATTTGCGCCAGTCGTAGCTTGAGAGCCAGTAGTCGCAAAATTCACGGATATAGGTCATGTCGGTGCCATAGGCCCAGCGATTTCCACCTTCCGCAATCTCCGGCATTTCATGCCATTCGTAGGTCGCGACCTTGCGCGTAATGAGGTCGAGCGTTGCTTGTGGAATGTCGATCTTGAATGGCGTGGGGGCTGACATGGGTGTCCTCTGAGTGACGTGTTCTTCTTGCCGGGCATTATGCCAGCCAGCCTTCGCGCTGCAATGGGCTCGGTGGAAGTTCCGCTCCGTCAGGCAACCATTGCCGCAGCGCCCGCCTCTCTCTAAGGTGGAAAAAAAGAATTAGAACGAGTCCATGGGGAGATAAATATGGCTGAACCTTCAGTCGGGGTGGCGCCTGCGCCTGCGAAGGCGACCGGATTTTCGAAACATTACGCCCTGATCATCCTGACGCTGGCCTATACGTCGAGCCATGTCGATCGTGGCATCGTCAACATCCTGATGCCCTCGATCAAGGCGGCATTCGATGTCAGCGACACTTTGCTCGGGTTGATGGGCGGACTTGTTTTTGCACTCTTTTACGCCACGCTCGGTGTGCCGATCGCCATGTGGGCGGATCGCGGCAATCGCCGCAACATCATTGCGCTCGCCGTCACCGTGTGGAGCGGCATGACGGCGGCTTGCGGGCTCGCGGGCAGCTTCTCGCATCTCTTGCTCGCGCGTATCGGCGTCGGTATCGGCGAAGCAGGTTCGAGCCCGCCCTCCCATTCCATGATTTCCGATCTCTACCCCAAGGAGCAGCGCTCCACCGCCATGTCGGTCTATACGGTCGGCGTCTATGCCGGCGCGATGATCGGTCTCGTGCTTGGCGGCTATGTCGTCCAAAACTTCGGCTGGCGCGCAACATTCTTTGTGGTCGGTTTGCCCGGTCTCGTCATCGCCGCTCTGGTGCGTTTCACGATTGCAGAGCCGGTGCGTGGCGGCGTCGATGGTCTGGCGGGCAGGAGTGGTAATCCGGATGTATCGAATGCAGCGCGGATCACCGCCTATTTTGTCGCCTTGTGGGAAGTGTTCGTTCATCTGTGGCATACGCGATCCGCGCGTCACATCATCATTGGTCTGACGCTTGTTTCATTTGTCGGCTATGGCGGACTTATTTTCGGGCCGTCCTTCTTCGCGCGCAGCCTTCATCTCGACATGACGAAGATCGGTTTGATCTTCGGTTTGACGGCGGGTTTTGTCGGTGGCTTCGGGTCGATCCTTGGCGGCTATCTGGCTGATCGTTTTTCGCGCAAGGACATGCGCTGGAACGCCTGGGTCGTGGCGTTGGCAAAGCTTGTCGGCATGCCACTCTTCATCATCTTCTATATGTCATCGGACCTCACGATCATGATCCCGGTCTATGTCATCTCCTCCGTGCTGGGGGCGTTCTATCTGGGCCCGAGCTTTGCAATGATCCAGAGCCTCACGCCCATTCACATGCGGGCGCTGGCTTCCGCCGTCATGCTCTTTGTGCTGAATTTCGTCGCATTGGGCTTCGGGCCGTTGACGGTTGGTCTTGTCTCGGATCTGCTCGAACCGACATATGGCGCCGAAAGCTTGCGCTGGGCGCTGTTCGGCACGAGCTTCATCGGCGTCTGGGCGGCCGTTCATTATTACTGGGCTGGTCAGACCTATCAGGCGGACCTCGCCAAGCTTGTGGGTGGCGACGCTTGAGGCCCTATTGTCTGAACAGCAAAACGCCCGCTTCTGGTTTCAGAGGCGGGCGTTTTTATTCGTCATGGGTGAAAACCTCAGGCGATTGCTCCGTGGCAATGCTTGAACTTCTTGCCCGATCCACACGGGCAGGCGGCATTGCGCGAAACCTTGCCCCATGTCGAGGGGTCGTTCGGATCGACGGCGACGCCGGGGTCGTTGCGGGCGGGCCTTGTAGACGCGTTCGCATCGCGATCGTTCATCTCATCCTCGCCCGTCGTCAGGTCCATGTGATGGGCGTGCATTTCCGGCAGAGGCGTTTCTTCAAGCTTTGGCGCTTCGGTAACGAATTGCGCATTCATCAGTTGGCGCGTCACGGCTTCGCGCAAACGGTTGAGGAGACTTTCAAACAGTTCGAAGGCTTCCTGCTTGTATTCGTTCAGCGGGTCGCGTTGCGCATAGCCGCGCAGGCCAACAGCCTGACGCAGATAGTCGAGCATCATCAGATGTTCGCGCCAGAACTGGTCGAGCGTCTGCAACAGGATCGCCTTTTCGACCTGACGCATCAGGTCGGGACCTGATTGCGCGACCTTGGAGGCCATGGCGTGATCTGCTTCCTTATAGAGGCGTTCGCGAATTTCCTGATCCGCAATGCCTTCTTCGGCAGCCCAATCAACGACAGGCAGGTCAAGGCCCAGCACGTCCTTGACTTCATCGTGCAAGCCGCCCGCGTCCCATTGTTCGGCATAGGCTTTTTCGGGGATATGCTGTGCGACCAACCCGTCGATCACCTGATGGCGCATGTCGGCGACAGTTTCGGCGACATCGTCGGCATTCATCAGATCGAGACGCTGCTCGAAGATGACGCGGCGCTGGTCGTTCATCACGTCATCGTATTTGAGGACGTTCTTGCGCATGTCGAAGTTACGCGCTTCGACCTTTTCCTGGGCCTTTTCCAGAGCCCGGTTGATCCAGGGATGGATGATCGCTTCGCCTTCTTTCAGGCCAAGCTTCTGCAACATGCCATCCATGTTATTGGCGCCGAAAATGCGCATCAGGTCGTCGTCGAGCGAAAGGAAGAATTTCGAGCGGCCCGGATCGCCCTGACGGCCTGAACGACCGCGCAGCTGATTGTCGATACGGCGGCTTTCGTGGCGCTCGGTGCCAATGATGTAGAGACCGCCTGCTTCGATTGCCTTTTGTTTGAGGCGTTCGATGTCGGCTTTGATCTCCTTGATCTTGGCGTCGCGCTTGGCTTCGTCTTCGATGCCTGCCGTTTCGTCGGCGACGCGCATTTCCAGATTGCCGCCGAGCTGAATATCGGTACCGCGACCGGCCATGTTGGTGGCGATAGTGATGGCGCCGGGAACGCCAGCCTGTGCAACGATATGGGCTTCCTGCTCGTGATAACGGGCATTCAGCACATTGTGTTTGACCTTCTTCTTCTTAAGGAACTCCGACAGGGTTTCCGATTTTTCAATCGATACCGTGCCGACCAGCACTGGCTGGCCTCGTTTGGCGCAATCTTCGAGTTCGAGCACGATGGCTTCATATTTCTCGCGCGCCGAGCGATAGACTTCGTCGTCTTCGTCGATACGTGCGATGGGCCGATTGGTCGGGACTTCGAGAACTTCCAGGCCATAGATGTCCATGAATTCGTCGGCTTCGGTCAGCGCCGTACCCGTCATGCCCGACAGCTTGTCGTACATGCGGAAATAATTCTGGAAGGTGATCGAGGCAAGTGTCTGGTTTTCCGGCTGGATCGTCACGCGTTCCTTGGCCTCCAGCGCCTGATGCAGGCCGTCGGAATAGCGGCGGCCTTCCATCATGCGGCCCGTGAACTCATCGATGATCATGAGCTTGTCGCCCTTGACGATGTAGTCCTTGTCTTTCTGGAAGAGCTTGTGAGCGCGCAGCGCATTCTGGACATGGTGAACGATGGTGATGTTCTCGATGTCGTAGAGCGCGCCTTCGGTCAGGATGCCCCGTTCGCGCAGAATCTCCTCGATAGCTTCGTTGCCTTCTTCGGTGAGGTTCACCGTGCGTTGCTTTTCGTCCAGCTCATAGCCGTCTTCGGCGATATGCGGAATGACATCATCGACGGCGAGATAGAGTTCCGACTTGTCGTCGAGCGGTCCTGAAATGATCAGCGGTGTGCGCGCTTCATCGACGAGGATCGAGTCCACTTCGTCGACGATGGCATAGGCATGGCCGCGCTGGGCCATTGAAGACACTTGATACTTCATGTTGTCGCGCAGGAAGTCGAAGCCGTATTCGTTGTTGGTGCCGTAGGTAATGTCGGCGCCATAGGCTTCGCGGCGTTCGTTGTCGTCCAGCCCATGCAGGATGACGCCGGTGGTGAGCCCGAGAAAGTTATAGACTTGGGCCATCCATTCAGCGTCGCGCTTGGCGAGGTAGTCGTTGACGGTGACGACATGGACGCCCTTGCCGGGAAGGGCGTTCAGATAGCAGGCCAGCGTCGCGACAAGCGTCTTGCCTTCACCGGTCTTCATTTCGGCGATCTTGCCGTCATGCAGCACCATGCCGCCCATGAGCTGGGTGTCGTAATGGCGTTGGCCGAGGGTGCGTTTGGCAGCTTCGCGGACGGTGGCAAAGGCTTCGGGCAGCAGGTGGTCGAGGCTTTCGCCTTCTGCCAGACGGGCCCTGAATGCGGCGGTCTTGCCTTTCAATTCTTCGTCTGAAAGGGCCGAAATCTCCGGTTCAAGCGCGTTGATGGCTTCCAGCCGTGCCTTATAAGACTTGAGCTTGCGGTCGTTGGCGCTGCCGAACAACCGCTTGGCGAGAGCGCCGAAGCTTGCCATCAGATATACTTCCTCATGCGATCCGCCCGACATCTTGCTGCGACCAGCAAACTGTCGTGAAAGCGATCCGGCGAGCCTGCCATTGTGACATGTGCCGCGCGTCCCCGATTTGTTGTCAGAGGGACGACCGGAGAGCCCTCAGGCCGGTGGGCCATAGCGGGAAAAAAGACTGCTGACATGTAAGCAGCGGGCCGTGGCTTGTCAATGAAGCTGGGCCTTTACCCAAGACCGTTAACCCGGCGGGTATGACGGCTTTCGGGCTCAGGGCCGGAAAGACCCAAGTCTCTCGTTTTGTTAATGTTCTGTGACTTGTGCCGGGGCTGACGAGCGGTCATCATAAATAAATATGTGCGCGCGTCGCACGCTTCACCGGGCCCCATCAGGCCTCATGATGGGCCGGTTCAATTCACCCACTTATGGCCCTTATTTGCCTTGCCACAGGAATTCCATAATGCGTTCTTCTCGTCCTCTTCTCGGTCGCCTTTTGGCCGTCAGCGTCCTCGCCCTGGGGTTCGTGGCCAGCGCCGACTATGTCGCCCTGGCGGCCGATACGAGCGGGCCTGCGGCTGCTGCTGCCGGGGCCGATGAGACGGTTGCGACCGTTAATGGCAAGCCGATCAAACTGTCCGATATTGCGCTTGCTGATGAAGAAATGGGTCAGGCGCTTGCCCGTTTGCCGGAAGAAAAGAAGTTTCAATATCTGCTGAGCATGCTGATCGACCGCAGCATCGTCGCTGAAGCCGCGAAGTCCAAGAAGATGCAGGACGATCCGATGGTCAAACGTCGCGAGGCCTATTTCAACGAAAAGGTGCTTCGCGACGTCTATTGGGTCCAGTTGATGCGCGACAAGGTTGGCGAAAAGCAGGTGAAAGCCTATTATGACGCCAATATCGCCAAGGCGGAGCCGGAATCCGAGGCTCATGCGGCCCATATTCTGGTCGGCAGCAAGGAAGAGGCCGACAAGATCGAGGCCGACATCAAGGCGGGCAAGAGCTTTGAGGATGAAGCCAAGGCGGCGTCGAAGGATTCCAGCGCAGGCAATGGCGGCGATCTGGGCTGGTTCAAGAAGGACGATATGGTGCCGGAATTCGGCGACGCGGTTTTTTCGATGAAGCCGGGTCAGATTTCGGCGCCGGTCAAGACGCAGTTCGGCTGGCATGTCATCAAGCTGATCGCGACGCGCAAGGCGCCCAAGCCTACATTTGATCAGGCTCATGACGACATCATGCGCATGTTGGTGCGTAAAGAGGGCAATGAAGTCATGGAAGGCTTGCGCAAATCGGCAAAAGTCGAAATTGTCGGTGCAGGAAGCGCGCAGCCCGCGATGGTGCCTGCGCCCTGATATCGGGTTCGCCCGGATTTGCGGAGCAGGATTGTGACGACGGCTAAGAAAACGACGAAGAAGACCCCTGTAAAAAAGACGGGGGCCAAGAAGAAGGTCGTGGCGAAAAAGGCTCCAGCAAAGAAGGCTCAAACCAGGAAGGTTGATGCCAAGAAAGGTAAAGGTGCTGTCGGGAAAGCCGTGGCGAAAAAAACGCCAGCCAGGAAGGCTCTCGCCAAGAAGCCCGTTGCGAAGAAAGCCCCTGCCAAAAAGGTTGCCACAAAGGCCAAGACCAAATCGGCGCTTGCCGTGTCTCCGCTTGCGCCGAAAAAATTCGCCAAGCTGCCACCGCTTGCAGGCGTCGATCTCGGCACTGCGGCGGCGGGCATCAAATACAAGGGTCGCGACGACGTTCTCGTGATCCGTCTGCCCGAGGGCACGACGGCGGCGGGCGTTTTCACGACGTCGAAAACCGCGTCTGCGCCTGTCGATCTGTGCCGCGCCAACGTCAAGGGCGGATCGGGCCGTATCGTTGTCGTCAATTCCGGCAATTCCAACGCCTTTACCGGCAAGCGTGGTGTCGCCACTGTCGAGGCGACGGTTGTTGCAGCGGCGCGCGCTGCGGGCTCGATGGCGAGTGAAGTCTTTGTCGCCTCCACCGGCGTCATCGGTCAGCCGATGGACCCCAAGCCGTTGATCGACGGCATGGCGACCGCGTTGTTCAACGCCGATGAAGACCAGTGGGACAGGGCTGCCCGCGCCATCATGACGACCGACACCTATCGCAAGCTTGCGACCCGCAAGGTCGAGATCGACGGTGAAGTCGTCACAATCAACGGCATCGCCAAAGGCTCGGGCATGATCGCGCCCGATATGGCCACCATGCTCGCCTTTGTCGTGACAGATGCCGCCATTGCCGCGCCGCTTCTGCAAACGCTTGTCTCGCAGGGCGCAGACAGGAGCTTTAACGCCACCACGGTCGATAGCGATACGTCGACCTCCGACACGCTACTTCTCTTTGCCACCGGCACGGCGATGCGAAACCAGACCAATATCAGTTCGGTCATTGATCCGCGCCTTGCCGCCTTCCGTGGTGCGCTCGAAGACCTTCTGCTTGATCTGTCGCATCAGGTTGTGCGCGATGGCGAAGGCGCGACGAAGTTCATTTCGATTGCCGTGTCGGGCGCCGAGAGCACGGCGGCGGCGCGTCGTATCGGCCTGGCGATTGCCAATTCGCCCCTCGTCAAGACGGCCATTGCCGGTGAGGACGCCAATTGGGGCCGTATCGTCATGGCGGTCGGCAAGTCCGGCGAGGCGGCGGACCGTGATCGTCTCGCCATTCGCATCGGCGGCGTCGATGTGGCGGCGCTCGGTGAGGCTGTGCCCGGTTACAAGGAAGCGCCTGTCGCGCGTCACATGAAGGGCAAGGATATCGATATCGAGGTTGATGTCGGTATCGGTTCGGGCGCGGCGACGGTCTGGACCTGCGATCTCACGCATGGCTACATCTCGATCAATGCCGACTATCGGAGTTGACGCTCGACCAGAACGGGTGAAATTTGGGCTTTTTACTCAATTTTCACCACGTTTGGCGGGTATTTATTAGCACAATGGTGAAATCATCATGAGCGAACAAGCGAATAGTACCGCCTCCAAGCGGCTTCTTTTGGTGGCGGCCTGTGCGCTTGTCGATGTCGATGGTCGCGTGCTTCTCGCCCAACGTCCCGAAGGCAAGTCACTTGCAGGGCTTTGGGAGTTTCCCGGCGGCAAGGTCGAGCCCGGCGAAGTGCCAGAGGACAGCCTGATCCGGGAATTGCACGAGGAACTCGGCATCACGGTTCGCAAGGCCTGTCTCGCGCCGCTGACTTTCGCGAGCCATGCCTATGAGGATTTTCACCTGTTGATGCCGCTCTATATCTGTCGGCGTTGGGAGGGGCGGGTTCAGGGTCTGGAGGGACAGGCGCTGAAATGGGCAAAGCCTTCGACGTTGAGGGATTTTGCCATGCCACCGGCGGATGAACCGCTTGTGGCGGCGTTGCTCGATTTGCTCTAGGTCCGGGATCGGACAGGCTGATCGCGCATCATGAGAAAGGTGTTTGGGCGATGAGCAAGATCGGGCGGTTCTTTACGGAGTTTGGTCGCGATACGAGCGGGGCGACAGCCATAGAATATGGTTTGATCATAGCGTTACTCTCGGCGGTCGTGGCGGCGGCGACAGCCACCATCGGCACGAGCCTTACAGGCATGTTCCAGAAGATCGTCGATCTTTTCAGCTAGGTTGCTAGCGCGGGGCCTTGTGCTCGATGGTGCCGAGTGCATCGGCGAGTTTTGCCTTGGCGCTACCGGGCCGTAAGGGCTTTTGCTGCCTTTCATGTGGCGACCAGCCCGCCAGCATGACGATCTCGAAGGTCGCCGGGATACGTCCGTCGGCCAGTCCGAATTTTCTCGAATAGATTTCAGCCGCGCGCATTAGGGTTGAGCGGCGCAACGGCGTCCGACGACGCTCGATCAGCGCATTGGTTTCGCCCATGCCGCGCAGTTCGGCAAGCAGTTTCAGCATATTGCCGTAGTTGACCGTCACACGGTCGCTATCGATCACGGGCAGAGCAAAGCCTGCACGCTGCATCAGGCCGCCCATGTCGCGCAGATCGGCAAAGGGCGAGACGCGCGGGCTCAAGCCGCCTTCGCATTCGATTTCCGCTTCGGCCAGCGCCTGGCGTAATTCGATCAACGTTTCGCCGCCGAACATCGCGCCTATGAAAAGACCGTCAGGCGCCAGCGCGCGGCGGATCTGGATGAGCGCGCCGGGCAGATCGTTTGCCCAATGGAGCGACAGGGCGGAGACGACGAGATCGAAGCTCTTGTCGGCGAAGGGCAGTTGCTCTTCGGTCGCACAGACGCGGGCACCGCTCGCCTGCGCCAGCATTTCCGGCGCGAGATCGGTGGTGACGACATGACCTACCTTGCCTGCTTCCATCAGCGGCAGCATTTTGTTGATGAAGCCATGATGTGCCCCGAGATCGAGAGCCCTCGGGAATTCTCTTGTGATGATACCCAGGCGGTCGGCCATGTCCTCGGCGACGCGGGCCAGCAGGAAGTCATGATCGGCAAAGCCTGCTGCTGCCCGCGCACGGTGGCGGGCATGCAGGACGCGGTCGAATATCTTCATGCTGTCTGGGGTGGCTGGCATGGCGCGCATCATGATTGCTGCGGGGCCTCCTCGCAAGTCTGATGAACGGGGCCTGTTGAATTGATGACATGACCCATCTTCTTCATTAGGGTTTTGTCGAGGCGAGGGGGAAATCATGGCGACATTTCTGTTGGTGCATGGGGCCTGGCATGGCGCGTGGTGCTGGAAACATCTGGTGGCCGAGCTCGAAGCGCGCGGGCATCGGACGCATGCCATCGACCTGCCGGGAAATGGCGAAGACACCCTGCCTCTGGCGGAGGTGACGCTTGAGAATTGCGCGGAGCGCGTTGTCGATGCGGCGGCTTTGCTGCCGGAGCGTCCGATCCTGGTTGGCCATTCGATGGGCGGTGGCGTCATTTCGACGGCGGCGGAGTTGCGCCCTGAGGTCTTCCGGCGACTGGTCTATCTCACGGCGTTTTTGCCCATCGATGGCAAGTCCTTGCTCGAAATTTCCGAAGATCCGACGAACGAGGTCCTGCCCAAGACGCTTGTCTATAATGACGACAGGATCAGCGCGGGCATCAACCCGGAATATTTGCGTAAGGCCTTCTACGCCGATTGTTCGGAGGAGGATATCGCCTATGCGCAGGCAAACTTGTGTACTCAGGCGCTCGCGCCCTTCGTGACGCCGCTCAAGGTCAGCGGCGCGCGTTATGGCAGCGTGCCGCGCGATTTTATTACCTGCCGACAGGATGAGGCGATCACCTATGCGCTCCAGCAGAAGATGATGGCTGCCGTGCCTTGCGAGAATGTGGGAACACTTGAGAGCAGCCACTCGCCCTTCTTTTCTGCGCCGCAAGTGGTGGCCGATTTGTTGATCGATTTCGCAAGGTGACAGGTTCCATGTCGGCATCGTCGGGTTTTTCGGTGCTGTACAGGCTGAGGCAACTTGCGACCCGCATCGCCGATTTTGCGTTGCCGCCTCATTGTATGGGGTGCGGAACGATGGTCAGTCAGCAGGGCGGTCTTTGTCCCGTCTGTTGGTCAGCCATCGATTTTATCGAGCGGCCTTTCTGCGAGCTGAGCGGGTTGCCTTTCGCCTATGATCCGGGCGAGGCGATGGTGCGTCCGGAATTTGTCGACAGTCCACCGCCTTATGCGAGGGCGCGCAGCGTCATGTATTACAACGAGGCAAGCGCGCGCCTTGTGTTGCGCTATAAATTCGCCGACCGGATGGAAGCCGCGCCTGCCTTTGCTCATTGGATGGTGCGGGCAGGGTCCGAGCTTCTCCACGGTGCCGATCTCATTCTGCCTGTGCCGCTGCATCGCAAGCGGCTTTTTTCGCGCCGTTTCAACCAGTCCGCCGAGCTTGCGCGGCGCATAGGGAAACTCGCGCATCTGCCCTTTGCGCCCGGTCTGCTCGTGCGGGTGCGCGCCACGCGACCCCAGATCGGTCTGTCGGGCAGCGCAAGGCGCCGCAATGTGGCGGGCGCTTTCAGGCTGGCCGACGGCGCAGGCGGCCAGCTTGTTGGCAGGATTGTAGTGCTGGTCGATGATGTGATGACCACGGGGGCCACGGTCGATGCCTGTGCGCGGGCGCTTAATGCCGCAGGGGCGCGCGAGGTGCGTGTCCTTTCGCTTGCCCGGGTTGTTCCTGAGGGAAAGCTTTCTATATGATAGAGTATTGTTTTCCTTAAGGAGTTTCCGCTTATGGCGGCCGTGACCATCTATACGACCATGATGTGCCCCTATTGCTTCCGGGCCAAGGCCTTGCTCAAGGACAAGGGAGTCGAGTTCAAGGAAATCGATGTCGGCATGGACCCCGATCTACGCGACGAGATGACGAAGCGCGCCAATGGCGGCTATACCGTGCCGCAGATTTTTGTCGGCGACACCCATGTCGGTGGCTGCGACGAACTCTATGCGCTTGAGCGTGCGGGCAAGCTCGACACGCTTCTAGCTGCCTGATTGATGAACGCGCAAACCCCCTTATCCCCCTTTCTTGCCGCTTGCGTGCAATTGCGGGCGGGCCGTGAGGTTGCGCCCAATGTCGATCTCGCCGTCAGCCTGATCGAGGAAGCAGCGGTGGCGGGTGCACAATTCATTGCGACGCCTGAAAACACGTCATTGATGGAAGCAAAAAGCCAGCTGTTGTTCGAGAAGGCCGTGGCTGAAGAAGACGACACGGCGCTTGCCGCCTTTCGCGCGGTCGCCGCCTCGCGAAAGGTCTGGGCGCTGATCGGCTCGCTGCCGATCAAGGTTGCGCCCGACAAGCTCGCCAATCGCTCATTTCTGATCGGACCCGATGGTGTCGTCATTGCGCGCTACGATAAAATTCACATGTTCGATGTCGATCTCGGTGGCGGCGAGAGTTATCGCGAGTCGAAGAATTTCCGGCCTGGCGCACAGGCCGTTACAGCGGAACTGCCGTGGGGCGTGCTCGGCATGACTGTCTGTTATGACCTGCGCTTTCCGCAACTTTATCGCGTGCTGTCGGAAGCGGGCGCGTCGTTTCTCTCTGTTCCCTCCGCCTTTACGAAACCTACTGGTAAGGCCCATTGGCATGTTCTGCTGCGCGCCCGCGCGATCGAGAATGGTGCCTATGTTCTTGCGCCGGCACAGGACGGGTTGCACGAGAATGGCCGCGAGACCTATGGCCATAGTCTGATTGTCGCGCCCTGGGGCGAGATCATTGCGGAGGCGGAAGAGGGGACCGGTTTCATCGTCGCCGAGATCGATCCAGCCAAAGTTGCCGAAGCGCGCGGTCGCGTTCCAAGCCTTCAGCATGACCGCGCTTTTGCCGTTCCCGGAGACAAGCGATGATCCGTTACAGTCTTGTCTGTGACCATGAGCATGAATTCGATGGATGGTTTTCGTCCTCGTCGGCTTTTGACGAACAAGCCGCGAGCGGCGACATCGCCTGTCCGCAATGCGCAAGCACCAAGGTGCGCAAGGGTCTTATGGCGCCCAATGTGTCCGGTACCAAGAAGAGCAAATCGCGTTCTGTCGTCGACCGGCAGCAGATGGTCAATATGATGACGGCGCTCAGGAAGCATGTGGAAGAGAATTGCGATTATGTTGGCGACAAGTTCGCCGATGTCGCGCGTCGTATCCACTACGAGGAAGAGCCCGCCCGCGCAATCTACGGTGAAGCGACGCTCGATGAAGCGCGCGATCTGATCGAGGAAGGCGTCGATGTCGCGCCGCTTCCTGTCGTCAGCTCCAAGCAGACGAACTGATTTCCCTCAGGCGACGCCCAGCATCATCTTCATCTGCGGCGTCAGGAACTTGCCTGTCGGATCAAGCTCGGCGCGCACTTTCTGGAAGTCGTTCCACTTCGGGTAGAGCTTTGCGAAATCCGTGGCCTTCAGCGTATTGATCTTGCCCCAATGCGGGCGACCGTGATGGGCCCAGTGGATCGGTTCGATCTGCGCGAAATAGGCGTGGTAATCCCATTCGTGAAACTGGTGCACGGCAATCGACACGGTGTCGCGCTTGTAGAAGGGGCTTAGCCAGATATCGTCCGCCGCGATGGTGCGGAATTCGATCGGGAAGAAGACCTTGATGTTGTTGTCTTCGATTGTCCTGATGATCTTGCGCAGCGCGTCGGGCGCTTCTTCGCGCGGCAGGTGATATTCCATTTCATTGAAGCGCACGCCGCGTTCAGTCGACAGCGTTTTGTAGGAATAGTCCACGCGCTCCTCGACCGGATAATCCGCCATTGCCTTCTGGATCGCCCAGCGGCGCACGCCGGGCGCCCAGCCGAGCCAGTCCTGTAACATTTTCAGCTGCAACACGGCGTCGTCATCGGGGTTCGGCTGTGCGGGAGTTTCGGGCTCGTCCGTCTCATCGTTGGTGATGCCGAGCGCCATGCCTGAAAAGGGGATGTAGTAGAATTCGAAATTACGATGCGCCTTTTCCAGTTCCGGCAGGCGTTCGAGCATTTCATCGACGGGTTGCATCCATGTGCGGCGCTTGAGCTTGAACAAGGGGCGCGCCTGCATGCGGGCGCTTGTGACGATCCCGAGCGAGCCCAATGAGACGCGGGCGGCCTGAAAGATTTCCGGATTGTTTTTGGCATCGCAGTCGATCACTTCGCCCGACGCCGTGACGATGCGCATGTTCTGAACGAATGTCGGCATGGCGCCGAGCTTGGCGCCTGCGCCATGTGTGGAGGTCGCCAGCGCACCGGCAAGCGATTGCTTGTTGATGTCGGGCAGATTGTCGACTGACATGCCCACCTTGGCGAGCATTTCGCTCATCTGGGCAAGCCGTGTGCCCGCGGCCACATCAGCCTGATGCATGGCCTTGTCGACATTCGAGATGCCCGCCATGCGATCGAGCGTCAGCAGCGTGCCGTCGGTTGGCACCAGCGGCGAGAAGGAATGACC
>JBAQNC010000307.1:0-5149 GCA_049303435.1 Parvibaculum sp. | reverse complement strand
GCCCTATGGCACAATCCGCAGACTCAGCATGCTCAGTGGGGAGCAACTGCCCCGCATTTGTTGATTTTCTCATCAAGGCGCTTCGACGACAGCCTGGGCGGCAACCTCACCGCTGCTCGAAGGCAAGCCCTGCGTCTATTGCGAGAATTGCGACATCGCCGCCCCCACCGATCCGGATAGCCCCTTCGCCTGGTTCATGGGCGTCGATGCCCATGCCTGCGACGATGCAGCGGCGGAACGTCTCTGGGAAATCAGCGAGGCGCTCCTGAGTGCCGCTTGATCCACGCGGACATTCACCGGCAAACGCGTTACGCTGCGGAGCAATCGGAAGCCGATGAAATTTGGCAAGAGTAGGAAAATGACGGGAAGTGCCCGACGAAGAAAAACACTATACCCGCGCCGTGATCCTCAAAAATTTCCTCGCGCTCTAAGATGAGGAAATCTGAAAGCACTAATTAATTTGAAGTTCAAATTCCGATGACAAAAGCTGAGTACGTTCAAAACCAAGGTCTCGCCGCATGGCGAGAATGAGTTCGCCGACTTCAGCATCGACCATCTGTATGTCATCACCTGAATTCAAACGACAAATTAAGTGATTGAATGAGAGAATAACGGAATCCGGCGCATACAACCAAAGGAAGGCATATTCAAACCGGAGAAGCTCATCGTTATCCCTTTTTCCTTCACTAATTGATTTCAAACACAACACAAGATTTCTGTAATGATCTCGCCTATCCACTATGCGTTGAATTTCTAATTCTTTGCGGCGCTCAAGGTAATGCTGTAGAAAATAACCGAAGACAGTGCCTATACCTAACAAAACTAGCGTAATCAGCTCACCAGATATCACGACTGCTCCTCCCATATTTTTTGAATCACCGTGGAAATACGCGAACAGCAAACCTACGCGCATATTATCGTTTTGACATCCGCCCCATGTGCGGTTCCGGCGAGACGGCTGTGGTTATCGGATAGCATTTCGCGCTCCCGAGTAAATTTGGCGGAGAGGGTGGGATTCGAACCCACGGTACCCTTGCAGGCACGCCGGTTTTCAAGACCGGTGCCTTAAACCACTCGGCCACCTCTCCGCTTGGAGATATGGCTACATGCTTCCACCGAAATGCTCAAGCACCACATGAAGCCTCAGTGCATTTTTTACCCTGAGCGTAAACGCAGCCATTCACCGTCAGTCCGCCGCCCGTTGTGTCACCGCCTCAACCTTCTCGGGGTCGGCCTCGATCACTCGCCCGCGCACCGCATCTCCCGCGTTGGCGGTCAGCGGCACAAAGAAGAACAGCGACAGAAGGCTGATGCCCGCAATCACGAAATAGGCTGGGCTGAAATCGGACGCCTGAAGCGTATCGCGTCCACTCATCAGCAAGGTGAAATGCAGCACCATCGCGCCGATACCCACGCCAAAACTCAATGACAGTTGCTGTCCCACACTGGCTAGCGTCGTGGCCCGACTCATCCGCAGGTTATCGATATCCGCATAAGCAATCGTATTGATGCTCGTGAATTGCAGCGACCTGAAAAAGCCTCCGACAAGCAGCGTCAGAATGATCACAAGATGCGGCGTCGAGGTTTCGAAAAATCCATAAGATGCCATGAAGGCCGCGCTGATCAGCGTATTGAGGATCAGCACCTTGCGATAGCCGAAGGCGCGGATGATCGGCCCCGCTGTAAACTTCATCGTCATGGCGCCAGCTGCGCCCGCGAATGTGATCATGCCGGACGCAAATGGCGTCAGCCCAAATCCGAGTTGCAACATCAGCGGTGTCAGAAAGGGAAGGGCGCCAAGCCCCATGCGAAAAATGAAGCCGCCCACAATGCTTGCCCGATAGGTCGCAACCTTCAGCAGAGAAAGATCGATGATTGGCGTCGCCGTCACGCGCGTATGTCGATAATAGAGCAGCAACAACAAAGCTCCCCCAATCAGAAGCGTCGCCACCACCATGTTTGGCAAAATGCCGCGACCTATATTTTCAAAGCCGAACATGATCGCCGCCACGCCAAGGCCGACAATTGCGAACCCGTAAAAGTCGAACCTGGCGGAACTGTCGCCCTTGACGTTCTTGATGAAACGAAACGCCAGGGCGAGGCCAAGTATCCCGATCGGAATATTGATCAGGAATATCCAGCGCCAGCTGAAATAGGTCGAAATGAAACCGCCCAGCGGTGGCCCCATCATCGGCCCGAGAAGCGCTGGCACAGTGAGCCAGGCCATCGCGTTGACGAGTTCATGTTTGGGGATGGTGCGCAAAATGACGAGCCGTCCGACAGGCACCATCATCGCGCCGCCCATGCCCTGCAGAATACGCGCGCCGACGAACTCCGGCAGGTTGTTCACCATCGAGCAGCAAATTGAACCGAGCGTGAAAACGACAATTGCCGAGCAAAAAACCGTGCGCGCACCGAAGCGGTCGGCCATCCAGCCAGACATGGGAATGAAAATACCAAGCGACAACAGATAGGAGGTAATCGCGAGATTGAGCCGCAACGGGTTTTCGCCCATCGAATGCGCGATAGCCGGCAGCGAGGTCGAAACGACCGTCGAATCCAGATTTTCCATGAACAGGGCGCAGGCGATAATCAATGGAATAAGAAAACGACGAAATGTGCTGGTCTCAGGCATCTGCCAATCCTGACTCGAAATTTGGCCTGCCCCGGAAATCGGGCGCAAACCGCCCTGAATCGGCCCAAATCTGCGAAATAGTCGCAAAAAGGTCACGCAGATTTGCTTTCTAGACCCGTGCATCAGGGCCAGCAAGCGCACTTTGCCAGCTGTTTAGCCAAATTTGGCGTATTTCCCTTTGCCGGAAGAACAATTGCGAGCCAGAATGGCACACAAGAGGGCGAAAAGCCTCAAAGTGTTAGTATGAGGGGGGAGTTTATGGGACCGGTGGATCTCACGTCGACTTGGATTCCGCTGAGCCTGCTTGCAGTGCTCTGCACATATATGTTCGTGCTGTTCCAGAGGGAGCGGCGCATGGCGCATGCCTTCGAGGCTGAAGGTGGCGAGACCGCGCCTGTTACCGCCATTCCGGCGAGCGCGACAATGGTCGGGGAAGCAGCGGCTGCAGTCGAAGCTGAGGACAAGGTGGAAGCCCCTGCGGATGAAGCGCCCGCTGCGGCTCCAGCACCTGAAGCAACGACCGAACCGAAAAAGCGGCGCATGCTTTGGCGCACAGCTTTTATCTGGCTGCCTTTCCTGGCCGGTTTTGGTTGGCAGGCCTATATCGACTTCTTCAAGGCCATGCTGGAAAAATCAGCAGGCTGATTACTTCCGGTTTTGACCTGTGAAATCAAACGTCGTCTGAAAGGGCGCGTTTGACGACGCATGTCTGCGCCTTCTACGCTTTGTCGAACAAACAAGGTGAAAGGCCATCCATGAACACCAGAGGCGCATGCTATTGCGGCGCGATCAAGTATGAGGCCGAATTCGACGAAACCCGCGTCGCTATTTGTCACTGCCGCGACTGTCAGATTTTCAGCGGTTCGGCATTCCGCATAGCGACGCGAGTGGGCCCCGCAAAATTCACTATCACCAGCGGCGCACCGAAATTCTATGACAAGATCACAGATAGCGGCGCGACCCGACGCATGGCCTTTTGCGGCGACTGTGGCACGCATATTTGTTCGATGCCTTTGGACATGACAGAGCCGGGAAGTTTCATTTCCTTGCGCGTTTCAAGCTCGCAGGATTTCGCCAAAATGAATCCCGTTGCCGAAATCTGGTGCGACTCCCGCGTCTCCTGGCTCGATCTGGTCAAGGGTGCCACCCAGTTTCCAAAACAACCGGGCTGATCGGTTCCCCGTCAAAGCAGCGAAAGATCGGGCAGGGCGCCATTCCTTGCAAGCCCAAGCACGCCATCGATGACGCTCTTGGGATCGCGAACCCCGCCATGCGCCAGCAGCATTTCCGCCTTGGCGACCATCTCGTCATGGCTCAGCGGCGCTTCGGGATCGCCTTTGGCGTTGTCGCGCCTCGCTTCCAGCTCCGTGCCATCGTTGAGGATCACACGCACCCGCGCACCCCAATTTATGGGATAGGCCGACTTATAAGGCTCTTCCACCATCGGCTTCACCCGCAATGCGAGGGCTGCAGCCTTGGCGCGACTTTCTTCGTTGAAGGCTGCAAAATCGACAAGCGGAAAGAGCAGGGTGGCGGCCACCGTATGCTGGAGCGAAAACTTCGCTTCATATTCGCTGTCCGAAACCGGACGGTCGCAGACATCGAGCGCCGCCTGATAGGTGCCGACTTCAACCGAATGAATGTCCGTCTCCCTGTATTTGCCAAGCGCCAGACGCAATTCTTCCGCTGCATCGATTGCGGGATGCGTGTGACGGCAGGACGGCCAGGGCTTGATCGATGTCCGCCGCAACTGCCAAAGCGCATCGGGTGAGGCGAGCACCATTTCCGGCTTGGCGTCGGAGCAGGCGGCCTTGAAGAAACCTTTTTCGCCTTCCAGAATTTTCGGCGGGCCGGTAAAGCCGAACGCGGCAAGATCGGCGGCCTTCAATCCGGCTTCCGCCGCATGACCCGCATGAAGATGCTTCGTCATTGCGCCGGTCTCGAGGAACTGCCAAAGGCCAGCCGACTGGCTCCCCGCATTGCCGAGCGCATGAACGGCTTGCGGTGCATCGAGATCGAGCAGCCAGGCTGCCGCCATCGCCGAGCCATAGGGGCCGCAGGTCGCCGTATTATGCCAAATGCGATAATGCGCCGGACCCGCGGCCATGCCCACGCGCGTCGTCGCCTCGAAGCCGTGCAGCACCGCACGCAACACATCATGGCCCGATTGCTTGTACTTGTTCGCCAGCGCCCAGACGGCGGGCACCACAACACACCCCGGATGCACCACGGACTCGCGATGCAGGTCGTCAGTTTCCAGAATGTGGCAAAGCGCTCCCATCAGAAAGGCGAGGCGCGAAGGCTCCGGCGCTTCATTGCTGGCGCGCGCTTGCCACCAGTCGAGCAGCACCCTGCCCGGAACGGAATTGCGCCCCGCCAGAATATTGGCGACCGCATCCAGCGTGAAAAGCGCCGCCGCATCGTAATCAGCCTGCACCACGGGCTTGGTGTGGATCAGCCGCACCAGACCTTCGGTCAGGGATTCCGGCGCATCCGTGCTCGTCGTTCGGGTAA
>JBAQNC010000306.1:0-15051 GCA_049303435.1 Parvibaculum sp. | reverse complement strand
TTGCAGGCGCTCCTCCCTCCCCCCTCAAGGGGGAGGGTTTTTAATTAAGTCCGCTTGCGGCCCGTAAACGGATGCGTGCTCGACAAGCCGCCGTCCACTGCGATGGCCTGGCCGTTGACGTAGGAGGCGTCGTCGCTGGCGAGGAAGAGGGCCATATGCGCGATTTCCGAGGGTTCGCCGTTGCGGTTCATCGGGTTGAGTTGGCCGATCTTGCCTTCCGAGCCCTTGGCGCGGGCGCCGTCGAAGATGGGTTTCGTCATGCCGGTCTCGATGAGGCCGGGGCAGATGGCGTTGACGCGGACGCCGGTGCCGTAAAAGGCATTGGCTGACGTTTGCGCGAGGCTGATGACGCCTGCTTTGGATGCGCTATAGGGCAGGCCGCCCGCATTGGCGCGAAGGCCCGCGACGGAAGCCGTGCAGATGATCGAGCCTGCGCCCTGTTTGATCATGTGAGGGCTGACGTGCTTGATGGCGAGGAAGGGGCCGATGAGATTGATGCGGAGGATTTCGGCCCAATGGGCGGCGTCCTGATCCTGCATGCCGACCCAGCCGCCGCTGATGCCCGCATTGGCGTAAGTGACGTCAACGCCGCCATAGGCCTTGAGGCAGGTCTCGACGATGCCCTTGACGGCGTCCTCGTCGCCCGCGTCGGCGGCGACCGACGTGACCGTGCCGCCGCTCTTGCGGACGAGTTCGGCGGTTTCATCGACGGCTTCCTCGACGCGATCGACGATGATGAGCTTCGCGCCTTCCTGCGCGAACAGGAGCGCGCTCGCCCGTCCGATGCCGCTGCCAGCCCCTGTGATGATGGCGCGTTTCCCTGTCAGTCTTCCCATTGTTCTTTCCCTTATGACTGGAATGAATGTCGATGGGGCGCAGTCTAGAGGGTGATGACGTCGGGGAACAGGGCCTATGCCCTATGGGTGCGGGAAGCGCACATTCTTCCATGCGTCATGCCCCGGCTTGACCGGGGCATCCAGCTTTGGCGCGGCAGTAAAGATGGATTGCCCGATCAAGTCGGGCAATGACGTGAAGGGGGAAGGGGTGATCAGTAGTGCAAAAATCAAGCGCCGTGGATGAGGAAACTCTGTGCCCCCCACCCGGAACACTTTGTGTTCCGACCTCCCCGCACATTGCGCGTAGGCGCAAAGGAAAGGAGGGGGGAGGTAAGTGATCTCAGAAAGCCTTGCCGGGTTTGACGAGCCAGGTGATGTCGCCGGCGTTGACGTCGCCGCCTTGCAGATGAGCGCCGGGGTTCTTGATGACGCCGCCGCTGCCGACGACGGGGGGCACGTCGACGGGGGGCGTGCAGTTTTCCGGCGCGTCGCTGGTGCGGGTGCAGATCGAACGGCCCTTGACGCGCCACCAGCCGCGACGGACCTTGCCGTCGGGCATATGGATCAGGAGGTTGTCGCGGTCGCGATAATAGATTTGCGTGGTGCCCGCCGCACCTGTGAGCTCGACCGTATTGCCGATGAGGCCGCTGCCGACATTGCCCGCGGCCCATGCGGGCGCGGCGAGAGAGGCAGCGGCGGCGCAGACGAGCAATGCGCCTGAAAGACTTGCAGATTTCAAAATCATACTCACTTGCCCAAACGGGGCGGCTTCAGCAGGAAGATGATCAGCCAGATCGGGATAAGCACCAGCGCGCCCAGAATGAAATGCGGCAAAGCCCAGTCAACGCCTTCATGCAACACCAGCATGATGTGAGCGGGCGTCACGCCCATATCGGAGAGCACGACTTCGGTGCTGATGTTGAATTCGTTGAGCACGGCGCCGACAAAGACCGCGCCGAGCACGAATTTCACAAGGGTTGACAAGAAGTTGTAGATCATGGGCCGATCGCGCCCCGTCTGGCGAATCTCTGAAAAAGACAGCCTATAACGGGAAGGGTTTTGAGGCCACTCCCGTCATTTTGGCGTTATTTGACCGCGTTCCAAGCTGAACGCGCGATATCACCTGCCGAAGAGCGATTTGAGCGCGTCCTCGGGGCTGACCTTCTTGCTGTCGTCGCTCGCCGGGGCGTCCGTGGTGGTGTCGGTCTGCGTGCCGCCGCCCAGCAGATCGTTCAGCAGCGCCTTGCCGCCCCCCTCCTTGAGGCTCTTGATCGTGTCGAGGGTCTGTTCGCGATTCTGGATCATGGAGGCGAGGTCGGGGCGGAAACTGGGGCTCGCCCAGGGGCCGGAGACGATGACCGGCACTTCGATGCCCTTGGCCTCGCTGCCGCCCTGACCCTGAAGCGTGGCCGCAAGCTTGGGCTCGACGCGGTAGTCGAGCGTCCGGGCGGGCAGGTTGACCGTGCCGGAGCCTGCGACGCGGATGAGCGGGCTCAGGAGTTTCAGATCCTTGTTGGTGAGAATGCCCCTGGCGATGGTGAAGGCGCCGCCGAGTTCGGAGAAGTCGGTGTCCTGCGTGCCGCCGCTGGTCCAGCCGGTGGCGGGCGCGGCGAAGACATTGCGCATCAGCTTGGCGAGATTGACGCCCTTGATCGCGCCATTGGCGAACTTGACGTCGCCATTGCCTTCGAGCGACGAGACCATTTCGCGCTGGCTGCGACCGGTGGCGTTGACCGCGAAGGAAATGGCGCTGAGACCGGAGAGGCGCTTGAAGTCTGCGGCATCGGTGAGCAGCGGTTCGGCTTCGACGCCGCTGATCTTGAAGGCGGCGTTCATCTGCGGCACGCGGGTCGCGCCATTGAGGATGAGGCTGCCGGAGCCGGCGCCCTTGTAGAGCGCGAGCTTGTTGAGATCGACGCTGAGCACGCCATTGTTGAGCGTCATGTCGATGGCGCTGGCGCCGATCTTGATCGCCTTGACGAGAAGTTCCTGCGTCGTGATCGAGATGTCGGCGTCCACCGCCTTGAGGCCGGAAAGGTCGATGGGTGTGGTGGACCAGCCACCGCCGCCGGATGTGGCCGAGCCCGCGCCGCCGCCGGACGCAGCGGGCGCGGCGCCGCCGCCATCGGCCATATAGACATTGGCGTCGACGCGGTCGAGATCGAGATTGCCCTTGATGCGCGGGCGCTGGCCTGCGGTGGAGACGGCCACATTGCCCGTCGCGTTCATGCCATCAAAGGAGAGTTTGGCGTTCTTGAAATTATAGCTGTCGCCGCCGCCCCGTGCCTCGCCGTGAATGGTGAGCGCGCCAAAGCCCTTGCCTGCGGGAAGCGGCGAGCCAAGCCAGGACGCGAGAGCGCGCACCGAGGGCACGTTGAGGTCGACGCCGCCGATGAATTCCATCCTGTCGAAGGCCTGGAAGGAGCCCTTGTAGGTGGCGTCCACTTTCGACGAGGCGAGCGAGAATTCGACGGGCGTCGGCCCGCCTTGCGTGAGCGCGCGCGGGCGCTGCGCGGTGAGCGAGAACTTCAGCGGTTCGCTGTTCCACGTGAGCGAGCCATTGGCGTCGAAGGGCTGATCGAGGCCCGGCAGCGAGAGATCGAGATTGACCGCCTCGAAGGCGAGCGACTGGCCGGTCTGGGCATTGCGATAGGTCGCCGTTCCGTTCTTGATGGCGACATCGCCGAGACGAATCTGGTTGAGCGAGGAAGAACTGCTGCCTGCGGAAGATTTGTCGGTCGCGGCGGGAATGGTGTCAGCGGCAGGCCCGCTGGCGCTCTCGAACTGCCAGTTGGGCGTGCCGTCGGCCTTCACTTCGAGATGGATGACGGGATCGACCAGCACGAAACTGTCGATCTCCACCTCGCCCTTGAAGAGCGGCAGGATCTTGATCGCCGCGCGTAATTCCTTCATGGAGGCCATGCTCTTGTCCTTGGCCCAGGGCGCATTGGACAGATCGACATCCTCGACCTTGACGGCAAGGCGCGGGAAGAAGGAGAGGCCGACATCGCCGCCGATCGTCAGGTCACGGCCTGTCTGCGATTTGACCAGCGAGACCACGCGCTCCTTGTAGACGCTGCTGGGCACCAGCATGGGCACGGCGACGACGACCGCAATCAGCAGCACGACGATCCCGGCGAGAATGGCGATCAGGCGCGACATGGTTTTCTCCTCTTGGTTCCCTCGGAATCAATCCAGCGGCGATCATCATAGGCAAATCAGGGTACTCAGGCGAAATTGTGACCCGGATAGGTCCCTTTGCGAAGGGCGGGATTGATGAAACTCCTGCAACATTTGCGAAAATCCGACGCCGGGGAAGGGGTTGAGACCGCTTGATCGCGCCAAAAGTCGGCTCTAAAAGAAGCCATCTCGGGTCGCTTCAGGAACAGGTGGATCAATCATGTCGGATATTTCGCGCGCGCGCCCGCTCTGGCAGCCCTCGGAAGAAGCAATGGCGCAGTCCAATATGCGCGGCTTCATGGATCATGTGGGCAAGCGCTATGGCGTCTGGATGGACGACTATGGTGATCTGCATCGCTGGTCGGTGGGGGCGCGCGAGGATTTCTGGAGCGAGATCTGGGACACCTGCGGCATCATCGGGACGAAGGGCGCGCGCGTGCTTGCGCACGATACGATGCCTGGCGCGCAGTTCTTTCCCGACGCCTCGCTGAACTTCGCCGAAAACCTGCTGCGCCGCGACGACGAGACGCCCGCGCTGCTCTTCAACAATGAGGGCGTCAATGCCGAGCCCATGAGCTGGCGGAGCTTACGCGCGGAGGTCGCCCGCTTTGCCGCCGTGCTGAAAGGCTGGGGCGTCGAGCCCGGCGACCGGGTGGCCGCCTTCATGCCCAATTGCCCCGAGACGATCATCGCCATGCTGGCGGCGACGAGCATGGGCGCGGTGTTTTCGTCATGCTCGCCCGACTTCGGCGTGCGCGGCGTGCTCGACCGTTTCGGCCAGATCGAGCCGAAAGTCTTCATCGCTTGCGACGGCTATCGTTACGCGGGCAAGGTGCTGGAAAGCCACGACAAGCTCGCCGAGATCATCGCCGGTCTGCCCACCGTCGAACATGTAGCGATTGTGCCCTTCATCGGCGTCGGGCCGAAAGACCTTCCGAAGGCGGAGGATTGGCGCGCGCTGCTGGACAAGGCCCCCGCGACGCCGCTCAGCTTCACGCGGCTGCCCTCGACGCACCCGCTCTACATCATGTTTTCCAGCGGCACGACGGGCGTGCCCAAATGCATCATCCATTCGGCGGGCGGCACGTTGTTGCAGCATGTCAAGGAACACAAGCTGCATGTCGGGTTGAAGCCCGGCGAAAAGCTTTTCTACTTTTCGACCTGCGGCTGGATGATGTGGAACTGGCTCGTCTCGGGTCTCGCGGTGGAAGCGACGCTGGCGCTCTATGACGGCTCGCCCTTCGCGCCCGACGGCAATGTGCTGTTCGACTATATCGACCACGCGAAGATCGACGTCTTCGGCACCTCGGCAAAATTCATCGACGCGCTGAAAAAATCCGGCGCGAAACCGCGCGAGACGCATGATCTGTCGAGCGTGCGGCTGATCCTTTCGACCGGCTCGCCGCTGGTGCCCGAAAGCTTCGATTACGTCTACGAAGACATCAAGAAGGACGCGGCGCTTTCGTCGATCTCCGGCGGCACGGATATTCTCGCCTGCTTCGTCGGCGGCTCGCCGCTGCTGCCCGTCTGGCGCGGCGAGATACAGGCGCGCGGATTGGCGATGGCGACCGAAGTCTGGGACGACGACGGCAAGCCGGTCGTGGGCGAGAAGGGCGAACTCGTCTGCACCAAGGCTTTTCCCTCCATGCCCATCGGCTTCTGGAACGATCCCGACGGCGCAAAATATAACGCCGCCTATTTCGAACGCTTCCCCGGCGTCTGGTGTCACGGCGACTTTGCCGAAGTGACCGAGCACGATGGTTTCATCATTCACGGGCGCTCCGACGCGACGCTCAATCCCGGCGGCGTGCGCATCGGCACGGCGGAAATCTATGCGCAGGTCGAACAGCTCGAAGAAGTGCTCGAAGCGCTGGCCATCGGTCAGGACTGGGAGGGCGACGCCCGCGTCGTGCTTTTCGTGGTGATGAAACCGGGCGTCACGCTCGACGCGGCGATGGAAGCCAAGATCAGGAAGCGCATCCGCGAAGGCGCAAGCCCGCGCCATGTGCCCGCCAGGATCGTCGCCGTCGCCGACATTCCCCGCACCAAATCGGGCAAGATCACCGAGCTTGCCGTGCGCGACGTGGTGCATGGCCGCAAGGTGAAGAACGTCGAGGCCTTGGCGAACCCCGAGGCGCTCGATCTCTTCAAAGACCTGAAAGAATTGCAGAACTGACGCCCCACGCTATGCTCTTTCTCGAACAGGGAGCGAAAAATGGCGAAACGCAGCAAACCACCGGCCCGTGAAACGGCGCTCATCACGGGCGCGTCGGGCGGCATAGGCGCGAGCCTCGCCCGGCATTTCGCCATCGGCGGTTTCGACCTCGTGCTGGTGGCGCGCAGCCGCGACAAGCTCGAGCGGCTCGCCGAAGACCTCGCCGCCGAACACGCGATCAAGGTGACGGTGCTGCCGAGCGACCTCTCGGTGCATGGCGCGCCCAAGATGCTTTTCGACGCGGTGAAAAAGAAAAAGCTCGAGATCGACGTTCTCGTCAACAATGCGGGCGTTCTGGAGATGGGCGCTTTCGCAGCCATGACGCCGGAACGGCATCAGGAATTGATCGGTCTCAACATCGCGACGCTGACCGACATGGTGAGCCGCTTCCTCGAACCCATGATCGAGCGCGGCCGCGGCCGCATCCTCAATGTCGCCTCCATCGCCGCCTTCCAGCCCGTGCCCTCGCTCGCGACCTATGCCGCCACCAAGGCCTATGTGCTGTCGCTGACGGAATCGTTGTCGGAAGAGTTGAAACATCAGGGCGTCACCGTCACCGCGCTTTGTCCCGGCGTCACCGAAACCGGCATGGTCGCCCAGGCGCGCGAGGCAAACCCCGCCGCCTCGCAACTGCCGCCCTTCATGATCGGCGATGTCGATGATGTCGCCGCGCAAGGCTATGCCGCCTGCATGGCGGGCGAAGTGATCCGCGTGCCCGGCACGCTCAACTATGTCGCCAGCATCGCCGCGCGTGCCACGCCCAAATGGGCCGTGCGCGCCGTCACCGGCATGATGGGGCGGTTTGCGATTTGAGTGGAATATTTCCAACCAATTGAAATGCAAGAGAAATTAAGAAGCACATTTTTAGATTGCAACCTAATAGATAGGTAGCTATCTAATTGCGATGAAAAGCAGGACCAGAGAATTCGCCACCCGCTTGCTGTTGGTCTCGCGGTTATGGCGGCGGCAGGCTGATGAGGCGGTGGGCCCCTATGGGCTCACCGAGGCGACTACGCTTGTGCTCGTGCAGCTTTTGCGGCTGGGCGAGGGCATGAGACAAAATGCGCTGGCGGCGCATCTGGGCATTGAGGGGCCGTCGCTGGTACGCCAGATCGACGCGCTGGAAGAGGCCGGCGTGCTGGAACGCAGGCCCGACCCGGAGGACCGCCGCGCCAAGGCGCTTTATCTGACGCCGCGCGGACGCAGGCAGGTCGCAACTATCGAGCCGCTGATCGCCGAAATCCGGCAGAACCTGCTCGCAGAGGTGAGCGCCGAAGAAATGGAAACGTGTTTTTCTGTCTTTGCCAAGATAGAAGCCGCTGCGCGCCGTCGCGGCGAACAGGTGTGATCGGAGCAACCCATGCCGGGCTGGAAAAATCACATCTTTGCCGTCAAGGCGTTCGCTGCCGCGATGCTGGCGCTTTACATTGCCTTCGTGATCGGCCTGCCAAAACCCTCATGGGCGATGACGACCGCGCTGATCGTTGCGCAACCCTTTGCGGGCATGGTGCTGTCGAAGGCGGTCTATCGGTTGGGCGGCACTTTCATCGGTGCGATCATGGCGGGCTTCGCGCTGATCGGCTTTGCCGGTGCGCCCGGCGTGCAGGTCTTGGTGCTGGCAAGCTGGGTGGGGCTCTGCGTCTATCTCTCATGTCTTGATCGCACGCCGCGCGCCTATGCCTTTATATTGGCAGGCTATACGGCGGCCATCATCGGCTTTCCAGCGGTCGAAGCGCCGCTGACGGTTTTTCAGGAAGCGCTGGCGCGTTGTGAGGAAATCTCTCTTGGCATTCTCTGTGCGACTTTCATTCACGCCATCGTGTTGCCCCGCCGCGTCGGGCCGGTGATGGCGGTCAGTATTGCCGACTGGTATGCGGATGCGACGCAATGGGTGGAAGACCTGCTGATCCGGCCCGAGGATGAGAGGCAAGGGGCTATCGCTTCGGATCGGCGCAAGCTCATTTCGGAGGCTGCGGCGCTGGAACGACTGCGCGTCCATGCGCTTTATGACAGCCCGCGCTTTCGCCGCATGGCGGGTACTTTCGCGCATTTGCAGGAAAACATGCAGTTGGTCTTTTCCTACATGATGGCGATAGAGGATCGGCTGACCATTCTGCGCAACGAAAGGCCCGATCTGCTGCCGGGCCTGCGGGATCTGCGTATCGATTTTGCCAACTGGTTTCGCGCCACGACGCCGGACAATCCCCTGAGCGAGCGCATGGTGGAATTGCGTGCGAAGCTGGCGCGTCTTATGCCGACGCCGGAAGCGATGCGCGGCGACGAACACGTTCTGCTCTATGCCGCCCTGCTGCAACGCATGGACGACATGCTTGTCGGCTGGCAGCGCGGCCTCATGCTGCGCGGCGACATGATCGCCGAGCGACCTGCGCGTGAAAGGCCGCTGCCGCGCGACATGCATGTCGATACGCAAATGGCCGCGCTGGCGGGGTTCACGACAAGCATCATGATCATGTTGATCTGCGCCTTCTGGATTGCTACCGCCTGGCCCTATGGCTCGATCGCCGCGATGATGGTTGCGGTGGCATGCGCTCTCAGCGCGACCTTCGATGATCGCGCGGGCTTTGTGCTGGCCTTCAGTTTCGGGCTCGGCATCGGCACGATCATCGGCGGTTTCTATTTCCTCGGCGTTCTGCCCGCGGTGACGACATTCGCCATGCTGGTTCTGGTGTTCGCGCCTTTCTATCTGCTGGTCGGCTCCTTCGTGCCCATGCCTGCCTATGCGCCTCTGGCCTTTCCGGTTCTTATTGGCGTGACGGCCATTCTCGGCCTTGAAAACGGCATGAGCTTCAACTTTGCCGCGTTCCTCAATGGGGCGCTGGCGCAGATGGCGGGGCTTGCGGTGACGGCCATGGCGCTACGTCTGGCGCGCGCCTCGACCGTAGAGCACTCGATAGGGCGGATCGTGATGCAGGTCCATCGCGATCTGGGACTGCTGGTGCGCGATCCCGCCGCCATGACGCCGACACGCTTCGTCAGTCTGATGCATGACCGTGTGGACGCCCTGCTGCAAAGACGTGGCGGGGGCGGCGAATATTCCGAGCAGATGATCGACGGCGCGCTGGCGGCCTTGCGTTTCGGTTTCAATCTGCGCGCGTTGCACCAATGGGCGGCGCAAGTGCCGCCCGAACGCAGGCAGGTTCTCGACGAGGTCTTCAAGGCCATGGCGGCGCATTTCGCGGCGGGCAATCGGGACAAGGCCGCAAGCTTCGAGCGCGTGACCGCCGTGCTTGGCGAGGGCATGGAGGTTGCTTCCGGCGTGGATACCGAACGCGCGTCGCAAATTCTCATCATCTTGTCCCAGATACGCCACATCATGCGCCATCACGTGGTTTTCTTTCAGTACACGGGCGCGCGACCGCTTTTGCCGGACGCGATCCGGTATTTTTTCCATCCGCATGAACCTGCAAGCGAGGCCGCGCCATGATCCGAGAACTCGATCTGGGAGGACTTTATTTTGCGCCCTGGATGGGGAGCGTCGCGATTGCGCTGGGGCTCTGGTTCGGCCTGCGCGCGATCATGACGCGCCGCGGCGTCTATCGCTGGGTCTGGCACCCGGCCCTGTTCGATATGGCTTTATTCGTCGTGCTGGTGGCTCTGGTGAGCACGGGCTCGGCCCTCATGGAGATTTGATATGCAGACCCCCTTGCCCTTGCGTATCGCCATTACCGGCGTCGTCCTGATCTTCGCGCTGCTGGGCGGCTATCACCTCTGGACCTATTACATGTCCGACCCCTGGACGCGGGATGCGCGCGTCAGCGCCTATGTCGTGCAGGTCGCGCCCGATGTTTCCGGGCCGGTAACGCAAGTGGATGTGGTGGACAATCAGACGGTGCATGCGGGCGATGTACTCTTCGTCATCGACCCCTCGCGCTATCAACTGGCGCTCGATCAGGCAAGCGCCACGGCGGATGCGCGCAAGGTGCAGATGGACCAGCTTCAGCGCGACGCCATGCGCAAGAAGAACCTGCGCGATTCTGCCGTCAGCACATCGTCGCGCGAACAGGCGGAATCAAGCGCCGAAGCCGCCGCCGCAAGCTATCGTCAGGCCGTAGCGGCGCTGGATGTGGCCAAGCTCGACATGCAGCGCACTGTGGTGCGGGCGCCGGTCAACGGCTATGTCACCAACCTGCAGTTACGCAAGGGCGACTATGCCCACGCGGGCACGCCGCTGGTGGCGCTGGTCGACGCCGACAGTTTTCATGTGAACGGCTATTTCGAGGAAACCAAGCTGCCGCAGATCCATATCGGCGATCCGGTGCGCATCCACCTGATGGGAGCGCAGGGCGACCTCAATGGGCATGTGACGGGCATTGCGCATGGCATCGTCGATCATGAATTGTCGAGCAGCAGCAATCTGCTGGCCAACGTTAACCCGACCTTCAACTGGGTGCGCCTCGCCCAGCGCATTCCTGTGCGCATCGCGCTCGACGACGTGCCCGACGACATTTATCTGTCGGCAGGACAGACCGCGACGGTGGCTGTCCTGCCGTCAAAGCAATGATCACAGCAGCAATTGTCCGCGGATACCTGACTGCGGCACGTCGCGGCCTTCGATCCAGGCCTTGATCATGGCGTTGACGGCTTCGGGGGCTTCCTGCTGCACCCAATGGGAGACCTGCGGCAGGTAGCGGATCGTGAAATCGCGCACCAGCTCGTCCGTGCCATAGGTGAGTTCCTTGCCCAGCGCCGCGTCTTCCTCGCCCCAGATCATCAGCGTCGGGGTTTCGAGGATCGGCGCGTCGCTGAGATCTGCCTGACCGTTCCTGTTGCGGAAGGCGGCGCGGTAATAGTTGATCATGGCCGTCATGGCGCCGGGGATGAGCGCGTTCTTGCGATATTCCTCCAGCACCTCGTCGGGAAAGCGATCCTTGCTCACCGCCATATTGCGGAAGGCGTCGGCGACGAGCTGGGCGCGGCGCATGGTGAAAAGTTTTTCCGGCAGCCAGGGCAGCTGGAAGAAGAAGACATACCAGCTTCGCTTGAGCTGCGCCCATGTGCGCAAGCCTTTGAGGAAGAGCGCCGGGTGGGGCAGGTTCATGACGATGAAACGCTCCAGCGGGCGCACCTGCCCAAGCGCAAAGGCCCAGCCGATGGCCCCGCCCCAGTCATGCGCGATGAGCGTGACCGGCCCGGTGATGCCGCGCGCGCGGGCCGCGTCGATCAACCCGCCGACATCGGCGAGCAGGTGATCCATCTGATAGGCGTCGATGCCCTCGGGCCGCGAGCTTTTGCCATAGCCGCGCAGATTGGGCGCCCAGGCCGTGTAGCCAAGCTCGGCCAGCAGCGGCAATTGCGCCCGCCATGAGAATTTGCTCTCGGGGAAGCCATGCAGGAAGAGCGCAAGCTTTTCGCCCGTGCCGCACATGTCCACTTCGAACGAGAGCCCGTTGGCCTCGATGAAGGCTGTTTCGATGGGGGAAATGGTGGTCTCCTCGCGCTTGATTGCGCTGTTCTGGTTCTTGGTTGCGTTGATTTGCAACTATACCACCTGAAAACCCCTCAGGTTTAGCGATAAGCCATTAATCGACCGCAGAATTCCGCTGTTTTTTGCTTTTTGCAAAGGAGGCATCGGAGGTCTTGCCTTCCACGCGGCGGGGAATTAAGTTCCGGCCCTCGGCAGGTCGGCAAATCAGCCGCCCGCCCACGGTGCAGCCATAGCTCAGCTGGTTAGAGCGCTAGATTGTGGATCTAGAGGTCCCCCGTTCGAACCGGGGTGGCTGTACCATTTTTTCAGTTGCCAGGGCGACGCGCTCGCTGGGCTTTCCGGCGAACGGAAGGGCGCCCGGGAACGGCGCTTCAGTAAAACCTTTGCAGAGAGATGCAACGACGTTCGATTTCTTCGGCAAGCTGCCCAATGACAGGGTGGTCGAGGCCGGACGACAAAGTGTCTCTGGCAAGCTGGTGGGCGACTTCGGGGACATTGCGGATCATGGAGCGCAGTTCTTCACGGATCAGATCGACGCTGTAGCGAGCGGATCTGGCCATCGCTTCCCAGTGTCGCAAGGCGATGTCTTCGAATTTATAGTGCTTTCCTACGCGCATCGATAGTCTGAGGTCGTGGGTGTCGTATTCCTTGTAAGGGAGGATGCTTGCGACATCATAAAGTGGTGACAGGCGATACTGGCTGTTGAGGTGTATGATCGAATAGTTCTTCGCGTGAGCGTCAGTTCCCTTGATGATGAAGTTGAGGATGATGCTCTTCATGAAGCGATTACGATCAAAGTCGGGGCTATTTGAGCCTGAGATCACATCCATGATTTTCACGATGCCCGGGCCGCCTTCTTTTTCATATTTTTTGTCGGGCGGATAACCCAGAGCCTGACACATATCCTCTTGGTGGATTCGATCGATAACGATTTTATCCAATGATTTGATGTCGGATAGTGGATCGACGCCGCGGTCGTATCTTGTGCTGACGATGGCGGTCTCGTCGCCGAAGCGAATGATTTCGGAGGGGGCGGCAGGCAGGCCTATTCGGTTGGCCAGTTGGAGACAGAAATGTTCGTTCTCGATCAGGCCGGTGTGTTCGACGGATGATGGTTTGAGAATATGCGTGGTGGCCATTCGTCCTGACGGGACGTGCCAGGCGCCGTTGACGCGCGCATAGGCAACCTTTGGCTGTGCACCGGCAAGGCTGAATTGTGCATTCGGATTTTTACCACCTCTGTTTTGTCGCAGGGATTGTAGTTCGGCGGCGATTTCTGCGTTGGAAATGGGTGTCAGTCCACCGCCATGCTCGACAAAATCGACCTCTTCCGGCCTTACGAATTGAACCGCGCCAGCGCAATCGTGCCCGATGGCGGAGAGAAGTGCGAAAGGGTTGCGGGGCGAGACCTGGTGGTCGCGTCCAATCTTTTTCAACGTCTCCTCATTGTCGGTCAGGAGGCCCCACATGAAGCAGGTGATTGCCTTGTTTTCATGCGTGGCAATAGATGTGGGCATGGACAGTGAGAGAGGCGTTCGTTCGTCGTCATGCCATTCTTCGTCATAGCTGAAGGAGAGGTTGCCATTGGCGTCCTGTGTGACAACACCTGCCTTCTCGCCGTTCATCAAGACAATGAGGGACCTGTCTGTCATTTTGATTTACCCAGGCCGAGAATATTGTTGAATGTTTTGTTGTTGGCTTCACGTCGGCTTTGTTCTGAAGGCGTGGGAAGGGCAAGGGTAAGTGTGAGCCCGAGGATGTTGATCGCGAGCAGGAGTCGGCTCGCTTCAACGGTGGGTTTGCCAGCCTCGAACTCGACGACCCACTTCTTTTGCGAGCCGATCCGGGTGGCAAGATCCTGCTGTGTCCAACCCAGGTCTTTCCGGCGTTGTCGAGCGATCTGGCCGATTTCCCGGACGGTGCGGACTTTCGTTGACGAAATCATGGTTCCACCAAAGTGTTCTATATGACACTTTATGAAAATATGTCCTGAAAGACACTTTGTCAACAGGTGTCTCTTAGAACACTTTTTATGAAAGTGTTCCAAGAGACATATTTATGCACACTAAAGCTGGTTACTTGATAGATGACGGTGGTCGGGGCGAGGTTGCTCCTGATCTTCGGTCGTTGTCATTCTTACGAAGATGTAAGTCTTCGATAGCGCGCGCTTGCTTGCCGTGGTCCCCGTTCAAACCTAGATTAATGTCATGCATTAGGCTGAAGGGCAGAAATATGGGCCGGAAAATCCTGTTTGTAACCACCGATCAGCAGCGCTTCGACGCGCTGGGGGTGAATGGCAACAAATTCGCGCGCACGCCGGTGATCGACGGTTTGGCGAAACAGGGGCTCAACTACAAGCGCGCCTATAACCAGAACACGGTCTGCATGCCCGCGCGCTCGACCATTCTGACGGGCCAATATGCGCGCACGCATGGCGTCGTCGCCAACGGGATTCCACTGCCCGAAGACGCGCCCTCCATCGCGCAATATCTCAAAGACAAGGCAGGCTACAAGACGGCGCTGCTCGGCAAGGCGCATTTCGAACCCAATATGGATTTCCAGCAACGCTTTGCGGAGAACAAGCGGCAGGCGACGGGCGACATGGGCCCCTGGCGCGGTTTCGACCGGGCGGTGCATGCGACCCATATCCCCAATTTCTTCGGCCGCTCGGTGGGCCACTATGGCCGTTGGCTGAAGAAGAACCACAACGAGCATTTCAACGATTTCGCCGCGCTGCTCGATGCCTCCGGCGGCGGCGACACGGGCGCGCCGGAGACCAAGGACAACCCGATCCCCCGCGCGTGCTATCACACCGACTGGGTGGCCGACCGCACCATCGAATTTCTCGATAGTCTGGACCCGGACGATGACTGGTTCGTCTGGGTGAGCTTTCCCGATCCGCATCATCCCTGGGACCCGCCGCTTTCAGAAAACCATCGCTGCAACTGGCGCGATCTGCCATTGCCTGACGGGCATCCCGGATCTGAAGAAAATATCGTCAAGATTTTGCAGCAGAAGCCCGCCCATTGGCTCGCCTGCTATGAAGGGCGTTTCGTCAATCGCGAAGGCGGGCCGGAAAACTATCGTCCCAAGGCGCTGACCGCCGACAATATCCGCGAGGTGAACGCCAAGGTTCACATCATGAACGAGTTGATCGACGAGGCTCTGGGCCGCGTGATGAAACGCGTCGAGGCACGCGGCTGGGGCGAGGATACCGATGTGATCTTCACCACCGATCACGGCGAGATGCAGGGCGATTTCGGCATGCTCTATAAAGGCCCATTCCATGTCGATGCGCTGATGCGCCTGCCGATGGTCTGGCGACCTGCGCCTTCGGCCCATGTGGCAAGCGGCGAAATCGATGCGCCCGTGGG
>JBAQNC010000305.1:0-5124 GCA_049303435.1 Parvibaculum sp. | reverse complement strand
CTCATATGAATCAGGCGCGCCTTCAATCTGAAAAGCGGCATACCGTATCTCTGATGCCCTATCTTGATCTTGCGCGCGTCATCGACCGGGGCCGTCGGCTTGCCGATGAATGCCGTCACCAAGGTTGCCGAATCCTGCGCTCCATCAAACAAAGGATGACTGAAGGAGGTCCAGCCACGCGTCATCGCCTTGTTCATGGCAAGGTTGAAAGCGCTTGGAAAAAGTACATTATCAGGTAGGAAGCGTGGCTCCTCCTCATTCAACACCAGAGCGACGGTCCCGTTTTCACGTTTGGCTGTCCCGTATTCGTGAACCTCTTTCCTGCCATTGAAATATTCAACGCGATCGAAACGGAATTCATTCCCGTTCAGGGATTCCCATGCATTAAGTCGAATATCATGGACCGAAGATTGCCCCTGATCGTCCAGGCTACGCGTCACGACACGTTGCTCGGATGTATAGCCCTCGCAACGCGGACCACCTCGCCACTCGACCACCATACGACCGTCAAGACTCGCGACCGAACTGTCTGAATTCACGTTGTCAAGACTGAGATCATAGATCGCGCGATGAGCCTGCGGCGTCATGATCTTTATGTCGCGCCGGACCTCTGACGCGATAACGATCGCAGCGACAATGAGCACCGCCATGCCCAATGCCACAAAGGCAAGGGCAGTACCAAAACGCATCGAAGTTTTTGAAGCCTTGCTCATACGCCCCCCGCCTTTTCCGTCGATAGCGTCCGTTCAATCTTGCGATAGTGAACCTTGCCGACATACTGTCGGCAAGTAAACAGATGGTAAAGTCATCATTCTATTTGTTCTCTGTTACGGTACAGCATGTCAGCGAAAATTCTCATCACCCGAAGACTCCCTCCCGACGTCGAAAGACGGGCGGAAACGCTCTTTACTATCAAGAGAAACAAGGATGACGCGCTGATCGATCACGCCAGGCTCGTCGAACTGGCCAAGGGCCAGGATGGAATTCTCGCCACAGTGACAGATCGCATCGACGCCGCCACAATCGAACGACTGCCTGCAACCATCAAGATCATCGCCAACTTCGCGGTAGGCACGGACCACGTCGATCTTGAAGCCGCCGCCCGCAGGAACATCGTCGTCACAAACACGCCGGACGTGTTGACGGACGCGACCGCCGATATCGCCCTGCTCCTCCTCCTCGGCGCAGCACGAGGCGCCGCGCAAGGCATGACTGTCATCCGCGAAGATACCTGGACGAACTGGGCGCCCACCGGCATGTTGGGCGTTTCGCTGACAGGCAAGCGGCTCGGCATTCTGGGTATGGGCCGTATCGGGCAGGCCGTAGCCAAGCGCGCGAAGGCCGTTGGCATGAAAATCCACTATCACAACCGACGCCCCGTGGAGGGCGTCGACGCCACCTTTCATGCGACGCTCGACGAACTGCTCGAAAAGTCGGAATTCCTTTCGATCAATTGCGCTTCGACGACGGAAACGCGCGGACTGATCAATGCCCGCACGCTCGCCTTGTTGCCGAAAGGCGCGATCGTGGTGAACACCGCGCGCGGCGACATCATCATTGACGATGCCCTGATCGAGGCGGTCAAGAGCGGGCATCTGGCCGCCATCGGCCTCGACGTATTCAACAACGAGCCCAATATCGATCCACGCTATCGTGATCTCCCGAACGCTTTTCTGTTGCCTCATCTGGGCAGCGCCACGTTGGAAACGCGCAACGCAATGGGCTTTCGCGCGCTCGCCAATCTCGAAGCATTCTTCGCGGGCAAGTCGCCGCATGATCGGGTCGCGTAGGTAATTTTTGCCGACCCGTCGGCAAAATGCGCCAAGACCTCCCCTGCCACGAGGAGAGAGACCAAGCTAAAGCGTTGAAATATATGAGTGCGACAATCTGGCAAGCGAATTGCTAGATATACATCGTTCATTTCACCATGGGTCGGGGGACGACCATGAAACATGCAAGACTGAGTGCGACACACCACATACCATCAAAGACAGATGGACTACTGTTCGCATTTGACGAAGCGACCGAGCGCTTTCGCAACTTCGCAAGCGATGCAAGACACGTCATGCGACCAAGCCGCCTTGTGGCAGGCGCCCTGCGTTATGCAGAAGAAGTCGAGCAACGCATCCTGGCGCTCAACGCCCGCGTCGCGCATCTCGAAAGCCTTGCCATTACCGATGAACTCACCGGCCTTCTCAACCGGCGCGGTTTTGCAGGCGTCATGCAGCGCAACCTTCTGAGCGCCGCGCGCTACGATGAAGGCGGCATTCTCGCCTATATCGACCTTGACGATTTCAAAGGCACAAATGACCGCTACGGTCACAAGATCGGCGACATGGTGCTGAAAAATGTCGGTCGCTATTTGCAGCAGAATGTTCGCGCCACCGACTATGCCGCCCGTCTCGGCGGAGATGAATTCACCATCCTGTTCGTCCGCGCCGAGCATGAGCCCGCACGCGAACGTGCCCACCATCTGATCCGTGGGCTGAACAGCATGTCAGTCAAATCGCCTGAAGGCGAAATTTCAATTCGGGCGAGCATCGGCATTGCCCATTATGACGGCTCGACCGATATGGACGACCTGCTCGACCGTGCTGACAAGGCCATGTATGCCGACAAAAATAATGGAAGCCGCGCCGTCCGTTTGTCGGCCTTTCATGGCTAAATCTCTCACGCACCCGTAATTTCGCCGACAGGTTGCTGCTGCGTGATGCAATGAATGACGCCGCCACCAACAGCGATATCCAGAGCGGGCACCTGAACGACCTTGCGATCAGGAAATGCGGCCGCGATAATTCCCCTCGCCACATCGTCGTTCGGATCGTCGAAGCTCGGCATGACGATGCCGCCATTGGCGATATAAAAGTTCACGTAGGATGTTGAAAGCCGACGCCCATCATCACGCTTGCGATTGATCTTCGGCTGCGGCAATTCGATGATTTCGAGCTTGTTGCCGCGCGCATCCTTGGCCGCTTCAAGCCGCTTGCGATTGTCCTGCATCCGCTTCCAGTTGAGATCGCTCGTGTCCTCCGGCATATGCAACAGAACGCGACCGGGCCCCGCAAAACAACAGATCATGTCCACGTGACCGTCGGTCTCGTCATCCTCCAGCCCCTGATCGAGCCAGATGATCCGCCGCACGCCAAGGTGTAACGCAAGACGCTCCTCGATCTGCTGCCGCGTCAATTCCGGATTGCGGTTCTCATTGAAGAGACATTCTTCCGTCGTGAGCAAGGTACCGTAGCCATCGACACAAATGGACCCGCCTTCAAGGACCATCGGTCCTTCATAACAGCGCGCGCCAAGATGCTTCAGGATCAGCCCGCCCACCTTGGCGTCATTGTCATGTGGCGAATAGGAGTTGCCCCAGGCGTTAAATCGCCAATGGATGCCTGCCACATGACCGTCGCCATCGCTGAGAAAGGTCGGGCCGGAATCCCGTGCCCAGGAATCATCAATCTCGAAAGGCACGACCTCGACGCCACGCCCGCAGGCTAGCTGCGCCTGCGCGACATCGGACGGACGGCATACCATCGAGACGGGCTCGAATTCGGAAATGGCACGCGCCACGCGCGCATAGGCCATATAGGTCTGCGGCAACTGCTCGCGCCAGACTTCAGCCCGTGACGGCCATTGCATCCAGCAGCGCGCATGAGGCTCCCACTCGGCGGGCATGAAAAGGCCATCGTCAGCCGGTGTCCGCATCGAACTTTTCATATTTTCTCTCCGGCCCCGAGGCCACCGGGTTTTCGACCCTGCTCGTTACTTATGCTAGATATAGTCTCACGGATAAGAGGCACAAAAGCCACCACAACCGGGAAATGAATCATGAGCGGAAAGATCGAAGCGCGACTGAGCGAATTGGGAATCACCCTGCCAAAGGCCGCCACACCAGTGGCTAATTACGTGCCCTATGTCGTGACCGGCAAGCTGGTCTTTATCTCCGGACAGGGCCCGATGGGTCCCGATGGCGTTGCCTATGCGGGCAAGCTCGGACGCGACTTCGACGTCGAGGAAGGCAAGGCCGCCGCGCGCCTTACCGCGCTCAACGTCATCGCCCAGTTGAAGAACGCCGTCGATGGGGACCTCGATCGCGTCAAGCGCGTCGTGAAGTTGTTGGGCTTTGTCAACTCGACACCCGATTTCAACCAGCAACCTTTCGTCATCAATGGCGCCTCGGACCTGATGGTTGAAATCTTCGGCGATGCAGGACGCCATGCGCGCTCGGCAGTCTCCGCCCCAAGCCTGCCGGTCGACATTGCCGTCGAAGTCGAAGCCATCTTCGAGATTGGATAGCGCGCAAGCAGGAACTAGACTTCAGCTATGGGCGACGCAGAGCAGGCCATCATCAAGATAGCGCAAGGACTGGGAGCCGTTGACCCGGACCAATGGAACGCCTGCGCCAACCCCACCGGCGATCCATATAATCCTTTTCTGTCGCACGCCTTTCTGCATGCGCTGGAAGAAAGCGGATCGGCAACGCGCCGCACCGGCTGGATGCCCTACCACATTCTGCTGGAAGACCCCGCAGGTGGACTTGCCGGATGTGTGCCGATGTATCTGAAAGGCCATAGCCGCGGCGAATATGTCTTCGACCACGGCTGGGCGGACGCCTTCGAGCGCGCAGGCGGAAGCTATTATCCCAAATTGCAGGTCAGCGTTCCCTTCACGCCGGCCACCGGCCCGCGCCTGCTCACCAAGACGGGACCCGGGCGCGACGCGGCGGAAGAACAACTGATTGCCGCCGCCATCGAGGTCGCGCGCCGCACCGGGGTTTCGTCACTTCACTTCACCTTTTTGCCGGAGCGACAATGGAAGAAGCTCGGCGAACACGGTTTGCTCTTGCGCAACGATCAGCAGTTTCACTGGCTCAATCAGGACTACAAGACATTCGATGATTTCCTAAGCGATCTCTCCTCACGCAAACGCAAGATGATCCGAAAGGAACGCGAAAAGGCGCTGAGCAACGGCATAGAAGTCGAATGGGTTACAGGCAGCGATCTCACGGAAGCCCACTGGGACGCCTTCTATGCGTTCTACATGGACACCGGCCAGCGCAAATGGGGCAGTCCCTATCTCACACGCGAGTTCTTCAGCCTCATCAACGAGCGCATGCCCGACGAT
>JBAQNC010000304.1:0-1600 GCA_049303435.1 Parvibaculum sp. | reverse complement strand
ACCCACTTCCATGCTCAGAACTGGCGCGACAGATAGTCGATGGCAAAACCGATGGCGATGCCGGTGCAGATTCCCCCGCCGATCTCGACCAGGGTATGGCCCATGCGCTCACGCAATGGCGTGCCGGCCTCAGGCCCGGCCAGCCGGTTGATCGCCGCCGCCTGGCGCCCCACGTGCCGGCGCAGGCTGTTGGCGTCGATCATGACGATGAACGCCAGCGTCACGGCCACCCCGAAGGCGGGTTCCTGCATGCCCTCGCGCAGCGCAATCAGGGTCGCCATGCTGGTCACGACCGCGCTGTGATTGCTCGGGAAGCCGCCATTGCCGACCAGGTTGAAGGCCCAGCGGCGCTGGCGCGCGCTATTGATCAGGAACTTGAGCGGACCGACCGCCAGCCAGGTCAGTAGCGGCGTGATTAAATAAATAATTTCCATGCTTCTTCCATGAGTAAAATGCTAAGCGGAATTATCGCAGATCGCCCCGCCCGAGGGGCATCCGATGCGCCTGTCTGGGTCCCAGAACAGGTAATATCACTAACACGCTGGCATTTCAAACAATTGGGAGCTCGACCATGCGGCACTTCACCTTGTCTTTCGTCGTCACGATCATTCTGATGGGCCTGGCCGGATGGTGGGGTTTTTCGCGTGGCGGCACCCCCGGCATGCTGCAGGCCCTGTGGATCACGGCCGTGCTGGGCGTGCTCGAAGTCTCGCTCTCGTTCGACAACGCGGTGGTCAACGCCTCCGTGCTGCGCCACTGGAACGAGTTCTGGCGCAAGCTGTTCCTCACGGTCGGCATCCTGATCGCCGTGTTCGGCATGCGCCTGCTGTTCCCGCTGCTGATCGTCTCGGTCGCGACCGGCCTCGGCCTGGTCGACGTGTGGCAGATGGCGATCGAGAACCCGGCCGAATATTCGCGCCACCTGAGCACCAACCACGCCGAGGTGGCCGCCTTCGGCGGCGCCTTCCTGATGCTGGTTTTCCTCAACTTCCTGTTCGATGAGGAGAAGGAACTTCACTGGCTGGGCTGGATCGAAGAGAAGCTTGGTCAGTATGGCACCGAAGGGCTGGCCGTGCTGCTCACGCTGAGCGCGGTATTCGTCAGCATGGCGCTGGTGCCCGAGGCACGCAAGCTGAGCGTGCTCGCCTCGGGCGTGGTCGGGGTCGTCATTTACGTGGGCGTGGACTGGGTCAGCGGCCTGCTCGAGGAAGAAGAGGCCGACCCCTCGATCGGCAAGATGGTCTCGCGCGGCAGCATCGGCGGCTTCATGTACCTCGAGGTGCTGGACGCCTCCTTCAGCTTCGACGGCGTGATCGGCGCCTTTGCGATCACCAGCGACGTGGTTGTCATCATGCTCGGGCTGGCCATCGGCGCCATGTTCGTGCGTTCGATGACCGTTTTTTTGGTCGACAAGGGCACGCTGCAGGAATTCGTCTACCTCGAGCACGGCGCCCACTATGCGATCGGCATCCTGGCACTGATCATGTTCGCCAGCGTCGAATACCACATCCCCGAGTGGTTCACGGGCCTGGCGGGGGTGGCCTTCATTCTGGTGTCCCTGTGGTCCTCGCTGCGCTACAAGAAGGAACAGTCCACGCAG
>JBAQNC010000303.1:0-21889 GCA_049303435.1 Parvibaculum sp. | reverse complement strand
GCCCTCTTCCCCGCGTATAAGCAAGCCATGCAAAACCAAGACGAATACCCCGACGAGATCGTCCTGAGCGACGACGAGCTGGACGAGCTGGAGGAAGAAATTCCCCTGCTGCGCGGCGTCCGCGCCTTTGCCGAAGAAGCCGTTCACATGCCGTGGTTCGCCCATCTCGGCCGTCCGCTCAACCGCGAAACAAAGGCGCTGGCGCGCGCCTATCTCGACGGGCTGGGTTTTCCTGACGCGGAAGTCGCCCGCATCGCCGAATGGGAAGATGCACTGGATGCCGCCAGCGGTCTCGACTTCGACACCGCCCAGTGGGAAATCGAGGAGAGCCTGCGCGCCGGTCTCGCCAGCGAAGCGCTGGAGCAATTATCCGAAGAAGGCCTGACGATCGCGCTCACCCATGTTTCCGCTATTCTCGGCAAACGCATCGGGGCGGCTATACGTGAAGCCGCCGCCTTCGCCGAAATCGACGATGACGCCCTTCTCGACGCCGCTGCAGGCGCCGCCATTCAATCCGCACACAACGCGGTATTGGCCCTCATTGCCGAGAGCGATGCAGACCATCCCTTCCATCGCAAGTTCGCGCTTTTCACACATGGCCACTGGCCCATCGGCCTTGCGGGCATGAGCTTCAATATTTTCTGAAAGCCGCGCCCTTTCCCATCAAGAGAGTCTCATGCCCAAACGGAAATTGAAGATCGCCACATGGAACATCAATTCCGTGCGGCTCCGGATCGAACTCGTCAAGGATCTGCTGAAGAATGAAAAGCCCGATGTGCTTTGCCTTCAGGAAATCAAATGCGTCGATGACGCCTTTCCGCTGAAGGATTTTCACAAGGCCGGTTACGAGCATGTCGCGATCCACGGCCAGAAGGGCTATCATGGGGTCGCCATCGCCAGCCGCATCCCCTTCACCAGAAGCGACAAGCGCGATTTCTGCGACAAGGGCGATGCCCGCCACGTCTCCGTCGATCTCGACATTCCCGACGGCCTCACCGTCCATAATTTCTACGTGCCCGCGGGCGGCGACGAGCCGGATCGCGAAGTAAACGAGAAATTCGGTCACAAGCTCGACTTCCTTCAGGAAATGACCGACTGGTACAAGAGCCACAAGAAGAAAGACACCTCGCGCATGGTGCTGGTCGGCGATCTCAACATCGCGCCGCTCGAACACGATGTCTGGGACCACAAGAAACTCTTGAAAGTCGTCAGCCACACACCCGTCGAAGTGGAGATGATGAACAAGCTCATCGCCTCTCACAATTGGGTCGATGTCATACGCCAGTTCGTGCCCGAAAATGAAAAGCTCTATTCATGGTGGAGCTACCGCGCCAAGGACTGGGACGCCGCCGACAAGGGCCGTCGCCTCGATCACGTCTGGGTGACGCCGACGCTGAAAGACGCGGCGAAAGAGATGAAGATCATCAGGGAAGCGAGGGGATGGGAGCGGGCTTCAGATCACGTGCCCGTGATCGTCACCTTGGCAGTCTGAGCCTGGGGGGCAGGCTCTCTTGGGGGCATCCGCCTCGATGGGGTTCGTCCCGCTCCTTGCAAGTTTCCTCAAAGCCCCGGCCACGGTTTGAAGGGTCATTCATCCGCGACTTCTCGATATGGGCAATGAAGCCAATCTAGGGTATTGACCCTATATCTGCAAGACCCCAAACTCCGACCCGCCGCGTCTCGGCAAAAAAGCCCCGTGACGCGACGAAAATGCTCGTTTTTGAGAGCGGGTCCCCGAGTTCAGTTGAGAGAAGCGACAGCCCGCATGGCGCCCAAGACGACCAAATCCCCCAAGACCAAGGACCGCATCCTCAATGCCAGCCTGCGGCTCTTCAACGAGAACGGCTACGACACCGTCACCACGGCGCGCATCTCGGAGGAAGTGGGCATTTCGGAAGGCAACCTCTGGTACCATTTCCGGACCAAGAAGGATCTGGTCAAGACACATCAACACGCGCTGATCCGCCGGATCGACACGCGTCTCGCCATCAAATCGACACCCGAAACCGTGCTCGACGCCTATATCCAGTTCAACCGGCTGATGTTCGAGGAAGTCTGGGAATATCAGTTCCTCTATCGCGACCAGGCCGAGTTCGGCCGCACCGACCCCGAACTCGAACACAAGGTCGCCCGCGTCTACGAGCGCACCACCGCCATTCTGCAAAAGATGTATCGCCAGATGATCGAGGCGGGACATCTCGCCATTCCCGAAGACGAGATCGCGCCTCTGGCAGATAACGTCTGGATCGTGGTGCGCTATTGGCCGAGCTTTCTGCGCGAGACGAGGCGCGTCGTGAAGCTCGATCGCATGGCGCTCAATGCCGGCATTCGTCACCACTTCGCGCTCTTCGAAACGCATCTTTCGGAAAAGGCGCGCGCCTATCTCGAAACGCACGCCTACGCCTGACGGGCGACCGATTACTCTGCGGCAGGCTTTTCCTTGCGCTTGAGCGTCACGAATGTCGCCGTCGAACTTGCCGTCGCCAGCAGATTGCCTTCAGCGTCCAGCAACTCGCCTTCGATAAATCCGACCGACTTGCCCCGCTTGATGACGCGCCCTCGCCCCGTGATGCGTCCGGGCCGCGCCGGCGCGAGCATCGAGACTTTCAACTCCAGCGTCGGGCTGATCTGGCCCCATTCGAGATCGAGCCCCACCGCCAGGCTCATCACATCGTCGAGCATGGCCGCCACCATGCCGCCCTGAATGCCGCCCCACATATTGCAAAGCTCCGGCCCTGCGTTGAACGCCACTTCCACGCTGCGCGCTTGTGCATCCGCGCTCACGATCTCGAGCCCCAGATAGCGGCTTGCAGGCGCCATGCGCTTGAACACCGCCTGAATATTGGGCGGCCAGTTTCCTTCCGGCATTGCGGCCGCTTCGGGCTTTGATCCCTCACTCGTCGTCATGTCTCGGTCTGCTCTCTTGGTTTGTTGTTTTCCGCTGCGGGCCGCTTCATGTCCGCCGCCAGTTTCGTCATTTCGCCCATCGTCACATCGAGCCTGCGCGCCAGCGCGGCGGCCACAGCGCCCGCCATTTCAGGAAACTCCTCCAGCATGCGCTGGAAAAGATAACGGCTGACGCAAAGCACCTCGACGTGAGCCGTCGCCCGGATTGTCGAGCGATAATGACCTTCGCCCAGCAATATCTTCTCGCCGACGAGATCGCCGACATCGACCTTGTGCTTGGTCGCCGTCGCCTCGTCACCGGAAAACATCACCGCCTGACCCTTGAGAAAGAGATAGGCGTCGAACGCCTCCTCTCCCTCTTCGAACAATATGTCCCCCGGCTCGAACGTTTCGCGTTCCGCGGTAAAGGCGATCACCTCAAGACGCGCCGCATCGACCTGTGCAAAAAGGTCGTGACGGCGCAAAAGCGTAATAATGGTTCTGAGGCTCATGAAAACATCATAACCGAGCCTTGGCCGCTCCGCCATTGCGAGAAAAGCCCGCAGACATTAAGACAACGGGTAGAAACCTGAACCTTGACCTAGGGGAAACCATGTCGGAAATCATCTGGGATTACCCCCGCCCCTTCATCCTTGAAGTGACCGTCGAGCCCCAGCATATCGATGATTTTCAGCATACGAACAATGTTGTCTATCTGACCTGGATGGCCAGGACCGCCTGGGCTCATTCGCAAGCGCTCGGTCTCGACTTCACCGCCTATGCCCGGCTCAATCGCGGCATGGTGGTACGCCGTCACGAGCTGGACTATCTCGCTCCTTCGCACGAAGGCGACAAGGTGCTCTGCGCCACCTGGATCACCGGCAATGACGCCAGGTTGCGCCTGCGTCGCCACTTTCAGTTCGTGAAAGTCGAGACAGGCGTCACGCTTCTGCGCGGCATGAGCGAATTCGTCTGCATCAATATCGAGACGGGCCGCGCGACACGCATGCCGCGCGAATTTATCGACGCCTACGAGCTCACCGCCCATGTCGACGGCGACGCCTGACGCCTCATCGCGCCAACCGATAACCGCCCGCCTCCGTCACCAGAATTCTTGCGTCCGACACATCCGGCTCGATCTTCTGACGCAGCCGGTAGATATGCGTTTCCAGCGTATGCGTGGTGACGCCGGAATTATATCCCCAGACTTCCGCCAGCAGCACATCGCGCGACACCACCTGCCCACCTTCATCCGACAGAAATTTGAGAATGTCGGCTTCCTTCTCGGTAAGCCTTATCTTGCGCTCAGCTCCATCCGCCCCCTTCTCCAGCAACATCTTTGCGGCAGGGCGAAACCGGTAGGGACCGATCGGAATATCGTCTTCGCCCTGCGTTTCCGTGGCGCGAAGATTGACCTTCACGCGCGCCAGCAGATCGGCAAGGCGGAACGGCCGCATCAGAAAATCATGAACGCCTTCGAGATCGGCAAGGCTCTCTTCATCTTCTGCATCGCCTGCCCGCATCATGAAGATAATTGGCGCATCGATGCCCTTGTCATGCAGGGCCGCGTGAAAATCCCGCAAACCCATGTCCGGCAGATCGGGATCGATCAACAGAATATCGGGAACCTCCGCATCGATTGCCGCCAGGGCAGACGCCGCATCGCGGAAAGACCGGCAAGCATAATCTTCATGGAGAGCCAGTTGCTCGCTCAGCGTTTCACAGAACTTTGGATCGCGATCTGCTATCACAATACGCTTCTGTTTCATGACACGCGGCCCCGCGTCGCGCATTTTTCCATCAAAGCGAATAACCGAAATAGCGAATATGCTTTTCGAGCTTCGGCAGGATCGGCGTGAGATGTTTCTCATAGCGCCGCCAGCGATCCGCCGACGTGCCGTAGATCGGTTGCGTCACCTGCGCATAAGAGGGCGTACGGATCGTTCCGCGCGCCCGCGCATGCGCGGCGGGATCAGCCATCGCCTCGTTCCATTCGAGACCGAGGAAATTCAACACAGGCTCGACCTCGCCCCTGAGATCGACGATCAGCTTTTCATAGTGAACACGCCGCACGTTCAGCGACAGATGCGCCTCATAGCGCTCCCACAAGGTCATCACCAGATCATAGAGATTTGCCGTTCCCTCAAGGCTGGTGAAATTCAGCATGGCGGAGTTCGGCTCGAAATCCTGCATGAAACACGACAGCGAACAATCCGCCGGATGACGAAGCGCTAGAATAATCTTGGCGTTGGGAAAAACTGTCTTGATGAGCGGCATATGAATAATGCTCAAAGGCAACTTGTCCACAATGACAGGCTTATCCAATGTGACGCGCCGCCTGGCTTCGGTCCAGTAGACATCCTGAAGTTTCTTGCGCTGGCCTTCCTTCAAATTGGAAAGCGCCTTGTCATAGCCACCGGGCAATGCAGATGCAGCATCAAAGACCTTACGGATCATCGGCTGTTCTTCGATGACCCGAATATCGGGGTGAGCGTCGAAAATCTGATCTAGCAATGTCGTGCCTGACCGTGGAAAACCAACAATAAAGGCAGGTGTGAGTTCGCCCTCAATCCGCTCGTTGCTTAGACTTGAATTCAGCTTGTCGAGATATTCAGGGCTGAATTTTTCAATCATGCCGATCACATTGGCGAAATAGGTTGTCGTGTCTGCCCCCGCCTCTTCAGCCGCTAATATCATTATATCATTCTGCTTTTGAAAATAGGCAAACGCCGCATCGACATCGCCAAGATCTTCACAGATATTCGCCAGCTCGGAAAAAATGACACGGGCATCAGCCTTGGTCTGTTTTTTCAGATCAACCTCTTCGAGACGCTGCTTCAAGGAAGCCAGAATTTCCGGATCGCGCTTCGCAAGACGACGTTTGGCCTTGGCCCATGCCCGCAATGTCGGACAGTGATCAGGGTCGATAGCAAATACATGCGCCGCAGCTTCGATGGCCTCGGGTAGCTTGCTCAACCGCTCATAGGAAATGGCGATCATCGCCAATATCTCGACGGGCGCTTCAGGGAATTTCTCTTTGACCTTTTCACAATAATCGATTGCACGCTGAAATTGTCCAAGCTCGGAGGCTGCATGAGCGGCGCCAGAATATGCCGCCAGACTGTCAGAACCTGAATCGATCAGATGTTCAAAGTTTTCCAGTGCTTCGAGAAGACGGCGACTGTCGACATAGAGAATGCCGCGCTCCAGATAAGTGTCGTCATGAAATGGAAAAAGCTTTTCCGCCTGATCATAATATTTCAATGCTTTGGCGATCTTGCCTTGCGCCCGCGCCGCATTGCCCAGATTGACCAGCAGCACCGGATGGGACCCGGCAATCTTCAACGCCTTCACCATCAAGCGCTCACCCTCAGCTGGATTTCCCTTGGCCTGCAACACAAGCCCGAGTAAATGCATGCCGTCGGCGTTGCGCGGCGCAAACTTCAGCACCAGCCTTGCGATCTCTTCCGCCTCGTCGAATTTCTTTGCCGCAAAAAGCCGTCCGCCCTGACGCAAGGCCTGCGCAATTTCTTCCTGGGAGGGAGCGCCTTGAGACGTCGGTCCTTGAGGCGCGACGGGTGCCGCGGGCTTCAAACCCGGTATCTGGACCGTCGCGCGCATATTACCGCCCGCTCCCGGCAGACCGACTGTCGGATTGGTCGCGCCCGGAATCGAATTCGGGAAGGAAGGTCGCTTTGTCATGAGGATATTGAACCAGCCTGAAGAATGGCGAGCGCCATTGAAAACACGTCACGAATGAAGAGTACAAGTTTGCCATAGGCCGATGCTGCAACCAATCATTAGCTGACGACGGCGTACCTGCCGGGCGGATTTTGCCGTACATGCATGGCAAGGGGCAGATTTTGCCCCGTATTTACAAGACATGAAGAAGAAAACCCCCGCTTTTAGGGTTTTTCAACTGGCCCGACCCTTGCTCCTCAAGACTCATGACCAATTTCGCCCAGACAGTGCCGCAGACCTATAACGGCAAGCACAATATGGCTTCAGACGCCTTCCAGGCCCTGCGAAACGCGCAGGCCAAGGGCGAGGCGACCAACGGCGGGAGCTTTGCCGATCTGGTCGATACGATAAATCCGCTTCAGCACATTCCCGTAGTCTCTTCCATCTATCGTGAACTGACAGGCGACCAGATTTCCAATCAGGCCCGCATTGCCGGCGGCGCTCTTTATGGCGGCGCCATTGGCTTCGTGGCCTCGATGGCAAACAGCGCCATTGATATCGCCACCGGCGAAGACATTGGCGGCCATGTCATGGCAAGCCTGTTTGGCTCGGACGCGGCAAGTCCCGACACCCAGCCCGTCAAACTGGCTTCCGCCAACGACCCGACAGCAGAAAACGCCGCACTCATCACAGGCTCGATTGCGCCCAAGGCCTCGACAGGCTCGGCAGCTGCGGCAACGCCCCAGAAGCCTGAAGCCGCACCGACTAGCGCAACCAGACCAGCGCCCGCCTTGCCGCAACTGAGCCCGGAAGCTTTCAATGCGCTGATCGGGTCCTTCGATGATCCTGAGGCGGCCAAAAAAGCCAATGCCGCTCTCGCCGGGAAAATAGTAGCGCAGGCATCGGGCGCTTCGGACACGCCGGCTCCCGTGGCCGCTTCAACATCGGCCTCAACGCCTGCAAACATTTCGGGCATCGCCAGCAAGATGGAGGCCGGCCTCAGCCAGCTCGATGCGTTGAAGGCGGCTCAGGCCAGAAGCCTCTCGCTCAGCGCCACGACGAACGGTCTGGCCAGCGCGAGTGCTGGCGCATTCTGATCCCACCCCCTGCATCTCTATACGACATGAGACACACGTCCTAGACTTGATGCATGTCAGACATAGCCGCCACAGACATCCTTGTTGAAGCGCCCCCCGGGGCGACACACGGTCTGCTTCGTTTTCACGGGCAGACCTGTCCTTGCGCGCTGGGGCGCAGCGGCATCATCGCCGACAAGCGGGAAGGCGACGGCGCAACGCCCACTGGCGTATACCCCTTGCGCGAATTGCACTTTCGCGCCGACAGGATCTCCCCGCCTGCAAGCCTTCTTACGACACATGAATTGCGCCCCGACGAAGGCTGGTGCGACGCGCCGGGCGATCCGGCCTATAATCGACCTGTCACACGCCCCTATCCCGCAAGCCATGAAACACTCTGGCGCGAGGATCACCTCTACGACATCGTCATCATGCTGGGCTATAACGACGATCCCGTCGTCCCCGGCAAAGGCAGCGCCATTTTCTTTCATCTCGCAAAGGAGATCGATAGCGTCCTGCAACCAACCGAAGGCTGCGTCGCGCTCCTCTTTTCCGATATGCTGGAAGTGCTGAAGAACGTCACCCCGCAAACGCGGATGACCATCAGACTGACGGCGTGAGCGCGGGTCGGGTTCCAAAAAGCGCGCTGCCGACACGCACATGCGTCGCGCCACACCGGATCGCCACTTCAAAATCCGCACTCATGCCCATCGACAGGTTTGGCAGCGCATGACGCGCCGCCATCTCCGCAAGCATATGGAAATGTGGCGCAGGGTCTTCATCGACCGGCGGAATGCACATCAGACCCTCAACGGGGAGCGCCAACGCGCTCCGGCATGTCTCGATGAATCGATCCGCCTCATCGGGAAGAATGCCCGCCTTCTGCGGCTCGGCGCCCGTATTCACCTGCACGAAAAGACGCGGGATTTTCGCGCCCTCCTCACGCGCCTTGACCAGCGCCTGCGCCAGACGCATCCGGTCGAGCGTATGGAACACGTCGAAAAGTTCCAGCGCCTGTTTGAGCTTGTTGGTCTGCAACGGGCCGATCAGATGAAGTTCGACGCCGGGCGTCTCCGCCTTGAGGGCCGGCCATTTGCCTGCCGCTTCCTGCACGCGGTTTTCCCCGAAGATACGCTGGCCCGCCTCGATCAGCGGCCTGATGTCGGCGGCCTCGAATGTTTTCGAGACGGCGACGAGCGTCGGCTGATCTGTGCGGCCTGCGGCCCGCGCCGCCGCATCGATACGATCGCGAATGGCCGCCAGACGCGCGGCCCCGTTTTCACTGTCCTTGGGAAATCCTTCAGGCATATCTATGCTGTTCTTCTCGTGGAAATTTCAAAGGACAAGGCTAGTGACAGCGCGCCGAAGTGACAAGGTGGGTGACAAGACAGGGATCGCAAGGGAATGAGAGTTCCCGGTTTCCTCTTGGCATCGCGCGAGACCGCGCGCCGCCTGCCCCGCTTCCTGGCCCTGACCGATAGGAAGCGCGCGCCCGATCCATTTGCAATGCTTGCGCATTTACCGAATGACTGCGGCCTCGTCTGGCGCGCCTATGAGGAGCAAATTTCCCGCACCCGACTGCATGCGCTTTCGCGCGTCGCGCGACGATCCCATGTCCCCCTCTTTATCGCCCTGCCGCGAGGGCATCGCACCGAAGGCCTGCCGCTCCATCTGCATCTGCCCGAACATCGCCTGAACATACCGTATACGGATGGTCTGTATAGACCCGAGCGTCGCGTCAATCGGCAAACCATCATCACAGCGGCCGCGCATTCGCAGCGTGCCGTCATCGCTGCGGCCCATGCAGGCGTCGACGCTGTTCTGATTTCGCCGGTCTTCCCGACCCGCAGTCATCAGGGCGGCCAATCGCTCGGCGTTGTCCGCTTTACGGCGCTGGCACGCCTTGCTCATGAGCACGGACTTGCCGTCTATGCACTTGGCGGCGTCAACGATGTATCGAAAATCCGTCGCCTCGCCGCCAGCGGCGCGACCGGCATCGCAGGCATCGACATTTTCCTGACCGACGATCAGGCGTAGTCGGCCGGAATATAATTGAAGCGTTCCATCTGCTCGCGATGGTCTGAAATGATCTTGCGTATCTGTTCCGGCGTCAGTTCTTCGCGCCATTGATCCGTGCGGCCTTCACGAAAGAAATTGGCCGTCGCATTTTCCGGCCTTTCCTTAAAGCCGCTTTTTTCTTCCTGCTCCTTCAGAACCTTGAAGGACGAAAATCGAATGGCGCGATCGAGCCGCTCCTGCGGCGGCTTGAGACCGAGAAAATTGCAGGTCAGTCTGAAATATTTCTGTGGTTCGTTGAGCAGATCCTCATATCGCAAGATCAGCAATTGCGGGTTGGGTGCCGATGTCCAGCTCGCGACATGATGTGACCAGGATGAGTGAAGCTCGGGCACATGCCCCTGATCAAGTTTGGTGCCGATCCCCAGCGTCCCCATGCGCCTGATCGCTTCATCAATCGTTGTCGAATAGTGGTGTCGCATGGAAAGAACGACATCGAGCGGATTTCTCACGATGTAGATTCCACCTGCCGTCACATCCATATTGTGAATGGGCTGGTCGTGAAAGGTACCGAGATAATTATGCGTCTTGACGAAAACACTGTCGGGCGACGCGCGCGTGAAGTCGCGCTGAACAAGCGGTCGAAGCCTGACGACATCCTCTTCCGTCAAATCTTCAAAGGGCTTTTTTGCGCGCTCTAGATAAGGGGCAGCATTAGATTCGCCCAGACAGAAGAGCGTCAGCTTGTCAATGGGAACCGGCTCTTTCGCATTGGTCAGCATATTATGCAGAAAGGATCGCATCCAGGTGTTGCCGGATTTGGGATAGGAGGCAAGCCAGATGATCGCGCCCATGAACGAACTCTCTCACAAATTGAAACAGACCCTTCTTAGCAAAACCCGCAAAGGGATGAAAAGGGCCGTACCGTTTATAAGTGTCATATCGACCAACACAAAAAAAGAGAGCGGGCCAAAACCCGCTCTCTCAACCATACCTTTAGGGAATGGATTAGAACGAAACGGCGAGAACCAGACCAGCCGACTTGGAATCGTAGGTCGTCGTACCCGTATCGACGGAGTTCAGCTGGAGGTCGAGACCAAGGTCCACACCGGAACCAAGGCTGTAACCGCCACCGATCTGCCAGGACTCATTGCTCATATTGGTCGAGACGTCTGAGTCGTCATCGCCATTAAGATAGGCAACGCCAACCGTCCACGGACCCGTGGCATAGCTCAGACCGGCAGTCCAGACCTTGGCGCCAGCGCCAGAGCTCGGGTTCATGCCGAACGTATCGCTCGACTGGTAGTAAGCGCCACCGAGCGTGAAGCCCGCATAGCCGAGGTTGGCGCCGAAGCCATATTCTTCCGGATCGGTCGCAGGCGTCGTGGCATCGCCGCTGGTGTAGAAACCGTCAACACCCACGTCAACACCACCGAATGTGCCGGCATAGTTGGCGGCGACTTCGAAGACGTCCGTCACTGCAGGAGCCGACTTGGCAAGGAGGCCCAGACCATTCGCGCTCACGTTACGTCCACCCGAAAGGTTGCTACCTGCTTCAGGCGTATAGGACACGCCAAGCTGGAAGCCGGCGAGACGCGGCGTGAAATAGCTGACCTTGTTGGAGTCGGTCGCCATGAGCGAGAAGGTCGACGCACGAACCGGCGAGGAAGCCGCGTTGTAGATGTTCGGGCTGTCGACGCCGTTGCCCGGAACGAACCAGGGTGACGTGTAATGCATCTTGTAGGCGGCGCCGTCCGTGCCACCGATTTCGAAACGACCGAAGCCGCCTTCGAGGTAGGCATAAAGCTGACGGAATGTGGCAAAACCATTGCTGTTTGCATTCAGGTTGCTCGCGTTCGAGAAGTCCGAACCGAGCATGAGCTTGGCGTCGACACCGGCAGTCATGCCATTGTCGAGCGTGCCTTCGGCGATGATGTCGATGTTACGAGCGACAACGGCAACCTTCGTGTCCTGATAGGACGTGCCGCCGGGGCCATTGTCGGCGTCGATGACGTAGAAGCCTGTGACGACGTTACCGCCGACGGTAACCTTCAGCGGGTCGCTCGCGAGCGCCGGGCCGGCAAGAAGGCCGACTGCGACAAGAGCGGTCGTGCCAAGGAGTGTCTTTTTCATATGTTCCTCGCAGTGGTCAGCGTGAGCTGTTCAATTTTACGATCCAACAATCGGACGCCCCAACCCTGGGTGTTCCAATTCTGGCCGCTTCCATCGCCGGGCTGACGAAATTCGTAAAGTGCCCCCCGAGCGCGTGTGTAGATTAATCAGGTCATACGCCTGTCACGTCAAGTCAGGCGACCCCTCCAGAACGGTGAAAGTCGGCATATGTTGCGGAAAGGGCACAAATGATTAACCGTGAATCAACAAGGCCTTAAGGGCCGTGTCCAAAGCCATCTGCGAACAATCTGGGCAAGTTCTGGAGCTGTTCTGATGATAAATAGCGCAACATTGGACGAAGCTTGTGATGATTGCGCCACAGCGGATGAAAGCCCCCGAAGGGACCCGTCCGGGAACGCCGATCGGGCGAGCCTCGACTTTCGGCCACGGGTTTCGTCGGCGAGACGATCCGGAAAACGCAGCTTTTTTGGCCATTTCTGGCGGATTTCACTTGCTCGCGACCGAGAGGTGCGCAAGAACCATAAGGGGACAATTCAGGGTCAAATTCTGCAATCTGAATCAGCCTTCTCCGGCTCTGCCTCATGAGTAAAAATGAGGCAGCCAATCGGGCTATCGGGGCGTAACGCATAGAGGACTGCCGTAAAGCGATGAAGAATGAATTTTCTGCGCGCGGGTCGCGCTGGGTCGATCAAAATAATCGGAAATCCCGCTCTTTGGCTCAGCTTGTCACAAGATCCATGCTCGGTATGGGCCTGGCGCTCGGCGCTTTCGCCCTTGGCGCCTGCAGCGGCGACCAGAGTTCCGACAGCACCTACCCCTCGACAATCGGCACAGGGCCGACCCATCCCACCGGGAATCCCGACCGCCAGACCATTTTCGGCGAAGACGGCATTACTCTTTTCGGCGGCGGCAAGGACAATGCGGGCGCCGGTCAGGGTATTGGCGTCAACAGCTTCCTGTGGCGCGCCTCGCTCGACACGATTTCCTTCATGCCGCTGGCTTCCGCCGATCCTTTCGGCGGCGTCATCATCACCGACTGGTATCAGGACCCCAAGGCGACGGGCGAACGCTTCAAGCTGACAGTCTATATTCTCGACCGTCGCCTGCGGGCAGACGGCGTGAAAGTCTCGGTATTCCGCCAGAAACATGATGAGAAGCTCGGCTGGATCGATACGCCGACCGATTCCTCGATGGGCACCAAGATCGAAAACGCCATTCTTCTGCGCGCCCGCCAGCTCCGTATGAGTTCGACCGCGACCGGCGAAACCAACAACTAGCATCCGGAAGCGGCGAACAAGATCCGCCGCCTTGAGTACTGAATCCAGAAAACCGATCAGGCAAAGGCCGGGGTTAAACGCTGTTTGACCCCGGCGGCCTCAGGCTTATAAGCAAGGCGACGCGCCACAGGTGAGCGCCGCCAGACTTTCAATAAGCCCAGACCCCAGAGCCCCGAACCATGTCCACAAGATACAATGCCCGCGCCAGTGAACCGAAATGGCAGAAGGCCTGGGAAGATCGCGCCAGTTTCCTGACCCGCGAAGGCGCGGACGCTGAAGGCAAGCCGAAATATTATGTCCTCGAGATGTTTCCCTACCCTTCGGGAAAGATCCACATGGGCCATGTCCGCAACTACACGATGGGCGACGTCACCGCCCGCTTCAAACGCGCTCGCGGCTTCAATGTGCTGCACCCGATGGGCTGGGACGCTTTCGGCATGCCGGCCGAAAACGCCGCCATCGAACGCAACACCCATCCGGCCAAATGGACCTATGAAAACATCGCCACCATGCGCACCCAGCTCAAGGGCATGGGACTGGCGATCGACTGGACCCGTGAATTTGCGACCTGCGATCCGGACTATTACTGGCACGAGCAGGAGCTCTTTCTCGATTTCCTCAAAGCCGGTTTCGTCACGCGCAAGAAGTCCTATGTGAACTGGGACCCCGTCGACAATACCGTGCTTGCCAACGAACAGGTCATCGACGGTCGCGGCTGGCGCTCCGGCGCGCTCGTCGAGCGCCGCGAGCTGACGCAATGGTTTCTCAAGATCACCGACATGGCCGACGCTCTCCTCGCCGGCCTCGACACGCTCGACCGCTGGCCGGAAAAAGTCCGCCTGATGCAGAAGAACTGGATCGGACGGTCGGAAGGCGCACGCGTCTTCTTCCCGCTCATCGGCGGCGATGAGCCCGACGCGGCGCTCGAAGTTTTCACCACCCGACCCGACACGCTTTTCGGCGCGTCCTTCTGCGCCATCTCGCCCGGCCATCCGCTGGCGGTGAAGCTGGCGAAAGACAATCCCGCCATCGACGCCTTCCTGAAAGAAGCCGCTCTCACCGGTACGACAGAGGCTGCGCTCGAAAAGGTCGAGAAGAAGGGCGTCGACACAGGCCTCAAGGCCCGTCACCCCTTCATCGAAGGCCATACCCTGCCCGTCTATGTCGCCAATTTCGTGCTGATGGATTACGGCACCGGGGCGATCTTCGGCTGCCCGGCCCATGACCAGCGCGACATCGATTTCGCGCGTAAATATGGCCTGCCCGTCATTCCCGTCGTCGCCCCCAAAGACCTCGACGACGCGGGCCGCGCCACATTCCTCGACGAGCTTTCGAAAAGCGCCGACGCCTTCACCGGCGACGGCATTGCCGTCAATTCTGGCTTCCTCGACGGCCTCGACGTGACAGCCGCCAAACGCGCCGCCATCGAAAAACTCGAAGGCCTGCAACTCGGGGTCGGCACGGTAAACTTCCGTCTGCGCGACTGGGGCATCTCGCGCCAGCGCTATTGGGGCTGCCCGATCCCCGTCATCCATTGCGATGCCTGCGGCGCCGTACCCGTGCCCAAGGCCGATCTGCCGGTGCGCCTCCCTGAAGATGTCACTTTCGACAAGCCCGGCAATCCGCTCGACCGTCACCCGACCTGGAAGCATGTCCCCTGCCCGACCTGCGGCAAGGGTGCGACGCGCGAAACGGATACCTTCGACACATTCGTCGATTCAAGCTGGTATTACGCCCGCTTCTGCTCGCCCAAATCCGATCAGCCGACGGACCGCGCGGCGGTCGATTACTGGCTGCCGGTCGATCAATATATCGGCGGCGTCGAGCATGCGATCCTGCATCTTCTCTATTCGCGCTATTTCAGCCGCGCCATGCACGCGACCGGTCATCTCGGATTGGACGAGCCTTTCAAGGGCCTCTTCACGCAAGGCATGGTGACGCATGAAACCTACAAGGGCGCAGATGGTCGTTGGCTCTTTCCCGAAGAAGTGAAGCTCGACGGCGACAAGCCGGTTCATGTCGAGACCGGCGAACCCGTCATCATCGGCCCGATCGAGTCCATGTCGAAGTCGAAGCGCAACGTCATCGATCCGACCTCGATCATCGAGCAATATGGCGCCGATACGGCCCGCTGGTTCATCCTGTCGGACTCGCCCCCTGAGCGCGACGTTCAGTGGTCGGAAGCCGGCGCCGAAGGCGCCTGGCGGTTCACCCAGCGCTTCTGGCGACTGGTGACAGGCGACGACGATATGCTTTGCGAGGCCGGTGCGCCCGCGCCCGCAAGCTTCGATGAGCCCTCGCTGTCGCTCCGCCGCGCGGCCCATCAGAGCCTTGCCGCCATCACCGACGACCTCGAAAATCTGCGCTTCAACCGTGCGGTCGCCCGCATGTACGAGCTCGCCAATGCCATTTCGACCTTCGAAGCGGGCCATGATCTGGACGCCGCCCGCTGGGTGCGCCGCGAAGCCCTCGAATTCATGGTTATCGCCTCCGCGCCCATGATGCCGCATCTCGCCGAAGAATGCTGGGCGACCCTTGGCCACAAGACTCTCGTAGTCGATACGCCCTGGCCGGTTGCCGAAGCGGCTCTCCTCGTAGAAGATACCCTGACAATCGCGGTTCAGGTGAACGGGAAGCGCCGGGACGAGCTCGTCATCGCACGGGACGCGGACAATAAAACAATCGAGCAGGCAGCTCTCGCCCTCGAAAAAGTGGAGAAGGCGATTGATGGGAAAGCCATCCGCAAGGTCATCGTGGTTCCGGGCAAGATCGTCAATATTGTGGTCTGAGCTTGCGAGCCGGTTCGAGCGGCATGTCTTTGTCGCCCTCGCCCTGTCGCTGATCCTGATTGGCGTTGCGCCACTCGGCGGTTGCGGCTTCCGCCCGCTCTATGGCGAAAATGGCGTCACGAATTCGGCCGTCAATGACCTGTCGAATATCGCCGTCAATTCGCCGGAAGATACCGTCGGTCGCGCCCTTCGCTATGACCTGCTGGATGTTCTCAATCCCGATGGCGACCAGCCCGTGAGCCCGCTTTATAATCTGACGCTCACGCCCTATAGTTATTCGCAGGATGTGGCCATTCAGTCGAACGCTTCGGTCACCCGCGCCAATGTTGTGCTCACCGTTCCCTTCATTCTGACCTCGATTGAAACGGGCAAGACCATATTGGCCTCCACCGCACGGGCGCGCACTTCCTACAACCGCGTTGAATCGGAATTCGCCAACCTGACCGCCAACGAGGACGCCAAGATACGCATCGCCAAAATGGTTGCCGACGACATAAAGCTGCAACTCGGTGTTTATTTTGATCGCCACCCAGGCGGGGCAGCCTCATCCACCGCACGGTCGAACAACTGAAGTCGACGACGGATGGTTCGTCTTTCCCTCTCGTCATGCCCCGGCTTGACCGGGGCATCCAGCTTTCATTTCGGCATATCGAAAGACGGTTGCTGACGCGCCCATGAAAATCACGCCCAGAGAAGCTGATCGTTTCATCTCAAAGCCCGATCCCAAAGTCCGGGCCATCCTCGTCTATGGGCCGGATTCGGGATTGATCCGTGAGCGGATTAATCAGCTTACCCGCAGTGTCGTCGAGGATCTCGCCGACCCTTTCCGCATCACTGATCTGTCTGACAGCGATCTGCGGCAGGACCCTGCCCGCCTCGCCGACGAAGCCGCCGCCATCTCCATGCTGGGCGGTCGTCGCGTCGTTCGCGTGCGCGGCGCGGGCGACGGATTGACAAAGACATTCGACAGCTACCTCACCGATGCCAAGGGCGACGCCCTCTTGCTGGTGGATGGCGGCGAACTCACGCCGCGCTCGTCCTTGCGCAAGCTGTTCGAGGATGGAAAGGACACAGCCGCCATCGCCTGTTACGCCGACAGCGTCGCCGATCTTTCTTCCGCCATTCACAAGAAGCTGATGGAAGAAAATCTCCTGATCGAACCGGCAGCCCTCCACTATCTCACATCGCATCTCGGCAGCGATCGCGGCGTCACCATGAATGAGCTTGAAAAACTCGCACTCTATATGGGCGGCAGGCCGTCGAAGGAGAAACGCGAAGTCACGCTCGAGGATGTACGCGCCTGCGTCGGCGACAATGTCGAAAGCAGCCTCGATGACGTGGTCGATGCCGCCATCGGCGGCGAACTTGATGCGCTCGATGTGGCGCTCGCCCGCGCCCGCAGCGCCGACGTCAATTCGGTGGCCATGCTGAACGCGCTGTCACGCCACCTGATCCAGCTTCATCTCGCCATGACCGGCATCGAGAACGGCCAGACGCCCGAAAGCATCGTCGGCGCGATGCGCCCCATGGTGCATTTCAGCCGCAAGGCCAAGCTGCAACGGCAATTGATGTTGTGGAACAGGAAGCGCATCGATCGCGCGCTGGAAATCGTCGCCGAAGCCGATCGTCAGTGCAAGACGACCGGCCTGCCGGAAAAATCCATCTGCGGGCAAACGCTGCTGCGCATCGCGCAGGCCGCCAACGCCGCCAGACGCTAATTCAACGAAAGCAATTCAGTTCATTTTCTGGGGCGTGCGTCCGGCCAGGCGGCGGCAGATTTCATCGAGCTGTTCGAGCGACTTGTAGGTCACCTTGACTTCGCCGCCCTCGTCGCCCGTGTGGTCGATTTCGACCTTGAGACCAAGCTGCTCTGAAATATTGCGTTCCAGCGCCAGCGTGTCGGTGTCCTTTTCGCCGCGCGCCGGAGACACGCCACCCGATTTGCGCGGCGCGGACGAACCGGTCGCAGCCTTGCGCGCCAGCGCTTCGGCTTCGCGCACGCTCAATTTCTTGGCGACGATTTCCCTGGCGATCTTTTCTGCATTCTCAAGCCCGATCAACGGACGCGCATGTCCCGCCGTCATCTGACCCTCTTCGATCAGATTGCGCACCGATGCCGGCAGTGTCAGCAGTCGCATCGTATTGGCGACATGGCTGCGGCTCTTGCCGATCAGCTTGGAGACTTTTTCCTGCGTGTAGTCGAATTGCTGCATCAGCCGGTCATAGCCCGCCGCTTCTTCAACGGCATTGAGATCCGCGCGCTGCACGTTTTCGATAATGGCGATTTCGAGCGACTGCGCGTCGGTCAGTTCCTTGACGAGGATCGGCACCTGATGCAGCTGCGCCTTTTGCGCCGCGCGCCAGCGCCGCTCGCCCGCCACGATTTCATAGGCGTCCGCCTCGCCCTTGACCGGACGCACGACGATGGGCTGCAGGATGCCCTGTTCGCGAATGGAATTCGACAGGTCGGCCAGCTCTTCCTCGCGGAAGATATGGCGCGGCTGAAACGGATTGGCGCGCAGGAATTCGATCGGCACTTCGCGCACGCCGCGCGGCGCTGGCGCCTGCTCGTCACCCAGAGCAAAGGCGGCGTCATCGCCGATCAGAGCGGCAAGGCCGCGACCAAGACGGCTTGGGCTTTCTTCTGCCATCATTTTATTCCCCGTTTTCACCGCCGGGGTCATGCCGGAGGTATGACCCCACATCATATTGGCTTTCGCCAGCTTTTTCGGGTTATTTTTCAGACTACCGACTTAAAGTAGTGCCTGAAGTATGACCCTGTTCAAAATAGTTACAATGCGTTAACCGGCTTTCTTAATGTGCCGATCGGCACCTGCCAGACTTGAAAATTCACGTCCCGAAATTCACGCAGCCGTCTTGCGCAAATCTCGCTCGCGCCGGATCAGTTCGGACGCCAGTTTCATATAGGCCTTGCTGCCCGCACAACGATGATCATAGACCAGCGCCGGCTTGCCATAGGAGGGCGCTTCCGACAGACGCACATTGCGCGGAATGACCGTGCGATAGACCTTGTCGCCCAGATGCGCCCGCACGTCGCTCGCCACCTGATCGGACAATTTGTTGCGCTGATCAAACATGGTCAACACCACGCCCTGAATTTCCAGCCGCGGATTGAGACTCGTCTTGACGCGCTCGACCGTACGCAGCAACTGGCTCAAACCTTCCAGCGCAAAGAACTCGCACTGCAAAGGCACCAGGATCGCGTCGGCTGCGGTCATCGCATTGATAGTCAGCAGGTTGAGCGAAGGCGGGCAATCGATCAGCAGATAGGTGTAGGGGCGCTTCGTCATCTCGCGCTCCTTGTCGCTGTCCTCGCGCATGCGACCGCTGCGCGGCATACGCGCCAACGCATCACGCAAGCGATGCGAACGACGCGGCACCGATGCAAGCTCCAGTTCCGCGCCAAGCAAATCCATCGTGGACGGAACAATATCGAGACCCGGCACCTTGGTCGGCACGATGGCGTCCTCGATCAAGGCCGAGCCGATCAGCACGTCATAGGCCGACACCTTGCGATCGATGCGACCGATGCCGAGACCCGTACTGGCGTTACCCTGCGGATCGAGATCGACGATCAGTACACGTTCGCCAACCGCCGCAAGCGCCGTACCCAGATTAATGGCAGTCGTGGTCTTGCCAACCCCGCCCTTCTGGTTCGCCAGGACAAGAATGCGCGGTCGCGGAACCACCGGTTCAATACGCGGCGTCGAGGCGGCGATCGGAGAGGTTACCCCATTAGCATCAGAGGCGACGTCAGGATTTGCACTCGGGATTTGCATGGCTAAGCTCCCAAAGCTTCAACACCTTACCGGACCCATCCGATTGGCTGGCAATGGCTTCTTCTTTAAATATCCAACCTTTCCGGGCTTGCGTCAATTCTTCTGACGCAGTCTGACCCTTGAGAAACAGCCCTACCGTCTGTTTTCCCCAGAAAGATGAGGTCCATTCCAGAATTTGGCTCAAGGAGGCCAGCGCCCGGGCGCTGATAACATCAGGCACCGCTTCCGGTTCAAAGGCCTCGATCCGCACCGTATGGACCGTCACCGGCAGCTCCATGATCCGGGCCGCCTCCCTCAGGAAGACACTCTTGCGCTGATCGCTCTCCACCAGATGCATCTGAAACCCGACCCGCTCCCGCAACATCGCAGCCGCGACAATCCCCGGAAACCCCGCCCCGCTCCCCAGATCGACCCAGTTGCGGGCCTCCTCCGGCGCAAGCCCCGCCAATTGCGCCGAGTCCCACATATGGCGCGACCATAAATGAGTCAGTGTTGCTGACGAAACGAGATTGATGCTCTTCTGCCATTTGAGGAGCAGCGCCTCAAAGGCCTCGAGCCTCTCCATTGTTTCACGTGAAACACCGGAAACGGCCAAAAAGGATTCCGCATCAACGACTTGCATGGTTACCGACACTATATATGGGGGCAGACCCGGACCTACCACACAAAAGGCCCGGAGGTCACGCCGACCGCCGCGCCCTCTTCTGCTTGATATGGACAAGCAAGGACGTCAGAGCCGCCGGCGTCACCCCGTCCACCCGGCCCGCCTGGCCCAGCGTCGCCGGACGCGCCCGACCGAGCTTCAGCCGCGCTTCACTCGAAAGCCCCGCAACCGCGTCGAAGTCAATGTCCTCGGGAATCGCCAGACCCTCGTCCTTCCGGAAGGCATTGATGTCCGACTGCTGCCGCGAGAGATAACCCGCGTATTGCGCCTCGATCTCCAGTTGCTCGGCAATCTCCGGCGCAAGGTCTGAAAGTTCCGGCCAGACCGCCGCCAGAGCCGCAAGCCCGATATCCGGATTGGCCAGCAGATCGGAGACGCTCCGCGCCACCCCATCCTGATTGACCTTGAAGCCCCGCTTGATCAATTCGCTTGGCGACATCCGGCTTTCGCGCGCCATCTGTTTTGCCGCTTCCAGCGCGTCTCGTTTCGCGGTAAAGGCCTCCGCCCTCAACGTCCCGACCACGCCAAGCTCAAGTCCCAGAGGCGTCAACCGCTGATCGGCATTATCCGCCCTCAACGTCAGACGATATTCGGCGCGGGAGGTAAACATCCGATAGGGCTCGCTCACGCCACGCGTAATAAGGTCGTCGATCAAAACGCCGATATAGGCCTGCGCCCGATCGAGAACGACCTGACCCTCTCCCGCTTCCGCCCGGGCCGCATTGAGACCGGCCATAAGTCCCTGCGCCGCAGCCTCTTCGTAGCCCGTCGTGCCGTTGATCTGCCCGGCCAGATAGAGCCCCGGCAGACGCCGCGTCTCCAGCGTCGGACGCAATTCGCGCGGATCGATATAATCGTATTCGATGGCGTATCCCGCCCGCCGCATCACCACGTTCTCAAGCCCCGGAATGGTCTTGAGGAAAGCGAGCTGAACCTCCTCGGGCAACGCCGTCGAAATCCCGTTGGGATAGATCGTGTCGTCGTCGAGCCCTTCCGGCTCGAGGAAGATCTGATGGCTGTTGCGTTCCTTGAAACGCACCACCTTGTCCTCGATGGAGGGACAATAGCGCGGCCCAACGCCTTCGATCTGGCCCGAATAGACCGGCGAATATTTGAGGTTCGCCTCGATGATCCGATGCCCCTCTTCGCTCGTCCGGGTGATATGACAGTTGATCTGGGGCGTCGTGATCGCCCCGGTCAGGAACGAAAAAGGCACCGGCGGCTTGTCGCCTTCCTGTACCTCCAGGTCCCCCCAGGCGATGCTGTCGCCCGCCAGTCGCGCCGGCGTCCCGGTCTTCAACCGACCGAGCTGAAACCCCAAAGCGTAAAGCCGATCCGAAAGACCAAGAGCCGGGGCCTCGCCCACCCGGCCCGCCGGGATGCGCTTCGTCCCGATATGAATCATTCCCCTGAGAAAAGTCCCGGTCGTCAGAACCACCCGACGCGTCCCAAAACGCCGCCCGTCCTCGGTCACAACGCCCGCCACGGCCCCGTTTTCGACAATCCGGACATTCACATCGCCTTCGATAACGGTGAGGTTGGGCGGACTTTCAATGGCCGCCTGCAT
>JBAQNC010000302.1:0-2567 GCA_049303435.1 Parvibaculum sp. | reverse complement strand
AGTTTCGTCAAAAGGCCGTTTTGGCCGAAAAAAGCCGAAATAGGACTCAAAACGGGTCTATCGCGACCTTAAACCGCACGGATCGACCTCAGAGACCCAGAATGCGCTTGGCGATGATGTTCTTCTGGATTTCGTTCGAGCCGCCATAGATAGACTGCGCCCGCGTTCCCAGATAGCTCGCCACCGAGGGCGCGGCATTGGCCGGAATGGCGAAATTGTCCGACCCTTCGGGCGCCACGGAATCGGGGAAGGCCGGTTGCGCATAAGGCCCGAAGGTCTCGACGCCAAGCTCGGTAATGTCCTGCGCCAGTTCCGTCGCAATGACCTTGAGGATGGATGATTCCTCGCCCGGCGCGCCGCCATCGGCCACCGAGGCCAGCGTCCGCAAGACGGTCAGCTCCAGCGCGTCGAGGCGGGCTTCGAGTTCGGCGAGCTTTTGCGCAAAGCCCGGCTGCGCTAGAAGCGGCTTGCCGTCGACGCTTGTCTTCTGCGCGGTGGCTCCGATGTTCTGGAGCTGTTTGCGCTTGCCAGCGACATGCGCATAGGACGTGCGTTCATGCCCGAGCAGGTAGTTGGCATAAGTCCAGCCCTTGCCCTCTTCGCCGATGCGGTTCTTCTGCGGCACGCGCACGTCGACGAATTCCACCTGATTGAGCGAGTGCTTGCCGTCGATCGTGATGATCGGCTTGACCGTGATGCCCGGCGTCTTCATGTCGATGCAGAGGAAGGTGATGCCTTCCTGCTTCTTGCCGGAATTATCGGTACGCAGCAGGCAGAATATCCAGTCGGCATGTTGCGCGAGGCTCGTCCAGATTTTCGTGCCGTTGACGATATAGTCGTCGCCGTCGGGCACGGCGCTCGCCTGCAATGAGGCGAGGTCGGAACCGGACTCCGGTTCGGAATAGCCCTGCGCCCAGAAGGTCGTACTCTTGAGGATGCCCGGCAGCCATTGCGCCTTCTGCGCGTCCGTGCCGAATGTATAGATCACCGGCCCGACATAGAGCAGCCCCATCGGCACGACGTTGAGCGCGCCGGCGCGCTCCAGTTCCTCGTCGAAAATATATTTCTGGTTCGAGGTCCAGCCCGTGCCGCCCGCCTCTTTCGGCCAGTTCACGGCCACCCAGCCCTTGGCGTCCAGCGCGCGTTCGGAGCGCTGGTAGTCTTCCTTCGTGGGTGACGCGCCTTTGGCGATCTTGTCGATGATGTCGCGCGGGTATTCCGTCTCGAAGAAATGCCGGACATTCATCCGGAATTCCTCGTCGGCCTGCGTAAAGCTGAAATCCATGCGCCCGTCTCCCCCGCCTCAAATCAATTTTGTTTGAAGGTTTTATAGCAGATCGAGGGCTCCATGCCTGAGGTTTCGTCTTGACGTTGCGTCAGTGCGCGCCGTCGAGCTTCGCCAGCCTGCCATAGAGATCGGGACGGCGATCGCGGAAGACGCCCCATTCGACGCGCGTCCGACGGTTCTTTTCCAGATCGAAAGTCGCCGTCAGCACCGCCTCTTCCGTTTCGCCCGCCTCCGCGATCTTGGCGCCGGTATTGTCGGTGATGAAGGACGAGCCATAGAAAGTCAGCTCACACGTCCGCCCCACTTCGCGACCGATGCGGTTCGAGGCGACGACGGGAATGAGATTGGCGGCGGAGTGGCCCTGCATGGTGCGCTGCCAATGGTCGCGCGAATGGACCGTCGGATCGTGTGGCTCCGAACCGATGGCCGTCGGGTAGCAGAGAATATCCGCGCCCTGAAGCGCCAGCACGCGGGCGGCTTCGGGGAACCACTGGTCCCAGCAGATCGCCGCGCCGATGCGGCCGACTTTCGTGTTCCAGACATGAAGCCCGGTGTCGCCCGGCGAGAAGTAGTATTTCTCGCTATAGCCCGGCCCGTCGGGAATATGCGACTTGCGATAGATGCCGAGAATTTCGCCATCGCTATCGACCATGACCAGCGTATTGAAAAGCGCATTGTTGGCGCGTTCGTAGATCGAGACGGGAATGACAACGCCGAGACGCGCGGCGAGCGCCCGCATATGGTTCACCGCCGGGTTCTCGTTGACCGGCACCGCCCAATGCAGAAATTCGGGCAGCGTGTCCTTGCAAAAGTAATGCGTCTCGAAAAGTTCTTGCAGCAGGATGAAGCGCGCGCCCTTCTCGGCGGCGGCAATCACCAGCTTTTCGGCATTGGCTATATTCTCGTCCACATCGGTGCTGCATGCCATCTGGGTCGCGGCTACGGTCAATACGGTCATTTACAACTCACAACCTTCTGGATGAAAGATTTGCGTCAAATATAGCGCAGCGCCAGACAATCCGACAGCCATCCGCCAAATTCTCTCGCGGCACTGCACAATATACCCCGACTCTGTGAGAATCCGGGTAGGGGCTTGCCAAACGACACGAGATGGATTCTGGTGGCGCCATGAAGCAGCAAGGATTTCTGGATGATGAATCGCGACGTGACCTGATCGAGTTGGCTCGGGACGGTTCTGCTGTCCATCGTCTATCGCGCCGTGCGAACGCGTTGGTTCTGCTGGATGACGGCATGACTTGCGCGGCGGTCGCAAAGGTTC
>JBAQNC010000301.1:0-8923 GCA_049303435.1 Parvibaculum sp. | reverse complement strand
TTAGTGATTCCTTAAACCCTGTAAGAGCTTCTATCGCGACAAAGCTAAATACAACTCAACTTACAGATACTTTGAATGCCAATGTTAGAGGCTATCAGACCTTGCCGCAAGTAAAATCGGTAGTGAGTGATTCTTTAAACCCTATAAAAATTTCGATCGCAACAAAGTTAAACACAACTCAGCTAACTGATACTTTGAATGCCAATGTTAGAGGCTATCAAACATTGCCTCAAGTAAAATCGGTAGTTAGTGATTCCTTAAACCCTGTAAGAGCTTCTATCGCGACAAAGCTAAATACAACTCAACTTACAGATACACTGAATGCTAATGTTAGAGGCTATCAGACATTGCCTCAAGTGAAATCGGTAGTTAGTGATTCCTTAAATCCTGTAAGAACTTCTATCGCGACAAAGCTAAATACAACTCAACTTACAGATACTTTGAATGCCAATGTTAGAGGCTATCAAACATTGCCTCAAGTAAAATCGGTAGTTAGTGATTCCTAAACCCTGTAAGAGCTTCTATCGCGACAAAGCTAAATACAACTCAACTTACAGATACTTTGAATGCCAATGTTAGAGGCTATCAAACATTGCCTCAAGTGAAATCGGTAGTTAGTGATTCCTTAAATCCTGTAAGAACTTCGATCGCAACAAAGCTAAATACAACTCAGCTTACAGATACTTTGAATGCTAATGTTAGAGGCTATCAGACATTGCCTCAAGTGAAATCGGTAGTTAGCGATTCTGTTTCAAAGAAATTAAATGCAGATTTTGTGAACAGTTATGTATATGATGGCAGCCCTTCAACGACCGATTATGTAGCAGTGCAAAAAGAAGGTGCAGAATCTATCAGGTATAACACGTTAGGCGAGATGCCGACATCTCAGCCTACTAATCAGTTAATCTTAGACAAAGTAACTGAATTAACAGAGCTTGTAAATCAGAGTAATGTACAGCAGAGCATTACTAACGATAGTTTGTTTACGCTTATTACTAAGTTAACTTTAACTGTCGATTCGTTAAAGCAGTCTCAAGTAATTACTAACCCATTCCCTTCTGCTCCGACTAACCTTGTAGCTACTGGAGGTGCATATAAGATTGATTTGAGCTGGACACCTTCAACTTCAAGCCACGATTCAACTGAAATACGTTCAAGACTTGCAGGTACTTCTAATTTTACTTTTTTAGCATCTGTAGATTCAGGGATTACTGCATATTCGCATACAGGATTAGGAAGTAATATTTCAAGAGATTACATAGTTTATGCTAAGAAAGGTACACAATACTCTAATGCGTCTAATATTGCCAATGGAACAACTGATGATGCAACAGTTCTACCAGTAGAAACAGGGTATATACATATTGCAGATGCGGAAGAGAACGATCTTTCTGAATGGTCTTATTCAGATATTAGGACTGGTGCTACCCTTACTGCTAAAGATACCGCCAAACTACACGGAAGTTATGGATTCTTAGCTACTCTTGATGGAACAGCTATGTATGATTACGTAAGATATGATTTACCTACCGCACTTGATTCCGTTAGAGTGCGTTTATACATAACTTTTAAAGATTCTATTTTTCTTGAGAACAGATATGGGTTTCCACTTATAAAGCTTGGCTATAATGGGACTACTATGAATAATCCCATTATTTCTTTGACTTCTGTAACTGACAGTTCGTATGCTTCAGATTTGAAAAGGGTATCTACATCAGTCAAACCTATAGGGTGGGTTACTACTGACACAATCTGCGTTGAAATGTTTTATAAAAAAGGAACTGGAACTAATGGCATCATAAAAATATATATTAATGGTGTTCTAAAATCAGATGTAAATAATTCATCCGAAGTATCTCAGGTTAATCAGATACTCATAGGGGTTATTTCTGTTGGCGATAGGATAGGTTCATCTGGGGCTTGGTTTAAGTTTGATGATGTGGTAATAAATGATACTTCTTATATTGGTTTATATAATGCTACAGGTGCTGGTAGCGGTGGCACTCCTGTTGCAACACAGTGGTTTGTTGACAAGAATGCAACTGGGACAGGGACTGGAAGAACAATAGAGAATGCGTGGACTTCATTTGCAAATATTGGATGGAGTTCTATGGCAGATAATGATACTTTATTTATATCAGGTGGCGCTGATTCTACTATTTATTATGAACAGTTAAATGTACAAAAAAATAATATTACAATTATGCCTTCTGCACTTACAGGGCACAATGGTAAAGTAATCATTGATGGAAATAATGGAAGCATTAGTTATGGTATATACGTATCTGGTCGTAGTGGGATAAAATTACGAGGGTTGTATGTTCGTGAATGTTCAGGTTCTAATATAAATCTAAATTCAAGTAATTGTACCATAGCTTATAATGACTTAACTATCGGCTCAGGAGCTACTATGGGGCTTTGGATTAGAGGCTCTAACAATATAATTGAGCATAACACATCAAGAACTACAAGTATTGCAGGTGATGGTCAAAGAGATTGGATTCAAATGTCAACAGGCGGGCATCATATTATCAGATATAACACATTTTACAATTATAATACTGGATCAGGCGACCATACTGATTTTATCCAGTGCTATGCACCTTTTGATGATGTAGAAATATATGGTAATTATGCTGTTGATGTTGAAGAAAAAAGATATAATTCAAATCTGTTATACCTGAATGGTATAGGCGGGGTTGTTAAAGTTTATGATAATGTTGTCATAGACCAAAGTGATAGCACTACTAATTCTTTGATGACTATTAAAGAAACAAGTACTGCTACTGATTTAGATACCTTATTGGTTTATAATAATTCTCTTTATTGTTCTGGATTTGGTGTGGCAATAAATATAGATGCTTCAGTGGCTGGGACTTCTGTCTATATGGCAATTTATAATAATGCGATCAGAGGGGATTCAAAAGGCAGAGCTATCTATACAACGAATGCTTTTGTTCCCCTTAAAGTATTCTCAACTACCACCCCAGTAATAGACAATAATATATATTGGGAAGACGATCCCTCAAGAACTTTATCACTTAATTATAATGGTACAGGTTATAGTTTGGCAAACTGGCAAGGATTAGGATTTGATGCAAATGGATTAAATGAAGCTCCAAGTTATACGTCAATTACAGAAGGTGCATTTAATTTGCAGTCAACTACTGGTGGTAATTTAATAAATACAGGGCATACAATCCCAAGTAACTTTGGGATAAAGTATAATTATGATATACTTGGCGTATCAAGACCAGTTGGTGCGGCTTATGATATTGGAGCTTATGAAAAACCATAAGGGAAATTTATGAAAAAGATATTTTTAATTTTATTATTTACAACAGTAAGTTTTGCGCAAAGCAGTAAGATGCTGCTTTTGATGGGGGATGATGTGCCAACTTATTCTTTTGCCCTAACAGGCAGTTCGACAGGCGGGAATATTATAATGCAAGGCACGGGAACTATCATAGTTGATTGGGGTGATGACAGCATTACAAATTATACCCTGACAACCACAGACCAAAACGTATCTCATACTTATGTAGTTAGCGGCACTTACAACGTGAAAATAAAAAATTCTAATCGAATCACTAAAATATATATAAATGCACTTGTAGGGACTACTTATACGCTTAATAGTAAGAATTTGCCTAATTTAACTGACTTGATTCTATATAATATCTCAGGCACACAAACTATCAACTCATTTGATTTACCTAAGTTAACTTACTTGCTTCTGGGGTTAATTTCAGGTGCACAGACAATTAATTCATCTGATTTACCCAAGTTGACTTACTTGTATTTAAGCATAACCGCAGGCACACTATCTGGAAATATAAGTTCTTTTCCAAGTACAATGACAAGGTTATATACTAATAAATCAGGCTTTGACATAACAACAGGGACAATGCCTGCGTGGGCTAATAACGAGATAACAATCGTTCCCACAACAGCAGGTTATACAACTGCGCAAATAGATGGGTTCTTGAATGCTTGGGCTTCAACAGCGGCGGCAGGGACTAAGACGATAGATTTAAGAGGGAATAATCAACCTCGTTCAACTGCTTCTGATGCGGCAGTTGCCACATTAACAGGACTTGGTAAAACAATTTTAACGAATCCATAAGGGAAACAAAAAATGACAGAAAAATTAAATCAGGAATCAGAGTTCAGAGGGATCAGGGTAATTAAAAGCTGGCATATAATACTCGGTTTTCTTGGGATGATTTTTATTGCTGGAATTTCCTTTGGCGTTAATCAAAATAGGGTTGCTAATGTTGAATCGAGACAGGAGAAACTTGAGATAAGACAGGAAAAACTTGAACAGAATCAAAAAGCTATTGACGAAATAAAAATCAATTTGAAAATATTAATGAAATTCCAGGGTCTTGAGTATCAGGGCATCCAATAAAACTTAACTAAAGGAAACAAGATGGAAAATTTATTATTGAAATGGTTTGGTGATTTGACAATACTTATCATCCCATTGGTTGCGGGAGTTGTCTCGTCTTTTATTATTGAAGCAATAAATCAATCAACGCCTGATAAAATCAAGGGTAAATACTTAACTGCAATTATATGCTTAGTAGTAGGCGTGTTTTTAATTTTTGGATTTCCAAATGTAGTAACAACTTGGTTTGACAGAATTTTGATAGTCGTTCTTAATTGGGCTTTTGCTATTTCATTTTATGCGATAGCCGGAAAACTTGTTGTACAAAAGATAATCGGAAAAGCGATAAATGTTGTAGGAAAAAAGACAGATGGATAAGGCGTGTTTAATTGCTTTGGCAGTATGCTTAATTGTTGGCGGTTTTATTGGCTGGTCTCTTAAGCCTGTGAAGGATTGCCCTGATGCGAAGCCAAATACACTTATTGAATATAGATATGTGGATAAGATTGATACGATCTTTATCCCAAAATTTTATGTTAGAAAAGACACAATAACAATATCGCAGCTTGATACTTTTTTTGTTGAAACAAATTACATCGCTGCCGCTGATACAACGTTTGAGGATTCGTCTTTAAGTGCTAACATAAAATTTATATCGGACATTCCGCTAAGTAATAAAAGTTTTTTTGATATGAGATTTAAAGTGAGAGAAAAAATAATTACAAATACTGTAATTCAAACAGAGGAAGTTGGGTTCTGGTATAAAAGATTCGTGCCTTATCTGGGAATTGGAATTAATTATAACGGTAAAACTACCGATGTTGGTCTTCAATTGGGCTTTGGAGTAAGATTAAATTTTAATAATTAAGATTTAAGATGGAAGAAAAATTAAAAAATATATTAAAAGAATTTGCCGAGCAGTATCATTTTAATTGGAAAATTGTTTATGCAATCCTGTTAAAAGAATCTAATGCTTCGGGATTTTATAAAAATGGTCTGATAAAAAAAAGATTTGAAGAACATATTTATAATGGGTTCCTAAAAGTATATGAAGGCGAGGGTCTTAAACATCCATCCTTACCCGGGCTAAAAAGAGAATGGATTCTTGCTCATACTAAAGTTCAGCTTGAATTTCTTTCAACATCATTTGGCATTGCACAAATTATGGGCTACTGGTATTCGCTCTTAAATTATAAATCGGTTAATGATATGATAGTTGGCTGGGTTGATTCTGAGGAAATACAGATAAGGGATTTTTGTTTATTCTGTGTAAAATATAATGACGGTAAATTCTTGGAAGCATTACAAGAATCCAATTATCATCCGTCTCTGACGGAGATAGCGAGACAGTACAACGGCAGCGGTTATAAAAAAAATAATTACGATGCTGATTTAGTAAAATTTATAGGTGAAATAAAATGAAAATTGAATTAGAAAAAGATAAAATAAAGGAACCGTTAAAGGTTACAGAATCCCTTGAACAGCCTGAATATGTTAAGCTTGTTAAACCGGTTTTTCCGGCAGCGTTTAATCAGGGACCGGAGCCAAAGGGTATTTCAATTTCTTATCCCAATAAAAAATATTTTTTAGAATACGGAACCGTTTTCAAAATATCACTTTCCTGCGATAAGGAAAATAAGATAGCTGATTTAACCACTAAACCATATCCCCTTTTAAATTATGAATTTTATAAGCATGAGAAAAATCAATTTGAAGTAATAAATTTAAATCTTAAAAACCAAAAGGAGTAACATAAAATGGCATCTAAATTTAGCGGCATAGCCAAACTGGAATACCAACCTGCAGGCGGTGCGTGGTCAGCGCCTGTGGTTCTTGGCGTACCTTTGTCGGATAGTCCAAGCGTAACATTTGAACCCCAAGAAGTTGAGAACTCAAAAGGGCAGATGCTGTATGCGGGCAATAAAGACAGCAGTGAATTTAATTTTTCTGATTTTACAAATTTTGCCGCAGTAGAAACTTTGATGGAAGCCGATACTGAAGTTGATGTGCGCTTAACTTTTCTTGATAACACTACTGAAATTATACATACGGCGGCGTTATTAAAAGTTAAAAAAGTCTTTGGCGCTGCTGTAGGCGGTAGAAATTCAATAAATGTTAAATTCCAGAATTTCAGAATAACTTAAATTGTAATCAAAAATGATTTCAGGCGTTCAAAAAATATCAATATACGATCCCGCAACGGGTATCGTAGTGCAGCTTAATAATGTCGTGCCCGATGGAGAGGCTTTGATAGCTTCTCCATTATATTATAAAGACATTGACGGCAAGCTTAAATATGACGGCGATAAATCATATTTAAGTTTTGGCGCGTATGATGACGGCGGATTTGCACAGCTTGCCTCGTGGATGAAGGCTAAAACTCCGGTTAGAGTTGTTACTGCAGGTTTTGAAGAAAACTTATTGTGGTATGAAAGCGCGCCTATTTTGGTTAAAAAAGATTATAGTTATGCAGTTGGTAACAAGAATTATTTTTCTGTTGAGATTGCAAAAGAGGGCGGTACACATAATATTAAGTCGGTCGCTAATCTTATACTCGGACCGGGATTATGGTATGATGCTAATACTAATGGGATAGCAGATTCACTTATAAAAACCGGGACTTATACAACCTCGTTCAATAATTCTTCTTTTATACAAACTTTAACTTTTATTTCCGGACAAACGGGAAGTATGTCTTGCAAAATCGAATTCCCTATTTCCGGGATTAATATTCATCATAAATTTGTTGAGGGAGCCGGGTCTAATTTAGCTCTCTATGTCCCTCGCCTTCACTTTATGAATTATGCAAGCGGGATTATTAGCAGCATCAATGCCGCAGAGACAGATGCAGTTTCGCCAAGCTCAACCTATTATTTTATACAAGAGATTGATGTACCAATTGCTCCGGCAACTACGGAAAGTTTACTTTATGGAATACCATATCTTGGACAGAAAAGAAATTCTTATACGAATATTAAATATTAAGGGATAACAAAATGAAAACAGGAATTCAAAAAGTAAGCATCTACGATCCCGCAACAGGAACGGTGGTACAATGCAATAATGTTTCTACGGATGCAGAGTTTAACAAGTCCGGCTTTGAAACTGAAAATTGCAAAGGGCAGATGCTGTACAGCGGCGATGAATCATCATTTGAATTTACTTCTTTTGATGAAAATATTTTTACACAGCTTGAAGCGTGGATGAAAGCTGAAACCGATCTTAATATGGTTGTACTTGGGGTTGATGAAAATATTCTTTGGTATGAGCCTTCAAAAATTACTGTAAATAAAATTTATTTACCCGCCGTTGGAAACAGAAATGGTTACAGAATAAAAATTTCTAAAAAAGGCGGGCTGCATAATATTTATACCGCCGCAAATATGCTGTATCTGCTAAATGGCTGGGCAGATGCTGATGTAAACGGGATTGCAGATAACTATACTAAGGCAGGCGTATCTACGCCAACATTTGTGGCTCCGTATCAACAGATAACTGCATCAGCCGGAGAGGCGGGACTTTTATTTACTGCTCCCGATTTTATTTTTCCAATTGCCGGAGCTAAACTGCAACTATCCACTAACATTATTCTATTTTCGGGTGAGAGTTCCGGGCTTAATATAACAGCGGCTCTAAAGAGTTTTGCAGGCGCAACCTTGCAGAGCGAGAGCACTGTAATAATAGCAGGCTTAATTGAATTTGTAACCCCCGCTAATTTTTATAAAGCGACAATAAATTTATTAAACGGAATTGCTGTTGACCCGCTGACATATAGATTCCAGTACCCGTATTTAGGCATACCACGCGGGGCGCATATTGATTTGTTATATTAATTCAAAATATTAAAAAAGGATTTTGTAATGGAAGAAAAAAACAATCAGCAATATTATATAACCGAAAAAAAAGAACCGCTGCATATTAAAGAATGTTTTGGCGGCGTTTATAAAGAGCTGAGATTATTAACGTTAAAATTTTCCGGCGCCGATAAGCTTGACAAGGCTTCGGTTATAAAAGAATTTAAATTGTGTGCTTTAGATGTTGATAGTATTATCGAATATATGAACTCCATACAGAAAGATGAAATTGATATAGAGGAATATTATCAAAGCATCTGCAAAATATTATTCCTGGAACAACCTGATTTAAAGTTTGAGGAAATAAATATGAGCGAAGTAAGGAGAGCGGTGAACTATTTTTTCTCCAATTTGAATGCCAATTAAAGGTATTCAATGATAAAATTTTAGCGCTTAAAAATTTACCTGCACCGCCGCAAACATCCGGCAAAAGTAAAATTGCAGAATATCAAAATGATTTGGCAAGGGCGAAAGAAGATATTTATAACAGTTCTTTTTGGAATATTGAATATTATATTTTGAAGGCGTCTAAATCGGCGCAGGATTTTTACTTTTTAATGAACAATGTTCAGATAAAAGATTTATCAATTTTTGTAATAAAATCATACTTGGAAAGGTAAATGTGGCTAAAGCAAAAGATATTGTTATAAGTCTAATTCTTGATGGTAAACAATTTGAC
>JBAQNC010000300.1:0-13896 GCA_049303435.1 Parvibaculum sp. | reverse complement strand
GTTCCACGTTCATGTCGAGAATGTTGACGACTTCGCGTTCGGTCTCGATCTTGTCGACGACGAGCTGGATGCCGTTGCGCTTCAGGACTTCCTTGATGTCATGGACATGGATGTCGCTGTCGCCTTCATTGGCTTCGGTGAGAAGCGCGGCGGGGATCTTGATGAAGCGGAAGTTGAGGTCGTGGAGCACCATCGGATTGAAGTTGAGCTTGGTGACCTGATCCATCGAGAAGCGGAAGCCGAGGTTGGCCAGCGAGGCGAGGCTTTCCTGTTCGATGGGACCCATGCCGTTGACCGTCATCTGGCTGAACTCGAAGATGAGATGCTGCGCCAGATCCTGATTGTGCTGCATATAGTCGACGAACTGCGGGAAGAAGTCGCTGTCGAGCAATGAATAGGCGGAGATGTTGCAGAAGACGCCCGCGTTGCGGTTGCGGCTGGCGAGCTTGCGCACCACCTGGATGCAGCGGAACAGCAGAATGTTGTCGACCGTCGGCATCATGCCGGCGGGCTCGGCGACGCGCATGTAGTCGCGCGGCATGATGAGCGCGCCGTCTTCGGAGCGCAGGCGCGACAGGCCTTCATAATAGCGGGTCTTGCGCTGCGGCAGCGTGACGATGGGCTGGAGATAGAGATCGACGCGATTGGCTTCGAGCGAACGGCGAATGGTTTCCAGAAGGTCCTTGTCGGTGAGTTCGGAAATATCCGGCAGCGCCTCTTCGGCTTCCGGTTCTTTCATATAGGCCTTGGCGAGCGTTGCCTGCATCTGCGGCGCGCCAGCGGGCACGGGCATCGGCATGGGCGGCGCTTCGCGCGTTTCGGCGAGGCGTTTGACCAGCGTTTCGACGACGCGGATTTCGGAAAAGATGCGTTCCATGCGCGCATTGGTTTCGCGCTCGAAGCGTTCTTCAAGTTCGATGATGCGTTCGCCAGCGAGATCAAGCTCGCGGGAAAGTTCGGAGGCGACTTCGCTGAGGTCCGAGAGTTCGCCGCGCACCTTGTCGCGTTCGACGCGTCGGGCGTAGGCGGCGTGGGCTTCCGCGCCGAGCAGGCAGGCGATGAGGCCCGCGAGAATGGCGAGTTTGGGTTCCAGAAGCCCCAGATCTTGCAGCCCATAGGCCAGAGCGGCAGACGGCAGGATATAGAGCGCGGAGGCCAGCAAGGTTTTCAGCGTCGACATGCAATTACCCCAACGGGTCGGAACCCGCCTGTCGGAATTGATACTGTCTTTACCTTGAGCCCAAGGTTTTGAGAAAAAGTTAACCAACAATGCCGGGCGGCGCGATTTCGGGCCTGTTTTCGGAAAATTCCGCTCAGGCGGGCAGTCTGGCGAGCCGCGCGAGCTTCTGCCAGTGCATGCGATAGAGATGGGAAGGACGCTTCGTGGCGCGCGGACGGATGGCCAGCACGTCGGCCAGCCAGCCGCGCTCGGCCTCGGCGGCTTCCTTCCAGATGGCGCGCGACAGGGCGCCCGCATCCTCGGCGCTGCCGCCCCGCGCGATGAGGGCGTCCACGCGCTCGATGAAGCTTGCCTCCAGCCGGTCGCGCTTTGACGCGAAGGCGGCCATGCGGGGCCCGTAGTCTTCGAGCACGGCGCGATGCAGGCGCTCGTGGGACCACCAGAGAGTGCTGGCATCGAAACTGTCGGTCGGGACGGGGCCGAAGTCAGGCAGGCCCGCGCCTTCCCATCCGGGTCCGAAAAAGACCGGCTTGAAAATCGAGGTGTCGGGCGAGGAAGTGCCGGTCAGCCAATGGACGGCGCGGCCTGCGCCCAGTTCCGCCACCCATGAGGCGGTCGTCTGGCCGAAGCGGCGGATGGGCCCCCAGGAGGCATGGGCGCAGACGGAACCGCCCATGACGCCGTCGGGACGCCAGTCGGGCTCGCGCGCGGCTTTGGGGCCGTGGTCGCGCAATACCCTCATCATGCCGCTTGCATCCTGTTTGGGGCGCGCGGCGATCAGCTCGCTCGTCCTGCACCAGCGCGCCGAGCCCGTGGCGAAATTCGAGCGATGCCGGTTGGCGAAGGCGTCTGCGAAATCGAGCGGCTCGTCTTGCCTGACGAAGCCACGTTCAAGCGCCAGCGGCATGAGGCCCTGGCTCGCCGTCTCGAAGGACTTGCCGATCATATAGGTGTTGGAGATCGAGCGCCTGTCGGTGACGCGCTCTGTGACCCAGTCGCGACCGACGGTTTCCAGCACGAAGGCCTCGCCCGTGGCGTCGGCGATGAGGAAGCTGTTGTGATATTCGAAATGCCCCAGATGGGCGCAATTGCCGCCCTGACCGTGAGCAGCGAGCAAATCGGTGATGACATGCACGGCTTCTTGCGCGCTGGCCGCCCGCTCAAGCCCCAGCCGCAAGAGGTCCATGCCGATAAGGGCCGCTTCCTTCTGCGGCGCGATCTTGGAAAACACCGCTTCATTGCCGATGACGAGCCCGTGCTCATTGGCGCCCATTTCTGCGCCCCACATCCAGAAGGGGCGGGAGAGAAGAACGGCATGGGTCTCGGCGACCTGCGGGATGGCGATATAGGTGCATTGGAGCCGCGACCCGGCGTCGTGGCGCGCGCGGGGCACATGTTGCAGATATTGCGCCTCGTTGGCCTCGCGGTCTGAGTTCTTGGCAAAGAGCAGCGCCCCGGATTTCGTGAAGCCGGGACGCACCACCATCGTATCGCACATGAAATGTCTCGCTTTGCGGGGTCGGGCAGACATCTTAGCCATTTGCGGCGGCCGGGATGAAGCGCGAATATGGACGTGCTAGGCTGGGGGCCGCCTATCGGGAAATGAGGAGAGGTCATGAGCGCACATCAGTTCGAATTCCGCACCATCAGGGGCGAAGCGCTGCCGCTGTCGGAATATGAAGGCAAGGCGGTGCTGGTCGTGAATGTGGCGAGCCGCTGCGGGCTGACGCCGCAATATCGAGAGTTGCAGGGCCTCTGGGAGCGCTACAAGGGACGCGGCCTCGTCGTGCTCGGCGTGCCCTGCAACGATTTCGGCGCGCAGGAGCCAGGCACCGAGGCCGAGATCGTCTCCTTCTGCGAGGTGAACTACGACGTCGATTTTCCGATGACCGCCAAACATTCCGTCATCGGCGAGGACGCCCATCCCTTCTACAAATGGATCGCCGAAGTGGCGGGCGAGGAAGCTCTGCCCAAGTGGAACTTCCACAAATATCTGATCGGGCCGGATGGCGAGCTGGTGGAGGTCTTCGGCAGCCGCGTATCGCCTGACGACGCGGCGCTGGTCAAGCAGATCGAAGAGCTGCTGGCGTGAGCGGCTATGCGCCCATCGCCGTCGAGATGGCGCGCTACAACAAATGGCAGAACGACAAGCTTTATGCGCTGCTCGCCGGTCTGCCGATCGACGAACTGACGCGCGACCGCGGCATGTTCTTCGGCGACATTCTGGCGACGCTCGACCATATGCTGATGGTCGAGCAGCATTTGCTTGATTACATCCACGGGCAAGAGCCCGATGCTTTCGACGCCAATCGTCGCATCGAAACCGAGTTCCAGCCCTTGCGCGCGGCGCGTGCGGCGATGGACAAGAAGATGATCGATATTTGCGAGGCGGCGTCGCCTCAATGGTTCGACGAGATAATTGTGATGCCGTCTGGTCGTCGTCTGCCGCGCAGCTTCTGGTGGGCGCAGCTTTTCAATCACGCCACGCACCATCGCTCGCAGGTGACCTCGGAACTGACGCATATGGGCGTGGACTATGGCAATACCGACATGCCCTATAATCCGCTGACGCAATTCGGCGTCTGAGCTTTAAGCGGGGCGCTAAACCTTAAAATGCGTCATGACCCGGCTTGACCGGGTCATCCATCTTTGCAGCGTCAAGAAAGAAAGGTGGATCGCCCGATCAAGTCGGGCGATGACGGCTGAGGGATGCGAAAACATGTCGTTCTTGCAACCACTTTCGCTTAACCGGACGCTGATTGGCCAAGACCCCGATCAAGTTCGGGATCGGGACGTGACGTCACATAAAAAAGAAAAAGCCCGGCATCGCTGCCGGGCTTTTGTTTGTGTGATCGAAGCTGTAATCAGCCGGCGGTGAGCGGCGTCAGCTTGATTTCGACGCGACGGTTCTGTTCGCGACCAGCGGCCGTATTGTTCGACGCAATCGGCTGGCTTTCGCCCGCCCCGTTGACGAGGAAGCGACGCTGATCCGTTCCCTGACTGACCAGATATTGAGCCACGCTGTTGGCGCGCTGCTGCGAGAGCTGCATGTTGTATTCCGCGCTGCCTGTGGAATCCGTGTGGCCGGTCACGTCGATCAGCGTCTTGTCGTATTTCTTCAGCACGATCGCGACCGAGTTCAGCACGCTGTAGAAATTGGCGTTGATGTCGGACGAATTGGTGGCGAAAGTCACATTGCCCGGCATGTTCAGGATGATGTTGTTGCCGACGCGCGTGACGCTGACGCCCGTGGCGCGAAGCTGCTGCGCCAGCTCCTTTTGCTGGCTGTCCATGTAGTAACCGACGCCGCCGCCTGCAAGCGCGCCGACGCCCGCGCCGATGAGCGCGCGCTCGCGCCGATCGCCGGCATTGCCGCCGCCAAGAAGACCAGCGCCCAGCGCGCCGACCGCCGCGCCGATGGCCGCGCCATAGGTGGTATTGCTGGTTTTCTGTTCACCCGTATAGGGGTCCTGCGTCTGGCAGGCAGCGAGAGCGAAGGCGCCGCAAACTGCCATCAGAACGGTCCGTTTCATCAGCATATTATATTTCCCAAGTTTTGAACGGCGGGCGATCAATACGGATGGCACTGATCTCTAGAAAACCACGCCTTATGGTGTAGAAAGGCTTCAGATGTCGTGTACCCCTTTTCAAAGCTACCAAATTAGGCAGAGTACGCGAATAGAAATCGACAAAATCCGTAATTCCGCAATACGGCTACAATAGGGAGAGAACTCATGTCGTTATTCGATCTGACGGGCAAGGTCGCCGTCGTCACAGGCTCCACCAAGGGCATCGGCGAGGCCATCGTCCACCGTCTCGCCGAACATGGCGCAAAAGTCGTGGTCTCGAGCCGCAAGGCCGACGCCTGCGACAAGGTGGCGGGCGAGATCAACGCCAAATACAAGGACGCCGCCATTGCCGTCCCCTGCAACATCGCCGACAAGGGCGATCTCCAGCGCCTCGTGGACACCACAAACGAAAAATGGGGCAAGATCGACGTGCTCGTCTGCAACGCGGCGGTGAATCCTTTCTTCGGTTCCTCGCGCGACATTCCCGACGATGCTTTCGACAAGATCATGTCATCCAACGTCAAGTCGAACCATTGGCTCTGCAACATGGTCCTGCCACAGATGATCGAACGCAAGGATGGCTCGATCATCATCGTCTCCTCCATCGGCGGCCTCAAGGGCTCGTCCGTGCTCGGCGCCTATTGTCTCTCCAAGGCGGCGGACTTCCAGCTCGCGCGCAACCTTGCGGTCGAAAACGGCCCGCATAACGTGCGCGCCAATTGCATCGCGCCGGGCCTCATCAAGACCAAGTTCGCGCAGGCGCTGTGGGACAATCCCGAAATCCTCAAGCAGTCTACATCTGGCGCGCCGCTGAAGCGCATCGGCATGCCCGATGAAATCGCGGGCGCGGCTGTCTTCCTGGCGAGCGACGCAGGCGCCTTCATGACCGGCCAGAGCATGGTCATCGACGGCGGCGCGACGATTTCGTGATCGAAGCAAGCGCATGACAAAAAGCCCGCCCATTGTCCGTCCCATCGTCGCGAGCGACCGCGCCGCCTGGGATGAGATGTGGGCGGGCTATCTTTCTTTCTACAAGACCGAGCTTGAGTTCGAGATCTCCGACAATACGTTTGAGCGGATTCTTTCCGGCGAGCTGATCGGCCTGATCGCGGTCAATGACGAAGGCCGCGCGCTCGGCTTCACCCATGCGGTGCTGCATGCGGGCACCTGGAGCCCCAAGCCCGTCTGCTACCTCGAAGACCTCTTCGTGCGCGATCATGCCCGCGGGCTCGGCGCAGGCCGGGCGCTGATCGAGGCGCTGGCCGAGCGCGGTCGCCGCGAGGGGTGGCTGCGGCTCTATTGGCAGACGGCGCAGGACAACAAGACCGCTCAGGCGCTCTACGACAAACTGGCGACCCGCACCGATTGGCTCAGATACGAGCTTGATTTGTGAGCGCCGGGTGACCAAGTGTCCCAAACGGGTCATCAAGGGGAGTTCACAATGAAGAGTGTCGTCATTACGGGCGTTTCCACCGGCATCGGCTGGGGCGCGACCAAGGTTCTGATTGGAAAAGGTTTCCGTGTCTTCGGCAGCGTTCGCAAACAGGCCGACGCCGACCGCCTCAAGGCAGAGTTCGGCGAGAGTTTCGTTCCCCTGATTTTCGACGTGACGGATGAAGCCGCCATCAAGCGCGCCGCCGAAGAAGTGCGCGCCGCGCTCAATGGCGAAAAGCTCTTTGGTCTGGTCAATAATGCCGGTATTGCCGTTTCCGGCCCGCTGCTCGATCTCAATGTCGATGATTTCCGCCAGCAGATGGAAGTGAATGTCACCGGGCCTTTCCTCGTCACTCAGTCCTTTGCGCCGCTGCTGGGCGCCGATCGTTCGCTCAAGGGCGAGCCGGGCCGTATCATCAATATTTCGTCGGTTGGCGGCAAACAGGCCGCTCCCTTTGTCGGGCCTTACTCAGCCTCCAAATATGCGCTTGAAGGCATGTCGGAAAGCCTGCGCCGCGAACTCCTGCTGTTCGGTATCGACGTCATCATCATCGGCCCCGGCGCCGTCAAAACCGAAATCTGGAACAAGGCCGAAGAGGTGGACATCACGCCTTTCGCCAACAGCGCCTATTACCCCGCACTGGTGAAATTCCGCGATTATTTCCTCGCCAGCGGCAAGACGGGCCTTGCGCCTGAAAAGCTCGGGCGCGTCATCTATAAGGCGCTCACCACCGCAAAACCCAAAGTGCGCTATGCCGTCTTGCGGGGGCGCTTGCAGAACTGGACCATCCCCCAGCTTCTGCCCAAGCGCTTCCTCGACCGCACCATCGGCAAGGCGGTCGGGTTGATCGGAAAATAGGCCGGACCCCCCCCCATATTCCGTCACGCGGAATTTCGTTTCTTGGTACTCGACGGGCCGATGCGGCTTGTGACAGGCTGCGCGCCACTCAAATGAAATTCTCCTGGGGGAATGCTCTTGGCCGATCTTCTGGCGCTGTCCGAACGCTTTATCGACAATGACATTTATGAGGGCGCGGGCCTCGTCAATCGCCCGACGATGGAACTGTCGGAGCTTGGCAATGGCATCGCGCTGATCGAAGCCTTCTCCCATGTCGTGACCTTCAAGACCGGTGACGGGCTGGTGCTGTTCGACACGAGCCTCGAAGCCTTCGGCGGCGGCGTGCTGAATAGCTTGCGCAAATGGACCGACGAGCCCGTCAATCACATCTGCTACACGCATGGCCATGCCGATCATGTCGGCGGCACCAATCATTTCGTCTGCGAGGCCTGCGAAAAGGGCCATCGCCGTCCGCGCATCGTCGGCCACGAAAATGTGCTGCCGCGCTTCCGCCGCTACGAGGCGACGAACGGTTACAACTTCACGATCAATGCGCGTCAGTTCGCGCCTGCCACGGAATTGCGCATGGGGCAGGCGGGTGGCGGCGGTGATCGCCGTTTTGGTCCCAATCCCTGGATCGACCCTGATACGACATTCCGTGACCGGATGGACCTGCGCGTCGGCGATCTGCATTTCGACCTGCACCACGCCATCGGCGAAACCGACGACCATCTCTGGGCCTGGGTGCCGGAACACAAGGCGATCTGCTCGGGCGATTTCGTGACCTGGGTCTTCCCCAATGCAGGCAATCCGCAAAAGGTGCAGCGCTATCCGCTGGAATGGGCCAAGGCCTTGCGCGAAATGATCGCCAAGGAGCCGGAGCTTCTGCTGCCCGCGCATGGCCTGCCCATCGGCGGCAAGGCGCGCATCGCAAGCGTGCTCGACAATATCGCCACCGCGCTCGAAACATTGGTCGAGCAGACGGTCGCCATGATGAACAATGGCGCGCGATTGGACGAGATCGTCCATTCGATCAAGCTGCCTGCGAAGCTGATGGACAAGCCCTATTTGAAGCCCGTCTATGACGAGCCTGAATTCGTCATCCACAATATCTGGCGTCTCTATGGCGGCTGGTATGACGGCAACCCGGCAAACCTGAAGCCCGCCTCCGACGCTGTGGTGGCGAAAGAAATGGCTTCGCTCGCCGGTGGCGCAAAGGCGCTGGCCAGACGCGCGTCGGACCTCGTGGCGGAAGGCGATCTGCGTCTTGCCTGTCATTTGGCCGAAATGGCGGGGCTTGCCGCGCCTGACGACATCAAGGTGCATGGCATCCGCGCCGAAGTCTATGCGGCACGCCGCAAGGCCGAAGCCTCGCTGATGTCGAAGGGCATCTATGGTTTTGCCGAACGCCAGTCGTTGCAGATCGTCGGCGAACATAATCAGAAAGCGAATTGAAGAAGGCGCAAGACCTTCGATTCCTCGGGGAACGTCCAGGAACGGAAAGGGCCTGACTGGAAAATCAGTCAGGCCCTTTTTGGTTTCCTATTATTTCACCTCCCCCTCGTGGGGAGGTCGAAAGACGAAGTCTTTCGGGTGGGGGGGCTCGGTACAAAACATTTGCCTCTGCACCCTCTCCCTAACCCTCCCCCCTCAACAGGGGGAGGGGATTCCTGAGGTTTAACCAGCGATCTGGTCGAGCACTTTGGTGAAGCGGTCGAAAATATCCGTGATCTCGGTATTGCTGATGATGAGCGGCGGCGAGAAGGCGATCGTGTCGCCCGAGACGCGCACCATCATGTTGTGATCGTGGAAGGCGGCGCGCATGGCGTCGAAACCGCGCTTGCCGGGCAGACCTTCGAGCGGCACGAGATCGATGCCGCCGGCAAGCCCGATGCAGCGGATGTCGGCGACGAGCGGATGATGCTTGAGGCTCATGATCGCTTCGGCAAAGACCGGCTCCATTTCGCGCGCGCGTTCAAAAAGCTTTTCGTTGCGATAGACGTCGAGCGTGGCGAGCGCGGCGGCGGCCGCCAGCGGATGGCCCGAATAGGTATAGCCGTGGAAGAGGTCGATCATGTGATCGGCGCCGGTCTGGAAGGCATCGTAAATATGCTTGCGCACGACAGCGCCACCCAACGGCACCGTGCCCGACGTGATGCCCTTGGCGAAGGTGAGGATGTCGGGCGTGACGCCGAAGCGCTCGGCCGCCGTCGCGTAACCAAGGCGGCCATAGCCCGTGATGACCTCATCGAAGATCAGCAGGATACCATGACGGTCGCAAAGCTCGCGCAGACGTTCGAGATAGCCGACAGGCGGCGGTAGCACGCCGGTCGATCCGGCCATCGGCTCGACGATGACGGCGGCGATGGTGGAAGCGTCATGCAGTTCGACGAGACGCTGCAATTCGTCGGCGAGATGCGCGCCCCATTCGGGCTGGCCGATGGTGAATTTCTGTTCCGCGCGGTTATAGGTGTGCGAGAGATGGTCGACGCCCGCGAGCAGCGGTCCATAGACCTTGCGGTTGGCGACCATGCCGCCGACCGAAATGCCGCCGAAGCCGACGCCGTGATAGCCGCGTTCGCGACCGATGAGGCGGGTGCGCGCGCCCTCGCCATTGGCGCGGTGGTAGGCGATGGCGATTTTGAGCGCCGTATCGGCGGCTTCAGACCCTGAATTGCAGAACAGCACATGATCGAGATCGCCGGGCATCAGGCTGGTAATGCGGTTGGCCAGTTCGAAGACCTTGGGGTGGCCGAACTGGAAGGTCGGGGCGAAATCAAGCTCGCCCGCCTGCTGCTGGATCGCCGAGACGATTTCGGGGCGGCAATGGCCGGCGTTGGAGCACCACAGGCCCGCCGTGGCGTCGAGCACTTCCGTGCCGTCGGGCTTGAAATAGGACATGTCCTTGGCGCGCGCGACGAGGCGCGGCTCGCGCTTGAACTGCCGATTGGGGGTGAAGGGCATCCAGTTGGACGACAGGTCATTGGGTGTCGCAAGGCCCGAGGCGGCGGAATCGGCGCTCATGGAAGTCTCCGTAAGGGGAAGGATATAGTCTTCAACAATCAGACTGCCGCACGCGGCGGAAATCAAGGGAAACTCCCTTGTGACTTCTGGCATTTGTTGAGTATCTTAAACGCCATGGCCAAAGACATAGTCAGAAATTTTCGCCGCGCTCATGGCGGCGAGCCTCTCCCCGGTGACCTCGAAGTCACCGCGCCCGACATCGGCCAGCGGTTGCGCGAGCTGCGCACCATGCATGGGCTCTCCCAGCGCGAACTGGCCAAGCGGGCGGGCGTCACCAATGGCACGATCTCGCTGATCGAGCAGAACCGCATCAGCCCCTCGCTCGGCTCGCTGAAGAAGGTGCTGGATGGTTTTCCGATCTCGATTGCCGATTTCCTGACGCTGGACCTGAAGCCCCGCAGCAAGGTCTTTTATGCCGCCAAGGAATTGCGCGAAATCGGCTCGGGCGAAATCTCCTTCAAGCTGGTGGGCCGCGACATGCAGGGCCGCGCCCTCCAGATGATGCACGAGCGCTACAAGCCCGGCGCGGACACCGGCAGCGACATGCTTTCGCACGCGGCGGAAGAAAGCGGCATCGTCGTCTCCGGTCTCATCGAGCTGACGGTCGGCGGCGAGACGCGGCTGCTGACCGCCGGCGACGCCTATTATTTCGACAGCCGCCTGCCGCATCGCTTCCGCAATACGGGCACGATCGACTGCGTCATCGTTTCGGCCTGTACGCCGCCGTCGTTCTGACCCTCTCCCCTTGAGGGAGAGGGAGGGCCCCGCCGCCATAGGCGGTGGGAGGGTGAGGGGTACATCTTCGGAAGACTCTTCTATATGCCGCGTCACCCCCTCCCAACCCTCCCCCCTCAAGGGGGAGGGCCTTGACCCCATGACATTCCCGTCCGAATTTGCGATGGTCCGCCCCGGAGGAGTTATGCCGAAATCACTTTCGATCCTGCTATCAGAACCCGGTCTCATCATCGCGCCCGGCGCTTACGATGCGCTGTCGGCGAAACTGGCGGCGCAGGCGGGAGCCCCCGCCGTCTATATGACGGGTTTCGGGCTGGCGGGCAGTCATCTGGGCCTGCCGGACATTGGTTTGATGAGCGCCAGTGAAATGGTCGAGCGCGTGCGCGCCATGAGCGCCGCGGCGGGCGCGACGCCTTTGATCGCCGATGGCGACAACGGCCACGGCGGACCGCTCAATGCAGCGCGTCTCACGCGCGCCTATGAGCAGGCGGGCGCGCAATGTATCCAGATCGAGGATCAGGTCTTCCCAAAACGCTGCGGCCATATGGAAGGCAAGGAAGTCGTCTCGATCACGGAAGCTGCGCAGAAGATCGCCGCCGCGGTGGACGCGCGCGAGAGCAAGGCCTTCAAGGTCATGGCGCGCACCGACGCCCGCGCCACGCATGACCTCGACGAGGCGCTCAGGCGCGGTGAGGCTTTTCTCAAAGCGGGGGCCGACATTCTCTTCATCGAAGCGCCGCGCGACATGAAGGAACTTGAAAAGGTCTGCGCCACCTTCAAGGGCGTGCCGCTGCTGGCCAATATGGTGGAAGACGGCAAGACGCCGATGCTCGACGCGAAGACATTGGAAGAACTGGGCTTCAAGATCGCCATCTATCCCGTCTCCGCGCTGCTGGCGGTCACGAAGCGCCTGCAGGAAATCTATGCGACGCTGCTGAAAGGCGCGGGGCTCCCCGAGGGCGAGAACCGCGTCACTTTCCAGAAATACAATGAACTTGTCGGCCTGCCGGAACTTCTGGCGAGCGCCGCTGAAATTGCGAAGAAGAGCGAAGACTGATGCCGAGCTGGTCGAACATATTGAAACGCATTGCGGCAGGCGAAATGGAAAAGGCGCCGCCGCATGTCTCAGCCCTCAATCTCTATGCGGGCAAGCTCACCGTGCTGGAGCCCGGACGCATCCGTTACGACTGGACGGTCGATCCGCAATATATGAACCCGGTGGCGATCTTCGGCGGCTATCTCGCAACGCTCGCCGACCAGACCTGCTCCTTCGCGCTGATGACATTGCTCGACGACAATCAGAACTTCACGACCATCGATCTGCAAACGCATTTCTTCCGTCCCGTGACGAAAGGCGTGCTCGCCTGCGAGGGCCATGTCATTAATGTCTCGAAGACGCAGGCATTTGTGGAGGCGACCTTTACCAATGAGGATGGCAAGCTGGCGCTGAAGGCGCGGGCGGTGGAGCGGATTATCGGGGCTTGAGACTTCGTTCAGGGTAACCCAAATTAAGATCAGCGAATTCATGCCAACCGCCCCCGCAGCTACCACGACCCAAGCAAATGAGAGCAATATCTGTAGGGTGAAAACCGATAGTGATCTGGAGCGAAAGCGATGAATCGTAGCGCGATGATGTCTATCCTATTGTGGGCGCTGATTGCTGGTGGATTGACTTTCTTCTTTCACACCTTTCCTGACGTGCTACCACTGCAAGGTGTCGCTCTGCTTGTTCCGACTGTTCTGATCTTCGCTTTTTATGTGGGCAGGAGTGAACAACAGGAAAAAGAATCTCGGAGTCGAATTTTCGGACGATTTTCTCCAAAAACACTGATGATGGTCGGGGCGGCCTTGTTTGCCTTCTCCATTGCTTGGATCGTTCTGGTTACGAAGGTCGTGCTGAAAGATGCTGATGAAGTATTTCTTTTCGTTGTATTGCCTGTTCTCGCGATGATCGCCTTGGGGAGCATCTTTGTGTTTGTTGGTCTCTATGGTGCACCAAGGCGATAATGTGTGATCCGACCACATAGTGATCGCAGCGCGAAGCATGGATGCCCCGGTCAAGCCGGGGCATGACGATTTTTAGGAAAAGAAAGTGCGTCATCGCCCGACTTGATCGGGCGATCCATCTTTTCCTAATTCACCCATTCGTCGATCTTCCGCTGCAACGCGCCGATCGTCTTGAGCCTTGTGAGCCATTCGTCCACCAGCGCCTTCAACTCGCGGTCCTTCGGCATCCAATAGGCTTTCTCCGAGTGGTCGAAGGGCTGATCGGGATGGATCGCGCAAAGCTCAGGGTGGAGTTTCGCCTGAAGTCGCGTTTCGATGGCGTCGGTGATCATCAGGTCGGCGCGGCCTGCCACGATCTCGTCGAAGATCGTCTTGTTGTCGGGATGGACGATGATCGTGGCGTGGCTGATATGGGCGCGGGCGAATTTCTCGTTGGTGCCGCCGGGGTTGACGACGAGGCGGACGCCGGGCTGGTCGATCTGGGCGAGCGTCTGGAAGCGCCCCGCGTTCGCGCAAAGCGTGATCGGCGTCTTGCCGTCGCTCATCATGGGTTCGGAGAAATAGCCGATGGCCTCGCGCGCGGGCGTGACCGAGACCCCGCCCATGGCGATGTCGAAACGGTCCGCCTGAAGGTCGGCGCTCAAGCTCGGCCAGCTCGTATGGACGAAAACGAGCTTGACCCCCAGCGCCCCGACCAGCGAGCGGGCGAGGTCCACATCAAGCCCCTCGTAGGACCGGCTCGCGGGGTCATAGAGCGAAAAGGGCCGGTAATCGCCCGTAAGGCCGACCCGAAGCGTCTGCGCCGTCTCGATCCGGTCGAGGGTCGCTCCCGCCATCGCCGTGGAGGGCAGGGCCAGAACGAGGACAAAAAGCAGGTAAAAAAGGCGGGCGCGCATGGGGATTTGACCCTCCGGTTGGTGACGCCTCCTGTTTAGCGTATTTGCCATCTCTTTTCCGGCCTTTACTGGACCTTTAAGGGTCTGGCTGGTAGAAACCTGCCCCATGATCGACACGATTTGCCATAGCCGCCCGATTGAGGCCCGCTCCATACGAATTAGCGGCCCGGCCAGAGCTTGAGGAGGTCCATACCTTCTCGTTCGGGCCGGGCG
>JBAQNC010000299.1:0-1682 GCA_049303435.1 Parvibaculum sp. | reverse complement strand
TTCCAGCACCTACTCCCGACGCCAGACCGCCGAGGGCGACGCCTTGGATCGAGAAAGGATTGAGGGTGGAAAGACGCAGCGCGAGATTGCCAAAGTCTCCGGCCGTTGACAAATCAACACCAAGTTGCTTGATGACATTGCGCTGCATTTCAGCAACCGTCACCTTGAGCATCACCTGCTCCTTGCCCTCGATAGAAAGCATATTGAGCACCTGATCGGGCGAGCCTACATAGCGCGCGGCAAGGTCCTTGGCCTTATCCGCTTGGGCGGCATTGGCGACATTGCCCGACAGAACGATATGATCATTCATGGCTTGCACATCGATGCGCGCTTCAGGGAAATACTGATGCAGGGAGTCGCGCAAGCCCGACAGGTCGCGCTCGACGCGAATTTCGAGATTGACGATCTGCTTACCCGCCTTGTTGAAAAAGAAGGCGTTGGTCTGACCAACCTTGAGACCGATCAGATAAATGCGTGTCGGCGTGCGCACCACGGCGTCAACGATGGCTGGGTCAGAGACCAGCACGTCGCGGGCTGACACCGGCAACTCAACTACAGCCGCCTTGTTGAGACCAAGAATGACAGAACGGGTCCGTGTACCCTCGCCGCCTGTGTTGACCTTTACGAGCTGGGTCGCAGCGGCATGCGACTCAACTGGCGCGACAAGCACGAGCGCCATGACGAACATCAAGGCGATGTGTCGAAACCGGCTCAAGCCTGCATAACTAAGGACGTTCATTATGTTGATTTTCTCGAGCGCCATGACGCTACCTCACCCGCACTGTTGATTGAGAGCCGTAGCGCACAACGCTCACGCTTGATGAGCCAATGGCCTGAGGAACTTCGCCAGCATCATCTTTTGCCTGCGAGTCCTGTAGTCCACGCAGCGAGAGAACGAGCGGGCCTTCCACCTGAGCTACAGTCACTCGTTCGGCTTGGGCTGCGGTCAGTTCAAGAGTGGCCGTCTTGCCGAGCGCCACTTTTTCGCCGCGATCACCTTCAATGCGCTGATCGATCGCCAGCACGCGAATGTTCTTCAGCAGAACTTCTCCCTGAACGACTTCCAGCGGACCGCGAGGACCGTCCTGTGTTACCCGGATCGTATGAATAATATCGACCCGGTCATTGGGGAGAATGAAGCCGCCCGCGCTTGTTTCGGGAGAGACGCTGACGGCGACCGCACGTTTGCCGGGTTCGATCAGGGCGGAGAGAAAACCTCCCGATTTGGTGTTCACAACCTTCGCTGTATTAATAGGCTCGCCGTTAGCGATGGCGCTGCGGGCAATCCCGCCGGTCAATTCTGCAACTGCATCCGGCTTTGCCGCTTTGGTAACAAAGCCCTGGCTGAGAGAAACTTCCGGCCAGTTCTGCCAGCGCACGCTGTTTTCTGTGAGACGGTCACCGCGTTCAATATCGGTGGCGGCCACCAGAACCTGCGCAGTGGGCGCCTCGACGACTTGCGCCGCGGGCGGCGTATCCTCAGAAGAAACAAGTCCACGGGCCAGAAGCGCCGCAAGACCTGCAGCAACAACGGCCAAAACCAAGACTCCAATACGTGCGGCGTTCACAATTTTATTCCTTCGTCTCTAGCTTCAACCAATGGCAACAGTGAGACGGAAAATTTCCGTATCGGGAAAGATCAACAACGCAGCGACAGCCAAAGCTAAGCCATAGGGCACACC
>JBAQNC010000298.1:0-8012 GCA_049303435.1 Parvibaculum sp. | reverse complement strand
AATCGCACCATCAGCCGCAGCAGTGTCGATTTGCCGGAGCCGACGCGCCCCAGCACAGCGATCATCTCGCCAGGTTTGATGTCGAGCGAAATGTCCTTCAGCGCAGGCCACCCGCCTTCATGTTCGGCGTCGCGTCCGGCGTGGGCATAGGAAAGGTCGCGAATGGTGATCGCCCCGCCGATTGTGTCAAGCGGCGCGGCGTCTTCGGCATCGCGGATTTCAGGCTCATGGTCGAGGATTTCGAAGATGCGTGCCGCCGCCGACCCGCCGCGCTGGAAGAGCGTTACCATCACGCCGCCTTCCTTGACCGGCGAGAGCATCATGCCGAGATAGAAGATGAAGGCGGTGAAGGTGCCGACCGTGATCGTTCCGGCGATCACCTGCGCGCCGCCGAACCCGACGATCAGCAGCGTCGTAAAGCCCGTGATCGCCAGCATCCAGGCATTGAGAGCCGAATTCAAAAACATCAGCCGGTAATAGTCGCTGGCATAGCGGCTGGATGTGTCGTTGAGCCGGTTGATCTCGTGTTCTTCCTGAACATGGGTCTGGATGGTGCGGATGCCGTTGAGGTTTTCCTGCACCTGTGCGGACAGGCTGGAAAATCCCTCCTGCACGATGGTCGATTGCGTGAAGATGCGGCTCGCCAGAATGAAGCCGAATACGGCGAAGAAAGGCAATCCTGGCAGCAGGAGCAGGGTCAGCGACGCCGACTGGTTGAGCATGAAGATAAAGGCGACGATGCCGGAGAAGCCAAGGACGAACAGAAGCCGCGTCCCCATCCCGATCATCTGGCGTATAAGCGTGATGTCGTTGATGGCGCGCGCCATCAGGTCGCCCGTGGTGAAGCCTGCAAAGAAGCGCGGCCCCATGAGCTGAAGATGCCAGTAGAGCCTCTGGCGCAGTTCGAAGGCGACCTCGACACCCACTTCGCGCACAAAGCGCCGCCCGAAATTGAAGGCCCAATAGCGCAGGACCATCAGCCCCAGAATGGCGAGCGCGGGGAGTGCGAGACGATTGTCTCCTGCAGCCACCCGGTCGATCCCCATTTTGAGAAACAGCGGCATGAAGGCTTCGAGCAACCGCCCCGTATTGATCAGGCTCATCCCGCCCCAGAAGCGCCATCCGTGGCGCTGTACCAGCGGCAGAAGCCGCCACAGCGGATGCTTGCCGTGACCTTGAGCGCCGACGTCTTGGGCCGCGTTGGATGCCTGGGAAATATCCATCAGGGTCGAGCCAGCCTTGGCGCCGTGTCGGGGCGCGCATGCGCCGGTTAAGGCTTCCCCGCATGTAACGAGGGAGCCGATCCGGCTTGTTTAAATCGAATGCCTGACTATACGCCCCGTTTTATGATTCGGAAGGGCGGGGTCCTCCCAATCCATATTTCAACTGCCATCAATCCGTCACGCCGCCGTCATGTGGCGACTGTACGCCGATGGGCAAGCGGGCCTCTTTCCGAACATGCGTGATTCGGCAATGTCCCGCGCTCATGAATGTTTTCGGGGTATCACGCCTTGTCAGTGCAATCTTCCGGCCAAGCCTCCACCCTCGTTGAGTCCGATATCTATCTTGATGGCAAGCCGCGCAACACGCGCCTCAAGGAGGCCGTGCATCAATACAAGGCCGTCTCGCGCGCCGGTCTTCTGGAACGCGCCTTCACGGCGGTCTTTTCCGGTCTCGTCTATCCCCAGATCTGGGAAGACCCGGTCGTGGACCTCGAAGCGCTGGCGCTGACGCCTCGGTCCCACGTCGTCACCATCGCGTCCGGCGGTTGCAATGCGCTGTCCTATCTGGCCGCCGGTCCCGCCCATGTCACGGCGGTCGATCTCAACGCCGCTCATGTCGCGCTGGGTCGCCTGAAGCAGGCGGGTATCGCCGTGCTCCCGACCTACGACCATTTCTTCCGCTTCTTCGGCCGCGCCGACGAGCGCGCCAACCTGGGCATTTACAAGAACTATCTGCGCGACCGCCTCGACGATACCTCGCGCGCCTATTGGGAACACCGCTCGCTCAATCTGCGTCCGCGCTTCACGCTTTTCGCGCGCGGTTTCTACCGCCACGGGTTGCTTGGCTATTTCATCGGCTGGGCGCATCTGGCCGCGCGCTTCTATGGCGTCGAATTCAAGCCGCTGCTTGAAGCAAAGTCGCTCGCCGAGCAGCGCAGCTTCTTCAATGCCCGTCTTGCGCCGTTGTTCGATCGCAAGCTTGTTCGCTGGATCACCGACAACAAGGCCTCGCTCTATGGCCTCGGCATTCCGCCTGCCCAATATGAAAAGCTTTCCGGCGGTCGTCCCATGCACGAAGTCCTGCGCGAACGCCTTGAGCGTCTCGTCTGCGATTTCGACATTTCCGGGAACTATTTCGCCTGGCAGGCCTTCGCTCGACGCTATGCGCCTGATGCCGACGCTTCTCTGCCGCCTTACTTGCAACGCGAGAATTTCGCCGCCCTTCAGGCCAACGCCGACCGCCTCGACGTTCTCCATCTCGGTTTCACCGAATATCTGCAAACGCAAGGGCCCGCGAGCTACGACCGCTACGTGCTTCTCGACGCGCAGGACTGGATGACCGACGCGCAGTTGAACGATCTCTGGCGCGAGATCACCCGCACGGCGCGTCCCGGTGCCCGCGTCATCTTCCGCACCGCCGCCGAGCCGAGCCTTTTGCCCGGTCGCATCGCACCGGAAATCCTTGGCCGCTGGAACTATCACGCTGACGAGAGCTTCCGCTGGACCTATCGCGACCGCTCCTCGATCTATGGCGGCTTCCACCTCTACACTTTCGAAGGCTGATCCCATGAGCGACCTCGCCGTCGATCATTCGGCCCTGATGGACAAGGTCTATCGCCAGCAGCGCCATATCTACGATCTGACGCGCGCCTGGTATCTTCTGGGCCGCGACCGGATGATTGCAGGCCTCGACGCGCGCCCCGGCCTGCATGTGCTGGAGGTCGGTTGCGGCACGGGCCGCAATCTCACCGCTGCCGCGCGTTGCTTTCCGCTGGCGCGTCTTTTCGGCATGGACATTTCGTCCGAAATGCTGATTTCGGCGCGCAATGCCGCTCGTCGCGCCGATCTCGTCAACGAGATACGCCTCGCTCAGGGTGACGCCACGAATTTCGACCCCGGCAAGGCCTTCGCGCTGCCGGGTTTCGATCGCGTCTTCATGTCCTACACATTGTCGATGATCCCCGACTGGCAGGGGGCCGTCGCGCAGGCGATGAAAAATCTCGCACCGCATGGCGAATTGCACATCGTCGATTTCGGCCAGCAGGAACGCCTGCCGCGTTGGTTCCGCTCGCTGCTTTTCAAATGGCTAGGTCTTTTTCACGTCAGCCCCCGCGCTGACCTGAAATCCGTGCTTGAGCAATTTGCCGCTCGGCACAACGCGAGCCTGGAGTTCACGCCGCTCTATCGCGGCTACGCCTGGAGCGCCGTCCTGCGCCTCTTATAGCCCTCTCCTTCTGGGAGAGGGTTGGGTGAGGGTCTTTCTTTACTGCGCGGCCTGCGTCACAGCCTTGGAGTGACGCCGCTCAAGCTCCGCATCGACCAGCTTATGGACGATCTGCGGCATCTTCGTTTCCGCCGACCAGTCGAGCTTGAGCTTCGCCTTGGCGGGATTGCCGACGCTGACGCGAATATCGGTGGGGCGCATCAGTTCCGGTGCACTTTCGACGTGGGTTTGCCAGTCGAGACCGAGATAGTCGAAGACGGTCGAAACGAATTCCGTCAGCGTCGTCGAGGTGCCGGTCGCCACAACGAAATCATCCGGTTCGTCCTGCTTCAGAATCCGCGCCATCGCGTCCACATAGTCCGGCGCCCAGCCCCAGTCGCGCGCCACATCGATATTGCCGAGCGTCAACCCGTCGGTCAGCCGTTCGGCAATGTCCACCGCGCCGCGCACGATCTTCTGCGTCACGAAGCGCGCCGGGCGCAGCGGGCTCTCATGATTGAAGAGAATGCCCGAGCAGGCAAAGATGCCGTAGGACTCGCGATAATTCGCCACCGTCCAGAAGGCGGTGGATTTCGCCACGCCATAGGGGCTGCGCGGACGGAAGGGCGTGTTCTCGTCCGCCGGTGCTTCCGTATTGCCGAACACTTCGCCCGATGTCGCATTGTAGAAACGCGCGGGCAGTTTGAGGAAACGCAGGCATTCCAGAATATTCAGTGTGCCGAGAATGATCCCCTCGAAGGTCTCGACAGGCTGAGCGAAGGAAAGCCCGACGGACGACTGGCCCGCAAGATTGTAGATCTCGTCGGGCCGTACATCGCCGATCACCTGAAGCACCGAGCGAAAGTCGAGCAATGCCGCCGAATGGATCGTCACATCGTCCAGCACGCCCATGCGTTGCAGGCCCGACGTATTCGCCATCTCCCTGTCGCGCGACGTGCCATGCACCTCATAGCCCTGATCGCGCAGCAGCCGGGCGAGATACACCCCATCCTGGCCACACATGCCGAATATCAGAGCCCGCTTGGACATCACTTGGGTCACCCTTCGTAACGCTTCAGGAGAAGGCGGCGATCCCGGTGATTTCGCGGCCCAGGATCAACGCATGCACGTCATGCGTGCCTTCATAAGTGTTCACGGCTTCCAGATTCATCACATGACGGATCACATGATATTCGTCCGAAACGCCATTGCCACCATGCATGTCGCGCGCGACGCGGGCAATATCGAGCGCCTTGCCGCAATTATTGCGCTTCATCAGCGAAATGGCTGCGGGCGCGGCCTTGTTCTCGTCAAACAAACGGCCCAGTTGCAGGCAGCCTTGTAATCCGAGCGTGATTTCGGTCTGCATGTCGGCAAGCTTCTTCTGCACCAGCTGGTTGGCTGCCAGCGGACGGCCAAACTGCTTGCGTTCCAGCGTATAGGTGCGCGCCGCATTCCAGCAGAATTCCGCAGCGCCCATCGCGCCCCAGGCAATGCCATAGCGCGCCCGGTTGAGGCAGCCGAAAGGACCGGCCAGCCCGCGCACGTTCGGCAGCAGGTTTTCGTCCGGCACGAACACGTCCTGCAACACGATTTCGCCGGTGACGGAGGCGCGAAGCGAGAACTTGCCTTCGATCTTCGGCGTCGAGAAACCCTTGAAGGCGCGTTCCACGACGAAGCCGCGGATCACATCATCTTCCGTCTTCGCCCAGACGACCGCCAGATCGGCGATCGGTGAATTGGTGATCCACATCTTCGCGCCGTTGAGGACATAGCCGCCATCGACCTTCTTTGCGCGCGTCACCATCGATCCCGGATCGGAGCCGTGGTCGGGTTCGGTGAGGCCGAAGCAACCCACCCATTCGCCGCTCGCAAGCTTGGGAAGATATTTTTCGCGCTGCGCTTCATTGCCATAGGCATAGATCGGATGCATGACGAGGGACGACTGCACGCTCATCGCCGAGCGATAGCCTGAATCCACGCGCTCCACTTCGCGCGCCGCCAGGCCATAGCAGACATAGTTCAATCCGGCGCAGCCGTATTTCTCCGGCAGCGTCGAGCCGAGCATGCCCTGTTCGCCCATCTCGTTCATGATTTCGCGATGGAAGATTTCCTTGCGGTTAGCTTCCTTGACGCGGGTCATGAGGCGACTTTCGGCAAAGGCGCGTACGCTGTCGCGCACCATGCGCTCGTCTTCGCCCAGCTGCTCGTCGAGCAACAGCGGATCTTCCCAATTGAACGGGGCGAGCGGCGGATTGGACTTGGCAACGGCTTGGGACATGAAAACCTCGCGGGATCGATTGGAAGGCGCTGATATAGCAGGGCAGGGCCGGATTGGCGAGCGACGCGACGTTTTACGTGGCCGCGATGTATTGGCGGAATTCCTCGGCCAGATGATCGAACATCAGCCGCATCCTGAGGCTGGTTTTCAGGTCTTCATGCATGACGACCCAGACATCGAGCGAGAAATGAATGTCGAGCCCTTCGATGGGCCGCAAATCGGGATAGCGCTTCGCCAGCGGATCCTGACACATGCCGAGCCCGAAGCCTGCTCGCAGCGCGGCAAATTGCGCCACATCGCTGTCGCAGCGAAAGGCGAACATCTCCCGCGTCAGCGGCAGGCCGAAGTCCTTGAGCCGGCGGATCGACGCCTCGCGGTCGAACCCGATGATCGGGTGCTGTTTCAGCTCTTCAAGGTTCTTCGGCGCGCCATGCGCGTCCAGATAGGCCTTGTGCGCACAGAGCGAAAGATTGATCTCGCCGATCTTCCTTGCCACCAGCGCGCCCTGCGTCGGGCGGATCATGCGGATGGCGATGTCGGCGTCGCGCTGCAACAGGTCCTCGGTGCGATTGGAAATCAGCAATTCGATGGCGATGCGCGGATGCGCCTCGCGGAAGCGCGTCAGCATTTCCGGCAGCACTTCCGTGCCAATCATCTCGCTCGCCGTGATCCGCACCGTGCCCCGGTCTTCCTCCGCTTCCCCCGTCGCCGCCCGGCGCAGCGCTTCCGCCGCGCTCGCCATGGCCTCGGCATGGGGCGCCAGCGCCAGCGCGCCTTCGGTCGGCACGAGTCCCCCCTGACTGCGGGTGAAAAGGGCAATCCCCAGCGCTTCTTCCAGCGCATCGATGTGGCGGCCTACCGTCGGCTGCGTTAGCCCGAGGACCCGCGCAGCGGCCGAAAGGCTGCCTTCCTTGATGACAGCCAGCAGCGTTCGATAGTGTTCCCAGCCGGGTTCGATCTGTTTCATGCAAAAAAGTATAGATGATAGATGAATTTCGGCAATTCATATTCATATGTGAATAGATCATCTTCCTCCTATCGAAACGGCACGACAGGAGAAAGACATGACCCATACAGCTCTCGTTATTGGCGCTACCGGCGGCATTGGCGGCCAGATGGCCTTGACCCTTCTTTCCCGTGGCTGGAAGGTTAGGGCCCTCAACCGCAACCCGATGCACGCCGCCAGATCGACCTCCCACCTCCCCGGCGTCGAATGGGTCAAGGGCGACGCCATGAAACGGAAAGACGTCGTGGCCGCCGCCAGCCGCGTGGACCTCGTCTTCCACGGCGCCAACCCGCCCGGCTACAAGAACTGGAAGGGCCTTGCGCTCTCCATGCTCGAAAGCTCGATTGCGGCGGCGAAAGCCGCCGGCGCGCGTCTCGCCTTTCCCGGCACGGTCTATAATTTTGCGCCCGACACTTTCCCGCTCGTCGCCGAAGACGCGCCGCAAAAGCCGCTGACCCGCAAGGGCGCAATCCGTGTCGCGATGGAAAAACGTCTGGAAGAGGCAGCCAGCGAAGGCACGCAAGTCATCATCGTCCGCGCCGGAGACTTCTTCGGGCCTCACGGTACCGCCAATAGCTGGTTCGGTCAGGGCATCGTCAAGCCCGGTAAGCCGCTTCGCTCCGTCGCTTATCCCGGCGCGCATAAGGTTGGTCACGACTGGGCCTATCTGCCCGATCTTGCCGAAACCTTCATGCAGTTGATCGAGCGCGCCGACGAGCTTCCGCCCTTCGCACGCTTCCATTTCGAAGGTCACTGGTTCGACGAAGGCGTCGAGATCGCCCGTGCCACCGCCCGCGTGGCAGGTATTCCCGATGCGCCGATCAAGGGCATGCCCTGGTGGGCGATCACTCTCGCCGCGCCTTTCGTCGAGACATTCCGCGAGCTTCTCGAGATGCGTTACCTCTGGAAGAAGCCGCTGCGTCTCGACAACCGCAAGCTCGTCGCCTTCCTCGGCGTCGAGCCCCACACGCCGCTCGATCAGGCGTTGCGCGAGACCCTCAAGGGTCTCGGCTGCCTCCCCTCAACCGCAAAGCCCGTGTCCCCGACACTGGCCCTCACAGGAAAGGCCTGACCCATGTGGCCCCGTTCAATCCGTACACGTACAGAATACCTGATGCTGCGTATCGTCATTTCGATCTTCGCAACCTACCTCTCGGTCCTCATCTTCGCCACCGCCCGCTATGTGGCGTGAAGCTGAATGGGGCTCCAAAAAACATCATGGCCCGGCTTGACCGGGCCATTCGTCTTCGAACCACAAACATTCTAGCCCTCTCCCTCTGGGAGAGGGTTGGGTGAGGG
>JBAQNC010000297.1:0-1879 GCA_049303435.1 Parvibaculum sp. | reverse complement strand
GCTCGCCATAAATCCGCGCATCCGCCGCAATGCCGAGCGACGAACGCTTCAGCCCCTCACGCCAGCTTGTCACCATGGCCGCCATCATCGGCCCCTCACGAAATTCCTGATCTGAAGCCGGATGCGATCCTCTTCTGGCTCTGAAGGCGCGCATCTGGCGCAGAGCCCTGTCCGAAAGCATTACCCGCCGCGCAAAGGCCGCCAGCATCAGACGTGCAGGCAGAAACCGGAGTGCCAGCGCAATATTGTTCGATCCGCCAAAGGTCATCCCCGGCGCTTCCGGCGGCCCCAGGCCGCAGATCAGCGCCAAAGCATTGACGCGTGCCCCAAGCCCATGCGCCACGGACGAAGCATAAGGTCCACCACCCGACACGCCGATCACGCCAAACTCTCCGATTCCCAGAAAATCCGCCAAGGCGCCAATATCTTCCGGCCAATCGGCAAGTTTCCGCCAGGGGCGGGGCGTGCTGAGCCCGTAACCGGGCCGGTCCACACCGATCAACCGCAATCCCTTGGCGGGCAAAAGCGGCGCTTCCAGCCGCGATCCGGGAAATCCATGGAAATAGAAGACCGGCACGCCTTGCGGGTCGCCGCCCTCGGCAAAGCCCAATTTTTGTCCATCTGGCAATGGGCAAACACGGTGGGCGCTCTCGTCGGAAAAGCCTGTTTCACTCATGGTTGCAGTCTATCGTCAAACGGGGGTCAACAGGAAGGCTGACAGACACGCCCGGTGGGTCTATATCCTCCCCAGTAACGCTCGAGGATTCATGACCGATACCAACGCGCTAGATCCGGCCGCCCGCATTCGCCGACTGAAATTCCGATCATGGCACCGTGGCATCAAGGAGATGGACCTCATTCTGGGCCATTTCGCCGACACGGTGCTCGAAACCCTCTCGCCTGCGGAGCTTGATCAATACGAGACACTCATCGAGGCGGAAGATACGAGCCTCTATAATTGGATCACGGGGCGCGAAGCCACACCCGCGGAATTCGACACCAGGCTGCTGACCCGCATCCGCACTTTCAACCATCTGGAAGGGACGCTCTGGCCCCGCAAAGGCTGAGTGGAACCCATTTGCTTGATCTGAAAAAAATCACAACGGCCCCGGGCCGCCTGACGCTCGGTGAAACGCCGGAAGGCTTCGACGCCCTTGTGCTGGCCGACATCGCCCGGGCGCGCGCCAGTACGGACAACAGCATCGTCCTCCATATCGCCCGCGACGATGCGCGCCTCGCCGCAATGGCCGAAACACTCGGCTATTTCGCGCCCGAGCTTGAAGTCCTGCATTTCCCTGCCTGGGACTGCCTGCCTTATGACCGCGTCTCGCCGAACCCCGAGATCGTCAGCAGCCGTATGGCGACGCTGTCGCGCCTCGCTGACCGCAAGCCCGCCGACAAGCGCCCGCCCGTCTTGCTCACCACGATCAACGCTGCACTCCAGCGCGTGCCCCCACGCGACATGGTCGAGCGTTCCGCTTGGACGGCCCATGTCGGCAATGTCATCGATCTGGAAAAACTGACCGCCCATCTCATCGCCAATGGTTACAGCCGAACGGGCACCGTGCGCGAGCAGGGCGAATTCGCCGTCCGCGGCGGTATCGTCGACATCTTCCCGTCCGGCCTCGAAAGCCCGCTGCGCCTCGACATGTTTGGCGACACGCTCGACGCCATCCGCTCCTTCGACGCTGAAAGCCAGCGCACCACGGGTACACTCTCATCCGCCGAACTGGTGCCAGCATCCGAAATCCATCTCGACGCCGATGTCATCCGCCGCTTCCGCGCCAGCTACATCATGAAGTTCGGCGCGGCCACTGACAACGATCCGCTTTACGAGGCCGTCAGCGACGGTCGAAAGCATCAGGGCATGGAACATTGG
>JBAQNC010000296.1:0-2627 GCA_049303435.1 Parvibaculum sp. | reverse complement strand
GGGTCGATCTTTCGAAATTCCTTAATGCCCCGCGTCTGGCACCACGACCAGACCACCAACCTCCAGGAGCCTTTCCCCGACAAGCGGAGCACCCGAAAGCAGCGATGAAACATCCACCGCGTCCGGCCCATAGTTGAAGACAAACCTGTAGCCTCCGCGACGACGAGTGCGAACACCATGTGGCAGCTCATCGCCATCAAGCCCTGCCTCGCGGACAAGGCCGGCGAGCAATGTCTTCAACAAACCAGTGTCTGGCGCCCCCGCGAGATAGTAGCGCGCCCCTTCCGCGTCAGAGCGGGATGCCCGCCCTGTGTCGTCGCCACCACATCGGCCGTCTCGATGACGACAAATTCTCGCCACCGGTCAAACTCAAAGCTCTCATTCTCATAAGTCACAGGCACCGCCGCATTTTTGCGAAAGCTTTCAACTCTGGTCACTCGAATGCCAAGTCGCTCCGCCAGAGGGCCGGGCGCAAGGTTATCCGGAATCCTGTGCGACCGTGTCCGGCTTCCGCTGCGGGGCATCACCAGCAGTACGCCTTGATAGCGACTGATTTCATCAACCAAACGCGCAGGCACGAAGGGCATAGACGGCAAAACCACCAGCGAATAAGACGCCAGATCCGCCGCAGACCCGACAATATCGATGTCCAGACCCATCTCCCGTAAGACACGGTAGATTGCAAAAACCTGTTCGATATAGGAAAAATTATGCCCCTGAGGCTGCGTCCTCAGGAACCACTGTGCCTCATAGGAATAAACGATCGCGACTTTGGCCGGGGCGACCTTGCCAAGCGTTCCCAGCACGGCGAGATCACGCGACAAGGTCTCCACCTCATGAAAGGCGCGGTCAGGCTGGTTGTCCGGCAAATTCAGTCCTGCGTGAAACTGCTCCTGCGCAAAGGGAGCTTGCCGCCAGCGAAAATAGGCGACCATTTCTGCGCCATGCGCAAAGCCTTCCATGCCCCACAACCGGACAAGCCCCGGCAAGGCGTCAGTGTTATAGGCGGCCCAGTTCACCGGACCGGGCTGCTGCTCCATGATACCGAAACGACCACGCCCGATGCCTCGATAAAGGTCGTGGTGAAACGCTTGCATATCGGGATCGCCAGTGCGCGCATATGTGGCCTTATGAACCGGATCACCAGGAAAGACATCAAGGCTACCCAATGGATATGAATCCCAGGTCGCAATATCCATGTCTTCCATAACCTCGTAGTGATCGAAATCAACATGAAAGGTCATGAAGTTGTGGAGAATATCGCGCCCCGGCGACAAACCGCGAATAACCCCGGTCTGCACTTGATTGAAAGCTCGAACCTGATCGGATGAATAACGCTCGAAATCTGCCCGATGCGACGGGTTGGTTTCCGTCACGGCTCCACTTGGCAGATCAATCTCGGCAAATCCCCGGTATTCCATACTCCAGAAGACATTTCCCCATGCCTCATTGAGGGCTTCGATCCGACCGTAGCGTTCCTCCAGCCAATGCCGAAATCCGATCAACGCGCTATGCGAATAGGATCGGACCGTATTGTGGCAGCCATATTCATTATCGGTCTGCCATGCGACAACGCTTGGGTGACGACCGAATCGTTCGGCAAGAGCACCGACGATCCGGGCGCATTCAAGACGATAGCCGACGTGCGAAAAACAATAGTGTCGCCGCGATCCAAATCCGCGCACGCGGCCATGATGGTCAACGGCCAGTATGTCCGGCGTTGAATCGACAAGCCATTTGGGGGGCGTCGCTGTCGGCGTCCCCAGGATGACGCCAAGACCTTCCCCGTGAAGAATGTCGATCGCGCGGCCAAGCCAATCGAAATCATATTGGCCGGGCTCCGGCTCCAGCCGCGACCAGGCGAATTCGCCGATACGAACCCGTTTGATCCCGACCTCACGCATCCGCCGCGCATCATCGGCCCACATCTCCTCCGGCCAATGTTCAGGGTAATAGCAAACCCCGATTGTAACGTCGCTCATCTGCTCATCTCCCCGATTTGCCTGAAAGACGTTGGCCGGATTTGACGGGTCGCGCAAGCTGGTCAATGCTGCGGGCAAGAAAACTGGGGGGATGAATTGACAAAAATATGTCTGATCGGAGCCGGCAGCACGGTCTTCATGAAGAACCTTGTCGGCGACATTCTATTGAATGACATCTTTGCCGATTGTCATATTGCGCTCCACGATATCGACGAGGCGCGCCTCGCCACCTCGCGCATCGTCGCCGACAAGATAGCCTCTTCTCTTGACATCACGCCCCATATCTCCGCCACTACGGACCGTCGCGCGGCACTCAAAGATGCGAATTTCGTCATCATGATGATCCAGGTCGCAGGCTACAAGCCGGGTACGGTCATCGACTTCGAAATTCCAAAAAAATTCGGTCTGCGCCAGACCATCGCCGATACGCTGGGCATTGGGGGCATCATGCGCGGCTTGCGAACCGTGCCTGTACTTCTGGACATCGCCAATGACATGCGCGACCTCTGCCCCAAAGCGCTGATGCTGCAATACGTAAACCCGAGGGCGATCAAGTGCTGGGCGCTATCGAACCTGGCGCCCGATATCGCCCATGTCGGCCTTTGCCAGTCGGTGCAAGGTACTGCCCATGAGCTGTCTCAAGAC
>JBAQNC010000295.1:0-4904 GCA_049303435.1 Parvibaculum sp. | reverse complement strand
CCGTCGCCGTCGATCATTCGATCATCCCGACGGCGGTCTTCTCGCAGCCCGAGCTTGGCATCGTCGGCCTCACCGAACACGACGCCCGTGAACAATACGGGGAGATCGACATCTACAAGACGAGCTTCCGCGCCATGAAGCACACCATGACAGGGCGTCAGGAAAAGACCTTCATGAAGCTCGTCGTGGATGCGAAGTCGCAGCGCGTTCTGGGCGTCCATCTCATGGGGCCGTCGTCGGGCGAAATCATCCAGGCCGTCGGCATCGCCGTGACGATGGGGGCGACCAAGCAGCAGTTCGACCAGACCGTCGCCGTCCATCCCACGGCGTCGGAGGAACTGGTGACGCTGAAGGAAAAATGGCAGCCCCCGGCGGCCTGACAGGCCGATTGGGGACTCTGAAGGCCCGATTTCCTGCCAATTTCGGCGATATCGAGCTATTTCAAGGGCTTAAGCTTTCCAAATCCTCGTATTGTGGATTATAAACCCCGCTCCATATTAAGAGGGCGGGTGGCCTGAAGCGATGGTTTCGGGCTGCACGTTTTCGCGTTTTCTGGAGTGATGACTATGGCAGAGAGCTGGACACCGGATAGCTGGCGGGCAAAGCCTGCAAAGCATCTGCCCGTTTACCCCGATGCGGCCGCCTTGGCGACCGTCGAGAGCCGCTTGCGCTCCTATCCGCCGTTGGTTTTTGCCGGCGAAGCGCGGAAGTTGAAGAGCGAACTGGCTGAAGTCTGCGAAGGACGCGCCTTCCTGCTTCAGGGTGGCGATTGCGCCGAGAGCTTTGCCGAATTCTCCGCCGATAATATCCGCGACACGTTCCGTGTGCTGCTGCAGATGGCGGTCGCGCTGACCTTTGCCGCCGCCTCGCCTGTGATCAAGGTGGGCCGCATCGCCGGTCAGTTCGCCAAGCCGCGTTCCTCGCCTGAAGAGACCATTGATGGCGTCACGCTGCCCTCATATCTCGGCGACAACATCAATGGTATTGAGTTCACGCCCGAAGCGCGTATCCCCGATCCCGAACGTCTGCTGCGCGCCTATTCGCAGTCGGCCTCGACGCTTAATCTCATTCGCGCTTTCGCGACGGGCGGCTATGCCGATCTCGATTTCGTGCATCGCTGGAACATGGGTTTCGTCGCGGACAGCCCCGAGGGCGCGCGCTACGAGGAACTCGCCAATCGCATCACCGAAGCGCTCGATTTCATGCGCGCCTGTGGTGTCGATAGCGAGACACAGCCGCAGCTTCACACGACGGACTTCTACACGAGCCACGAAGCCCTGCTGCTTGGCTTCGAGCAGGCGATGACGCGCATCGACAGCACCACCGGCGATTGGTACGACACGTCGGCTCACATGCTCTGGATCGGCGACCGCACGCGGCAGCCCGATCACGCGCATGTCGAGTTCCTGCGTGGCGTGAAGAACCCGATCGGCATGAAATGTGGCCCGACGCTTGACCCTGAAGAACTGATCCGTCTGACGGATATTCTCAATCCGGCGAATGAACCCGGACGTCTGACGCTGATCTGCCGTTTCGGCGCCGACAATGTCGAAAAGCATTTGCCACAGCTCATTCGCGCCATCCAGCGCGAAGGCAAAAAGGTCGTCTGGTCGTCAGATCCCATGCATGGCAACACGATCAAGGCGTCGAGCGGTTACAAGACCCGTCCGGTGGATCGCGTGCTCAAGGAAGTGCAGGCCTTCATGGCCGTGCATCGCGCCGAAGGCACACATGCCGGTGGCGTCCATTTCGAAATGACCGGCCAGAACGTCACCGAATGCATCGGCGGCGCGCAGGCCATCACCGAAACGGATCTCGGCGACCGTTACCACACGCATTGCGATCCGCGCCTTAACGCTTCGCAGGCGCTGGAGCTGGCGTTCCTCGTCGCCGAAGGCCTCAAGGCCGAACGTCAGGAAGCCCGCAAAAAGGAATTGGCTACCGCCGTTGGCGCGCGCTGAATTCCCGCGAGACCAAACGCAGAAAAGGCCCGGAGCGATCCGGGCCTTTTGTCATTTGGACGAAGCTGGCTAACTTACTCTGATCAACCGCCGCCCGTGGTTCTCGCCTTCGAACAATCCCACAAAGGCCGCCGCCGACCCTTCGATCCCGTCAGAAATATCTTCCGTATATTGCTGTTGTCCGCCGTGGATCCATGCCGCCATCGCCTCTTGCGCTGCGCGAAAGCGCTTGAAGTAGTCGAACACGACAAGCCCTTCCATGCGAAGCTTGTGTGTGATGAAGCGCGTTACATTGCGGATGCCGACAAGCTCGTCCGGCCCGCGATTATATTCGCTGACCTGACCGGACACGACGATGCGGCCATGATCCTTCATGTTGAGGATCGCCGCGTCCAGCATGGTTCCGCCCACATTGTCGAAATAGATATCGACCCCTTCGGGGCAGACTTCTGCAATCGCCGCGCGCATGTCGCTTGCGTCGCGATAGTTGATCGTGGCGTCGAAACCGAGCCCTGTCAGGTAGTCGCATTTGGCTTTCGAGCCTGCGATACCGACGACCTTGCAGCCATTCATCCTGGCGATCTGCCCCGCCGTCGCGCCGACAGGGCCCGCAGCCGACGAAATCAAAACCACGTCGCCTTCCTTGGGTTTGCCGAGGTCAAGCAACCCGAAATAGGCGGTAAGTCCCGGAATGCCGAGCACGCCGATGGCCGCTGAAGGCCGAAGTTTGCCGTGATACATCTCAGGCGACAGGATTTGCACGCCGCGTCCGTTGGATAGCGCATGGCTCACCCAGCCGAAGCCGCCGGTGACGCGGTCGCCGATTTTGAACTTTTCATTGTTGGAAGCCTCGACGATGCCGATCATGGCGCTGTCGATGGTCTCGCCGACGGGGAGCGCAGCAGTATAGCTGTCGCCTGAAAGCCGTCCGCGCATCCCCGGATCGACCGAATGAAATTCCGTGCGGATGAGGATTTCATGCTCGCCGGGATCGGGAAGCTCGATGTTTTCGAGCCGGAAATTCTCAAGCTTCGGCTTGCCCTCCGACCGCGAGGCCAGCACCCAGCGTTTGGCTTTTGTCGGCATGTTCTCCTCCCTGTGGCCTGGCCCTTCGAGACGGACGCAGAAGCGTCCTCCTCAGGGTGAGGATCATATTAGAACCTCATCCTGAGCAGGGCCACTTGGCCCGTCTCGAAGGATGGCGACAATGACTGGCCGAGCGAAATCAGACCGCCTTGTCCGGCCCGATCTTCACGAGCATCTTGCCCGTGTTGCTGCCGGTGAAAAGCTTGAGGAAGGCCTTGGGTGCATTCTCGATGCCGTCCTCGACCGTTTCCTGCCACTTCATCTTGCCCGCCTTGATGAGCTTGGCCATCTCTTCAAAGAAGGCGGGCAGCAGATCGAAATGATTGGAGACGATGAAGCCTTGCAGCTTCAGACTCTTGCCGACCGCCATCATGATGTTCGATGGTCCGGGGGTCGGCGTTGTGTCATTATATTGCGAGATCATGCCGCAAAGCGCGAGACGGCCAAACGGCTTCATGTGATTGATCGCGGCTTCGAGATGCTTGCCACCCACATTTTCGAAATAGACGTCGATGCCTTTCGGGAAGGCTTCGCCCACCGCCTTGTCGAGATCGCCGCATGTCTTGTAGTTGATGGCCTTGTCGATGCCAGCTTCCTTGAGAAGCCAATCGCATTTTTCGTCCGAACCGGCGGAACCCACGACATAGCAGCCATGCGCCTTGGCAAGCTGGCAGACGACCTGGCCCACAGCGCCCGAGGCGGCGGAGACGAAGACACTATCGCCGTCTTTCAACTCGCCGATTTTAAAGAGGCCCGCATAGGCCGTCATGCCGGGCATGCCCAGCGTGCCCAGGTAGGCTTCGATCGGTCCGAGTGACGGATCGACCTTCGTGAAAGTTTCCGCCTTGTCGGTCGCATATTCGCGCCAGCCCCACATGCTCTGCACATAGTCGCCGACCTTGAGCTTGTCCGACTTGCTCTCCACCACCTGGCCGATGGCGCCGCCCTGCAGCACTTCGCCGATCTGGAATGGCGGCACATAGCTTTCGCGGTCCATCATGCGGCCACGCATATAGGGGTCGACCGTCATCCAGATATTGCGCACAAGCACTTCGCCTGCACCTGGTTGTTTGACCTCGGTGGTGGCGAGTTCAAAGTCGCTGTCCTTGGGCATGCCCACGGGGCGTGCTTTCAGGCGGATTTCCTTGGAAACGAGATTTGACATTTTGTCCTCTCAGACTTTTGTCGAATTTTGAATGGGAGAGAGTAAACACGCTTTCGCCCTCGACCGAAAGGTCAAGCGGTGAACATGCCCTGTTCAGATCGTGAAATCAGGACTGCCAGCCGCCGCCCAGCGCGATGAAGAGGTTGACCGCTGCCGTATATTGGGCGAGTCGCGCCTGCGCCAATGAATCGCGCGCCGACAGCCAGCTGCGCTGCGCGTCGAGCAGACTGCTGAAATCGATAGCGCCAGCCTTGTAGCTTTCTTCCGAAAGGTCATAGGCCTTGCGCGTTTCATCCGCTGCCACCTTCAGCGCCTCGACGCGGCGCGCATTGGCGTCCTCGCTCGACATGGCGTTTTCCACCTCGCCGAAGGATGTCAGCACGGTCTTGCGATAGGTCGCGACAAGCTCCGCTTTCGCCGCCTTCGCCGATTGCAGAGAACCTTCAAGCGAACCGCCCGAGAAGATAGGCGCGAGAAGGGAAGCGGCAATCGACGACCCGTTGGTCGTCCCGATGTCCGCCACCCAGTCGACCGATCTGGCGGCGCTCAGATCGAGACTCGGAAAGAAGGCCGCCCGCGCTGCGCCGATATTAGCGTTGGCCGATTGAAGTTGCGCTTCGGCGCGGCGAATGTCGGGCCGACGCACAAGCAGGCTCGAAGGTTGGCCTACGGCAATCGTCGGAAGCGTCAGC
>JBAQNC010000294.1:0-9353 GCA_049303435.1 Parvibaculum sp. | reverse complement strand
CTTTAATATTCGTCCCATATTGAGACACTCATGCGTCATTCGCGTCCCAATCTGCACGCGGTTGACGATCTGCTTTGCTCGCACCTCTGTGAAGCAAGCGCCATGCCCCGGCAAATGCGCCGCCCCTAACCTTAAGGATTATTCCAATGCGTCCTCCGTTTCTTATTATGAAATGAATGTTTCAGTTCGTGGTTCGGTGTTGCGTGTATTTCATCAAGGAGATACGGCCACGTGCCTGACGGAAAATTCCCTCCACGCAACACTCCATCCGATCGACTGACGCGCAAGGCAGACGAGTTTTCGGAAGCCTCACTGAATCTTCGCTTTGCCAATACCAGTACAAGACGGCCTTTGCTTGGATCTCTGGCGGTCAAACACGGTCTGATCGCCCAAGACACGCTCAAGAGCCTGCTGGACCTGCAAGCCAATTCAAATGCGAGGCTTGGCGACATCATGGTCAGCGCAGGTCATTTGCGCCGAACCGAACTCGCCCGTCTTTTGAGCGAACAGGCTGGCGTCGAATATGTCGACCTCCGCGTTGCCCCCATCGACGCCACGCTGACACATGCGCAAGACCTTGATTTCTACATCGAGCAGGAATGTTTGCCCTGGCGAGGGATCGACAATGAAACCATCTATGTTGCCGCGGACCCTGCGCGTGCGCGCCACGCGATCGAAGAGCGAGAGGGACGGCACTGCATCATCCTTTTCGCGTCACCGCGCACCATTCAACACACAATAAGAGAGCGCTTCTACCTCGAACTCAGCGAGAGAGCGCGGCTGGACCTCGCCCTCAAGTATCCTGACAGTTCGGCACACAATCGGCTCAGCGATATGCAGTTCTGGGGTTTGCTGGGCCTCATTGTCGTCGTCATCGGATTTTTCTGTCTGGCCCCATCATTTACCGCCGTCACCTTCAATATTCTTTGTGGCACTTGTTTCCTGTCTATCGGCCTGCTGAAAGGTCTCGCGATCTATTTTGGCCGTCATCAAACGGCAGGCAGCCACGCGGAGGATATTCCGGACGTCAACGACGCCGAATTGCCTCTCTATTCAATCATTGTTCCGCTTTTTCGCGAGGCGGCCGTCCTCCCGATCCTCACAGATGCGCTTTGCAAACTCGACTACCCGTCGGCGAAGCAGCAAATCCTGCTGGTCTTTGAAGAAACGGATATCGAGACTTATGAGGCCGCCAAGGCGCTTCGATTGCCGGGACACATCGAATTCATTCGCGTACCGCATAGCCTTCCACTGACAAAACCAAAGGCATGCAACTATGCCCTGCCATTTGCCCGTGGCGAGTATCTGGTGGTCTATGATGCGGAAGACCTGCCGGACCCCGACCAATTGAAAAAGGCGATTGCCGCCTTCCAAAAGGGGAGTGAGAAACTTGCCTGTGTTCAGGCGCATCTCACCTACTACAATTGTTTTGAAAACTGGATGACACGTCAGTTTACGCTGGAATATGCCACCCTTTTCGATCTCATTCTTCCCATGCTCGAAAGATTCAATCTCCCCATTCCCCTTGGCGGCACCTCCACGCATTTCCGTACAAGCATACTGCGAGAAGCGGGCGCATGGGATCCTTTCAATGTCACGGAGGATGCCGATCTGGGAATGCGCCTTGCGATGCTCGGATGGCGGACGGGCATCATTCAATCGACCACTTACGAAGAGGCCAATTGCCGGTTGGACAACTGGCTGCGCCAGCGCTCGCGCTGGATCAAGGGCTGGATTCAGACCTATCTCGTGCGGATGCGTCACCCGATTCAGCTTTACAAGGCGCTCGGGCTCAAGGGTTTTCTCGGCTTTCAGATCATGATCGGCGGCTTTCCACTTTCGAGCCTCGTTCATCCCGTCTTCTACATCTCGATGATCCTCATCCTGCTGACGCAAGCAGGTCATTCGGGCGAAAAATGGTTCGACCCAATTGGCCAATTCACCTTCATCGCCGTTTTCAACATTCTCGTTCTGGTCAGCGGCTACAGCATTTCGATTCTGGCGAGCATGACTGCGGCGGCAAACCGTGGGCTGCGGCCTCTCATTCTTTCGTCACTGACCTTGCCGGCCTATTGGCTGCTGATCTCTCTGGGGGCCTATCGAGCGCTTTTTTCGCTCATTTCAAGGCCGTTTCATTGGGAAAAAACCGATCACGGGCTCAGCCGCCTGTGGGCTGAAAAACGCGCCTCGGCTCTACACGATATGTCGCAACAAAATAAAGGAGCAAACCGTCCGCCGGTAACTTGGCGCTAACGGATCTGGACGATGATGAGGTGTAGTAAGTGAGAGTATAAATGCACCAAAAAGCGACAACGATCCCCAAACCGTCGATCAATGCCATCAGCCGTCAAACATATGGCGCCATGAACGTGTTGGTGGCTGAAGATGCCGGTCATATGGCGGGCCTGATTTGTGGCATCCTGAAATCGCTCGGCGTCGGCAGTATCACGGAGGCCCGCTCAGGGCGCGATGCACTGGACATCATGAACCTGCAGGCGGTGGACTTGCTCGTGACAGACGATCTGCAGCAGCCGATGGACGGACTTTCACTAGTGCGCGAAATTCGCAAATCGAAATCCGCTGAAATCGCGACCATGCCGATCATTCACATCACATCACGGTTGCAGAAGAGCGCCATCTTTGCCGCGCGCGATGCGGGCGTGACGGAAATCCTGTCCAAGCCTTTCTCTGCAGCCCAGATGATCACGCGCATTGAAGCCGCTCTTGCAAACCCGCGTCCGATTATCAAGGCTCAGGGATTTGTCGGACCCGATCGCCGCCGCCGAATCAAGGACCCGATCGAACACCGCCGCGCCGCAGACAAACAAGACACTAACAACGCCTGAAGGGCCAAACGCCTGTCCGGGCCTTGACGCTCAACGGCATGCATCGCGATAGGTCTCGCGCAGCAGATTCTTCTGGACCTTGCCCATCGTGTTGCGCGGCAGGCTTTCCACAAAGGCGGCGTGTTTGGGCACCTTGTAGTTGGCTATATTCTCTTTCAACCGTCCGATCAGCGTATCCTCATCAAGACTCGCGCCCTTATTCAGCACCACAACGGCGACACCGGCCTCACCAAAGTCGCGATGCGGCACTCCGACAATGGCTGACTCGAGCACTTCAGGCATGTCGTCGATGAGCCCTTCGATTTCTTTCGGATAGACATTGAAGCCGCCGGAGATAATCAGGTCCTTGGCGCGACCGACGAGATGCACATAGCCATCCGCGTCTATCATCGCGACGTCGCCTGTCTTGAACCAACTGCCTTCGGCAAATTCCTCGGTCGTCTTTTCCGGCATTCGCCAATAGCCCGAAAAGACATTCTGGCCGCGCACCTGCAAATCGCCAGTGGCGCATTGGGCGCCATCGCCTGTCATCACGCGAACCTCGACGCCGGGCAAGGGAAAACCAACCGTACCCGCGCGACGTTCGCCCTCATAGGGGTTTGAGGTATTCATGCCGGTTTCGGTCATGCCATAGCGCTCAAGAATGGCAAGGCCGGTGCGCGCCTTGAACTCTTCGAAGGTTTCGGCAAGCAGTGGCGCGGAGCCACTGGTGAAAAGCCGCATATGCGCCACGACATCCTTCGTGAAGGCGGGATTGTCGAGGAGGCGCGTATAGAAGGTCGGCACGCCCATGAAGACAGAGGCGTCAGGCAAATGCCTGATGACCTGATCGGCGTCAAACTTTGCCAGCCAGATCATGCGCGCGCCAGAGAGAAGCGCTGTATGGCAGGCCACGAAGAGACCATGCGCATGAAAAATCGGCAGGGCATGGAGCAGGACGTCGTTTTCGGTGAAAGCCCATGCGTCGCGTAGCGCCAGACCATTAGCGGCGAGGTTGCCATGGCTCAACATCGCGCCCTTCGGTTTGCCGGTCGTGCCCGACGTATAAAGAATTGCAGCAAGATCGACCGACGCGCAATCAACTGGCGGATGTGCGTCGCGCACGCGCCCAGCGGTTTCAGTGAAACTGCCGCGACCCAACCCATCCAGAGTCAAAACCTGCATGCCGCCATACTTGCGCGCGATGACGAGCATTTCTTCCTCGCGCACGGGTTCGCAAACCATCAAGGCAGGTTCGGCATTGCCGACGAGATAATCCACCTCATCGGTGCGATAGGCGGTGTTCATCGGCAGGAAGACGAAGCCGCCCCTCAGACAGGCCAGATAAAGGAAAAGCGCTTCGGGTGATTTCTCGACCTGGACCGCCACGCGATCGCCGCGCTTGAGACCCAGATCGGCGATCAGGCTCGCATAGCGCGCGGCATTGCTTTCGAGATCGGCGAAGCTCCAGCTTGAGCGATATCCCTTGCCCAGATTGGCGCGGTCGGGCGCCTCGATCGCGACAAGGCGGCGGTCATCGGGAAAGGAATGGGTGATCAATGTGTAGAGAGATGTCGCCATAGGAACAGATACTCGCAGAAAGGGATACAGAGGGAGAACGACTACCAGCGGTTCTCTACTTCCTCGGCAAAACCCTGAAAATTCGTTATTTCAAGTTTACGCCCATCATCAAGAACCACAAAGCCGGTGAAATGGCCAAAAACCTGATGCTGAATGGAACGCAGGAATTTCATGTCGAAGGTCGCGGCGCGATCAACCACCGGCTCGAAAGTCATTTCAAAGCGCCCGTCACGGCTTGTGAAGGTCCAGGGGTCCTTGTCGAAACCGCTTGGCGGAATATGCCATGCGATATCGGTGAGCTTGTGCGCGCGACCTTCGAAGAAGACCATGTTTTCCGACGCCGCAGAGGTATCCCCGAAGCCATAGCCGATGTTGAAGCCGAAGGGCTTGCCATCGAGAAGGCCCGAAGCCGAGCCCCAATACCATGTGTTGTCATAAGTCCAGACGCCACGGCCCCAGTCGAGAATGCCAAAAGAGGTGGCGGGCGCAAATTCATGACGTCGACCGTCGAATGTGACCGCGCCGCTCGCAGGCATGCAATTGATCTTCTGGTTGTAGTAGAAGGCGCGCGGCGCGCGCGGGAAAGGCGTGGCGATGACCATGCGATCCATCGGCGGCTGGGCGAGAAAGACCTCGCCAGTCAGCCCCTTGCCATGCGCAAAACCCGGCGCATCGACACTCAGCACGCGCCCGCCTTCGACATGACGAAAGGCGATTTTTATCTTCGGATGGTGCTGCGTGATATCGCCAGCGTCGGCGCTCTCGGGCAAGCCCATGCGACCGCGCGTGAAAGGCAGCATGATGCCGTCTGTGATCGCGTCGGGTTTTCCAAAATCCAGCCACGAGGCTGAAAGCAGGCCCATATAGGAATTATCGGCGACCGTGAGCGCGAGGCCGCAATCCTCGTTCAACATGCAATAATAATCCCACTCCTTGATGCGATACCAAGGCGCCTTGATGGCACGACGGCGATAACGGCGAACTTCAGACGTCGCATAGCCACGTTCAAGCAACGACCCCTTGCTATCGAGCAGCTCACCCTCGGCCATTTCATGTTGCATGTAGTCCCCCTCACACCCTCTTGACGAAGGCTATCGCTCTTTGATCGAGCAGATTGTTTCAGCCACCACGCTTTCGACGCTCACAAACTTCCAGCCTCACGCCTGCAGCGGCTCGACGACCTCCTTCAGCCTGTCGAGATCGAGATACCAGTGGAAGTAGAAGCTCGCAAATCCATCTCGCAACACCCGGTTGCGATCGGCTATTTCAAGCAATTCCGAAGGCGACCTGGCAGGGTGTTGATTGTAGTCCAGAAGACTGTAGTTACCCATGTTCTCCGGGATCACGACCTGACCGTAAACATCGATGACCGGGTAGGGGAAAAATTGCGTTGTGAAGATGCCCTGGCGTGTGCTCGAGGGGTCGATTGTCCCTATGTAGTAGATGGATTGCTCATATCGCGCCCGGAACCGGGAGCCCACAGCCATGTAGTCCAACGCCGAGCCAGCGTAATAAGGGAACTCGAATATCTCCGGCCTTGGAAGACCGGCCCTGCTCCAGGCCGCGAGCGCCAGGTCGAGGCGATCACTCGCCCATGAGAAGCTGTCTCTCTCGTCCGGGCCGTCCAGCACCACATTGTCGTCTGCATCGATGTGCGCACGGAAGAATTCAAAATCAGCGGCGCTCTTTCCCGAGTATGGATTTGCCATAGCGCCGAGTTGGTGGGTATGGCCATGCATGATCAAGGTGCCACCCTTGGCCACCATGTATTTGAGCGCTTCAATGAATTCCGGAGCATCCTCCATCGTGATTTTTTCAGGGAGGGACGGAGAACTTCTGCCGGGGTCGATGAACGTGTCATAGACCGCCACAGAAAAGGGCACGTTTCGCGCATGGAAGTAATCGGCAATTGCTCTCATGTCCGAAGGCCGGGCATCGGGGCCAACGTCTTCGATGCGGACAAGCGCACGATGCCTGGAAGGTATTTCCGGCGCAAGGATACGGGCGAAGAGATCGGCAAAGACCAGATAGCGACCGCTCGCCGAAATCGTGGAGAAGGGGTTGCCCGCTATGAACGTCAGGTTCCCCGTCCTGACGGCCCAGGGAATGCTGGTCCCGTCATTGCGAACAGCACTGGCTTGGACCTTCACCTTGTCGTGGTCTCGTATAATTGTGGTTGCAAGTTCGGCCTCCGGACCTTCCAGAAAAGTGAAGGAAACGCCATTGTAGTTGACGTGACTGAAGCCACTTCGGTCTACAAGGCCTGGAACAAGACCGTAGCGTTTTTCGAATCCCGGCATCGCCTCGGCCAGTTTTTCAAGACCATACTGGACCCAGATCAAAGGCCGCTCGGATGCACCGAGATCCTCGACGAGGGCTGGCGGGATGGCTTCGTCGAAACTCGTGCCGAGATAAACGGTAAGCGAATGCGTCTCGACGTCGCCTGATCGATAAGTGGATACGGGCATGGCGTCGTATGACGCCCAGCGACCAGCCAGATTGGCGGCGAACAAAGCATCGATCTCGCCAAGATGCCCCCAGGGTCCGGTGCTGTCGTAGAGAATGAGGATACGCTTGTCCCGGCATGGCGCCGGGCGAGGAAGCGCCCGGAATGCCGCCATGGCACGCGCGAGATCCGCCCTGTCCTGCGGCTGCGTGACGGACTCGCCCAGCTCCGCCAGAGAAGACCTCAGACCTTCTCCCTTCGGAGAAAAAGGGTGGTTGTTGAACACAAATGCCATCAAGGCCACGACGCAGGCAAAAACAATAGAGGCAATAATGCGCTTCACTTGTCCCTCCCTCGCTCCAATGCGTCCGGATCAGATAGTGCGCGCCCCAATAACGCAGTCGCGCCAATCCCTGCCGTTTCCCGTGCGCAAGGTTAGTGCGATTCTCAGGCGATGTCGGGAGATGCGGGGCCGGAAATCTGGAGCGGGTGAAGGGAATCGAACCCTCGTCGTAAGCTTGGGAAGCTTCTGCTCTACCATTGAGCTACACCCGCGAGACCCGGCAAAGGGGCAGAAAACGGCCACTTCTCGGTTCCGCGAGAAAATAGCACCCGGCGAGACAAAAGCAAGGCGCCGATGGGACCTCTGCTGCCGGGGTCAACGATAAACCGAATGTAAATTTTCTCGGCCTATGGTTAAGCGAGCGTCAAGAACATCCAGAAGATCGGGCCGGAAACTCATGTCACAACTCGGAAATGCACAAGCTGTTGTTCAGGAAATGCCTGAATACAAGATCGACTGGGGCGGCTTCGCGTTGATCGAGTTTCTTGTCAGCGAAGGCAAAAATATCGGCACCAAATACAAGAATTGTCTCGATATCGGCAGTGGCCCGGGCATCCATACGGCGATCATGAGAGAGGCTGGGCTCGAAGTCTTTCAGCTCGATAAATATTCTGACACGGCGGAATACAAGGTTGATTTCATCGCGCATGAATTCGACCAGAAGTTCGACGTGATCTTTTGCTCGCACGTCATCGAGCATCAGCGCAATGTCGGGCTCTTTCTCGACAAGATTTTCGACATCCTCAGCGATGACGGCGTGCTGCTCATTTCTGCGCCCAAGCATCCGGCTGAAAAAATGGTTGAGGGGCACATCAACAGCTTCATCTTTCCGCTGTTCCTGCAGCAATTGATCTATGCCGGGTTCGATTGCAGAAACGGAAAGTTCCTGAGCGCCTTCATCATCGAAAATGCCTTCATCGTCTCCAAGGCAGCGGACTTCGATCTTTCGGAAAGAACGGAGGCCGGATACCAGTGGACGGACAAACATCGGGCAAGAAGTTTTTACAATCTGGACATCTCGCAGATCGAGAATGCGAAGCCGGTGTTCCACAATTGCGATGTCTTCAGCATCAAGGGCCCCGCCAATCTGAATATCGACCTGCCGAAGGACTATAAGCCGATCGGCATCGAGGTGAAGCTCGACCGCTGGGGCTTCAGCGTCAAAATCTGACATTCGGGCTGCCCCAAGACAGCTCCTGTTCTTTGAATTGAAATCCTTGGCGTGGCCGCTATGCTGCCTCCAACTCGGAGGGCACATTGGCCGGATCGGGAGCCGATCTCACGCTATTGCCTTCCCCGGCCCTTATTGAACAAGGATTTCTTCATGATGAGCACGCCTCAGCCTCTGGAGCCGTTTCGCGCCCATAATGCCTATAGCCAGGCTGGCGAAGACGGCATGCTCACAGAAATCTTCCGGCGCCTCAACATCGAGAAAGGTACCTTTTGCGAGTTCGGGGCCTGGGACGGGCAGCATCTCAGCAATACTTTCGCTTTCTACGAGCGCGGCTGGGGCGGCTGGTACATTGAGGGTAATGAAGAGCGCTATAAGGACCTGCTGCGCAATGTCGAGCGGAACGACGTCGACAAGATCTGTGCCTGGGTTTCGCGGACGGGCGCGAATACGCTCGACCAGATCCTTCAGAACAGCCGACTCTACAAGGATGGCGTCACAACGCTCGACCTCCTCTCCATCGATATCGATTCAGATGATCTCGCGATCTGGAAATCAGTGAAGGCATTTCGTCCCAAGGTCGTCATCATCGAGGTCAATCCGACCATTCCGATCGATGTCTATTTCGAAAACCCCGAAGGCGAGTTCAAGGGCAATTCCACTTTGTCGACCTATGCGTTCGCCAAGTCGATCGACTATGGCCTCGTTGCGACGACTGCCTGCAATCTCATCTTCATCGACACCCGGATCGAGAGGCACGGCTTCACGTTGCTTGAAGTGGAGCAATCCCCGCTCATCTCAGGTAAGCGCTATTTCTTTGGCTATGACGGTTCGCTCATCGTCAAGGACGCCAATGATGAAGGTCCGCATGCGGTTCCCGAAGTGATCCGTGTACCCTGGAATGGCGCGCAGTTTGCCCAACCCGTTTCGCCCTATTTCCGCGATACGTCGGACAATAAATATTACCGGCGTGCCGGGCATTGGCTG
>JBAQNC010000293.1:0-10284 GCA_049303435.1 Parvibaculum sp. | reverse complement strand
GCGACGGCCTCGGCGATCGGCATTTCGATCTTGTGCATGGCGGCGAGTTCGACGACGGCGGTCGCCGAATGCACGCCTTCGGTGACAGCGTTACGTGAACTCATGATGGCGTCCAGCGTCTGGCCTTCGCCGAGTGCGAGCCCCAAGGACATGTTGCGTGATTGCGGTGAGTTGCAGGTCAGCACGAGATCGCCGAGGCCGGAGAGGCCCGCCAGTGTTTCGGCGCGTGCGCCGAGCGCGAGGCCAAGCCGCGTCATCTCGGCAAAGCCGCGCGTGGTGAGCGCCGCGCGGGCCGATGCGCCGAGCTTCTTTCCCTCGACAATGCCGCAGGCGATGGCGAGCACGTTCTTTACCGCGCCGCCCACTTCCGCGCCGACAAGGTCGTTTGAATAATAGGGTCGGAATGTCGGAATACCGACAGCCTTGGCGAGCGCTTCGGCGAGAGCCTCGTCTTCGCAGGCGAGCGTTACGGCGGTTGGCAGGCCGCGGGCGACTTCGCCCGCAAAGCTCGGGCCGGAGAGAACGGCGGGGATCGCTTCGGGCAGGACTTCGGCGAGCACTTCGGTCAGCAGCTTGTGGCTGCCCTGTTCGACACCCTTGGCGCAGAGAAGGATCGGTGTGTGGGGCTTGAGGTGCGGCTTGAGCGCGGTCAGGCTCGCGCGCATATGTTGGGCGGGCGTCACCATGAGCAGAGCGTCGGCTTGCGCCATATCGGCGAGATTGCCGGTCGCGCGCACGCCGGGGTCGAGCGCAATGCCGGGCAGGAAGATCGTGTTTTCGTGTTTGTCGTTGATCGCCGTGACCAGTTCGGGTTCGCGTGCCCAGAGCGTCACGCGGCGCGTCGGTCCGCCTGCGCGCGCGCAGACCTGCGCCAGCGCCGTGCCCCAGGCGCCCGCGCCCACCACGCCCATATGTTCGAAGTCTGCATGTACTGTGTTGGGCATGTTTATGTTGCACCTGCTAACGATTGAACGTTTCGTTGATTATTTACTCGAGCGGCTTACAATGTCTCTTATGTCCGCTCCAGATAATACTCGACAAAAAATTATCGAGGCGGCTCGGGAACGCTTTGCCCATTACGGCTACGGCAAAACGACAATGGCAGATGTTGCAGAAGACTGCGCCATGTCTCCGGGCAATCTCTATCGATATTTTTCCGGCAAGCTCGATATTGCCGAGGAGATCGCGCGCGCGGCCTCGATCCGCACTACGGAAGAACTGTCGCATATCCTTGTGAACACCAACCGCAGCGCCGCCGAGCGTTTGCATGATTTCCTGTTTCACGATTTGCGTGCGACCTTTCACGCACTGGAGAAGGACCCCAAACTCGTCGAAATGGCGCAGATCATTACGACCGAGCGGCCGCATTTTCATGACGAGGGGCTGGAGCGCGAAAGAGAGATTCTTTACCGCATCATCGAATACGGCAATCACACAGGCGAGTTCCATGTGGCCGACCCGCTTTTCGTCGCCGAGATGATCCAGTCCGCGACGCTCAAATTCTCCTATCCTCAGCTTTTCTCGCGGCTCTCGCTTGAGCGCCTCGAACGCGAGCTGGAAGGGGTTTATCAGATCATCGCGGCCGGTCTCGGGGCTGGTGTTTCCGTCGTCGATGCCCCACAGGATCTTGTCGAAGCCTGAGTCGCGGCGTTTTTTTCGCGACTGCAACATTTGTGATCCCCCTCATTTTCTGCCAAAAAATGTTTGAAATACGCCAGTATTGACGTCTTCCAGGTCATTTCTGTTGCGTTGCAGCAACATTTTTGATGACGAGTGAACATTTTTCATTTTGTTCATTGTTTTTCGTTCAAGGTTCTCCTAAATGGATCGTGCAGAGAGAAACCGCCTCTCTTTTGCACGGATCGCCCGGGGGGTCGCCCATGGGTACCGAATGAATCGAAGGAGATTGTTATGACCCGGAACGCAAATCAGCTGACCTATTTTGCCGTCGCTGCCGTTGTTGCTGGTTACAGCCTGGTGCTGCTCGCCCAGGTCGCGCTGCACATCGCCGTCTGATCGGCACTACCAATCCGGCGCGGTCATTGAGGGCCACGCCGTTTAGAGACTGAATTTGAGAAGGATACCGTCCATGAAGTTCACATTGAACAAGGGCGCAAATGCAGAAGCCGTCGTGTTGCGGCTTATCACTGTGGTGCTCGGCGCTTATGCGCTGGCGCTTTTCGCCCAGACCACCGGCGTCGCGCATTTCGCCTGACGCCCGATACCGAAATTCCCTGCCGGGCGATCCTCCTCCCTCCCTCAGCCCGGCAGCGATAGGACCTGTCGCAGGGTCTTCTCTGGCCCCGACGCTCCCTCCCCAAGTAGGCGTCGGGGCCTTTTTTTGTCTGGAGCTATGGGGATGGAGGCTTAGTTGCCGCGGGCGGGTTTCGATGGGTCGAGCGGCCAGCGGGCGAGTGGGCTCACATTGAGGTCGGAAGTTTCGCCGAGCACGAATTTTTCAGCGCCGGCCCAGGCAATCATCGCGCCATTATCCGTGCAGAGTTTGAGCGGCGGTACGATGAGATCGAAGCCATGTTCGGCGGTGACGCTTTCGAGCCGGGCGCGGAGCGCCTGATTGGCCGCCACGCCGCCCGCCACGACCAGACGGCCACGAGCCTCTCCCAGCATCTCTTTTGCCATTTCCATCGCGTGGGCCACGCGGTCGGCCATGACGTCGGCGACGGCCACCTGAAAGGCGGCGGCGATATCGGCCTTGGTTTGACGGTCGAGCGTTTCCTGTGCGGCGGCCAGATGGCGCACGGCGGTCTTGAGGCCTGAAAAGGAGAAATCGCAGCCGGGCTTGCCCATCAGCGGGCGAGGCAGGGTGAAGCGGTTAGCGTCGCCCTCCTTTGCCATCTTTTCCACCGCAGGCCCGCCCGGATAGCCGAGGTCCATGAGTTTTGCGACCTTGTCGAAGGCCTCGCCCACCGCGTCGTCGATGGTGGTGCCGAGGCGGCGATATTGGCCGACGCCTTCCACGACGAGGATCTGGCTATGGCCGCCGGAGACGAGCAACAGCAGGTAGGGGAAGGCGACTTCATTGGTGAGGCGCACGGTCAGCGCATGGCCCTCCAGATGGTTGACGGCGACGAGCGGCAGGCCACGGGCGAGCGCGATGCCCTTGGCGGTCATGAGGCCGACAATGACGCCGCCGATGAGGCCGGGTCCGGCTGTCGCGGCAATGGCGTCGATATCCTCCCAGCCGAGATTGGCGTCGGTCAGCGCATGAGCGATGAGGCCGTCGAGATGTTCGACGTGGGCGCGGGCGGCAATTTCGGGCACGACGCCGCCAAAGGGGGCATGTTCCTTGATCTGGGAGAAGACAGCATTGGACAGGATTTCGCCGCGCCCGTCGGCGCTGCGACGCACGACGGCGGCCGCTGTCTCGTCGCAGCTTGTCTCGATGCCCAATACAGTCAGCGGGCGGGCAGGGGGCGCTTGGTGCGTCACTTTCGTCTTTCGTGCCGCCGCTTGCCCGTTAGGACCGGATTTCGGGGCAAATGGGGGTTCGCGGGCTTCCTCAATGCTCTATAAGACAGCATAAGCCCTGATATATAGCGAGTTCCGCTCGCCTTACACCTGAGAGATGCTTCATGCAACGCCGCTTCCGCATCGGTACACGCGGGTCCAAACTCGCCCTCTTTCAGGCGCATATGGTGGCCGACCATGTCGCCAAGGTCCTCGGTCTCGCGCCAGAAGTGGCTTGCGAGATTGTCGTTTTCAAGACGCAGGGCGATATCGTTCTCGACCGCAACCTTTCGGAAATCGGCGGCAAGGGTCTCTTTACGGCGGAAATAGAGGAAGCGCTGCATAATGGCGGCATTGATCTCGCCGTCCATTCGATGAAGGACATGCCGACGGTGCTGCCCGACGGGCTGCTGATCGACTGCATATTGGAGCGCGAAGACCCGCGCGATGCTTTCCTGTCCACCAAGGGTGCGTCGCTTGCCGAACTGCCGCGTAATGCCGTGGTGGGGACCTCGTCGCTTCGTCGCGGGGCGCAGGTGCTGGCGAAACGTCCCGACGTCACCATCGTTTCATTTCGCGGCAATGTTCAAACGCGATTGAAGAAGCTGGCCGATGGCGTGGCGGATGCGACCATGCTGGCGATGGCGGGGCTCTCGCGCATGGACCTGCTCGATCAGGTGACGGCGCCCCTGTCGCCCGAGGAGATGCTGCCCGCGGTGGCGCAGGGCGCGATCGGTGTCGAGCGCCGGATGGGGGACGAAGAGGCCGCAAAAATTCTCGCCACTTTCAACCATGCGGAATCGGCTCTGCGGATTTCAGCCGAGCGCGCTATGCTGGCCGTGCTCGACGGTTCCTGCCGCACGCCGATTGCGGCGCTCGCCGAAATCTCCGGCAAACGCATGTCGTTGCGTGGCATGATCCTGACGCCGGATGGCAAGGAAGTGCTCGAGACCTCGCGCGACGGTCTGGCGTCCGATGCCGTGGCGATGGGCATCGACGCAGGCAATGAGCTGAAAGGCCGGGCGGGCCCGCAATTCTTCACCACAGGTTGAGCGCCATGCGTTTGCTCGTCACACGACCGGACGAGGATGCAAGCGTCACGATCGCGGCCCTTGAGGCGATGGGGCATGAGGCGATTGCCGCGCCTCTGCTTGCCATTCACGCCCTTTCCGATACCGCGATCCCAGACGAGAAATGGCAGGCCATCCTGATCACCAGCGCCAATGGCGCGCGGGCGGTCGGGTCTCATCCGGATTTTGAAACCCTCAAATCCATTCATGTCTTCACGGTCGGCGCGGCGAGCGCAGAGGCCGCGCGGGATGTTGGCTTTACGTTTGTCGCGAGCGCCGAAGGCAATGTCGAAACGCTGGTTCCGCTGGTTGCCGCGCGCCTCGACGCTTCTGCAGGTCCGTTGCTGCATATCGCTGGCAGCGTTATCGCAGGCGATCTCAAGGGCGGGCTGGAGGTCTGTGGCTTTCGGGTCCAGCGTGTCGTGCTTTATGAAGCCAGGGTTGCGGAACATCTGCCTGGGGTGGCGCGCGAAGCGCTTGCAACGGGCAAGGTCGATGGCATTCTCTTCTATTCGCCGCGCACGGCGGCGACATTTACCGATCTGGTCAAATCGGCAGGGCTTGAAGCCGCGCTCAGGCCCGTGACCGCCTATTGCCTGTCCGCCCCCGTCGCCGAGGCGCTCGACGGTCTCCCGTTTCGCGATATTCAGGTCAGTGACGAACCGAGACAAGGTGCCTTGCTGTCATTGATTGGTAATTGAGCTACCCTAAATCCTGAAGATTGGTCTGAAGCCCGTGGTTCTGCCTTTGTCAGGCCACGATCCCCTCTATAGTGGGCGGAACTCTCCCGGTTTTTGAGTGATTTGCGACCCTTTGACGTGACGCGAGATGTAAAGATCATGAGCGATCAGAACGACAAGAGCGAAAACAACGCCGATAAGCCTGAGCCCGAGGTCTTGCAGCCCGAGCGCAACAAACCCTCGCCTGAGCGTCTTCGCAAGGAGCCGCCGGTGATCGATGCGGCAGCCGAGAAGGTTTCGGATAAATCGGACAATAAGGGTGGTGCGGACAAGCCGGAAGCGGCTGCGGCCCCCGCAGCATCGTCCGAGGCGCCTTCCGGCGGATCGGGTCGCCTCTATGGGGCGGCGGCTGTCGCCGGTCTGGTCGGGGCGCTCATCGTGGGCGGCGGATTTTACGGTGCGGGTCTTCTCTCCTTCGGCACGGACGATAGTGTGGCGTTTCAGAGCCTTGATGCGCGCCTTGTCACCGTCGAGAACAATGATGGCGCGCGGGCCGATGCGCTCAAGAGCGTCGAAGAAAAATTGGCGGTCGCCACCAGTAGCGCGGATAATGCCGCGGCGATCGCCTCGCGCCTTGACGGGCTGGAAAACGCGACCGGCGAATTGAAGAAGGCGCTGGCCGATGCCGATGCCGCCGCCAAGGCGGGCGCGGCGCGTATTGACGCATTGCAGAAGCAGATGCCGCCTGCCGATATCGCGCAGCAGATCGATCGTCTCTCGGCGATGGTGAAGGCGCTCAATACGGCGGTCGACAGTCTCGCGCCGAAGATCAACGATATGGATGGTCGCGTCGCCAGGCTCGAAGCCAAGAAAGACGATCCTGATGCGGCGGCGCGCGCCGCGCTCGGTCTTGCGCTTTCCAACTTGTCGCGCGCGGCGACGACGTCGAATTCCTTTGCGCGTGAACTCGACGTGGTGGCGGCCTTCCTTCCCAACGAGCCTGAGCTTGCTCAGTTGAAGACGGTTGCGATAGTCGGCGTGCCGACCAAGACCGACATCGAGGCGCGTTTTCCCGGTCTCGTGCAGAAGGTTCTCGATGCCGAGCGCGCGGCGAAAAATGAAAGTCTCTGGCAGCGCTTCCTTTCCAATGCACGCAAGCTCGTTACGGTTCGTCGCACGGGTGAGATTTCCGGCGACGACACGGACGCCGTTCTGGCGCGTATGGAAGAGCGGATGAAGCGTGGCGATCTTTCCGACGCCGTGGTTGAGGCGCAGGGCTTGAAAGGCGCGGCAGCTGAAGCTGCGGCGCCCTGGATCAAGGATGCGACGGACCGCGTCAAGACAAGCGATCTTCTTTCCGCGCTCACGGACAATGTGACCAAGCGCCTTGCCGTTGGAGGCAAAGGCTGATGCTGCGCGCGCTTTACACATTTCTTGTGATTGCCGCGCTGGCGGCGATCTCCGTCTGGTTTGCCGATAATCCCGGCGACCTCGTGCTGCACTGGCGCGGCTATGAGGTGCGCACGAGTTTCGTCATCGGGCTCGGATTGCTCATCATTCTGGCGCTTGTCGTTCTTTTTGTCTGGCGGGCGGCGTCGGGTCTTGTGCGGGCGCCGGCAAGCGTTTCGAGTTTTCTCGATGTGCGTCGGCGTCAGCGCGGGTTTCTCGCCCTGTCGCGCGGCATGGTGGCGGTGGCGGCTGGCGATGCGGCGGACGCCAAGCGTCACGCGGGCCGTGCGCGACGTTTGCTGGACGACACGCCCTTGACGCTTTTGCTGGCCGCGCAAGCGGCCCAGCTCGAAGGTCATGACGATGAGGCGGGCAAATATTTTCAGGCGATGCTCGACGAACCCGAAACAGCGTTTCTCGGTTTGCGTGGGCTTTTCGTGCAGGCGCGCCGCGCAGGCGACCGGACTGGCGCGCTGGAATATGCCCGCCGCGCTTTTCGCCTGAGGCCCAATGCGGGCTGGGCGGCGCAGGCGGTCTTTGAAATCGAGGCGGCTGATCAGGACTGGGGCGCGGCCTTGCGTACGCTTGATACGAGCCTCAAGGCCAAGCAGGTGACGCGCGCGCAAGCGCGTCGCCGCCGTCTCGTGTTGATGACGGCGCTTGCGATGAAGGAAGCAGAATCCGCCCGCGTGAAAGTGGGCGAGGCGCGCAAGCCGGCGCTGGAACATGCCTTGAAGCAATCGATGCAGGCCGTCGCGCTCGATCCCTATTTCGTGCCTGCTGTGGCGCTTGCCGCCACGCTTTGCGGTGAATTGGGGCGTGTGCGCAAGGGCGCAAAGCTCATCGAGACCGCATGGTCGGTGTCGCCGCATCCTGATCTCGCCGAGGCCTATATGGGGCTTGTCGATGGCGAGAGCGGCTATGATCGTTTCAAGCGCATGCAATTGCTTGCAGGTCACAATCGCGATCATGCCGAAAGCCGCGTGGCATTGGCGCGGGCCGCCATCGGCGCGCGCGACTGGCTGGCCGCGCGCGGCGCGTTGGAAGTTTTCGTCGGCGAGGAGGCCGTCGAGCGACCGACGCAGCGTATCTGCGAGTTGATGGCCGAGATCGAAGAAGGCGAATTCGGCAATCGAGGCAGCGCGCGCGAGTGGTTGTCGCGGGCCCTTCATGCGCCGGAAGATCCCGCCTGGACGGGCGAGGGCTGGCGCTCGCATGACTGGTCGCCGACCAATCCGGTGACGGGCGAATTCGACGCGTTGACATGGCGTGTGCCCGGTCTGCGCCTTGCCGGGCCTGACGTGCCCTATGCGCCGCCTGCGACCGACGAGATTGACGAAGCGCCTGAGAGCGCAGGCGAAGAAACCATTGCGCTCGACGATGAGATCAATGAGGAACTTGGCCTGCCTGTTTCGCAAGAGGCCAATGAGCCGGAAGAATTCATCCCCCATCTTCCCGACGATCCGGGACCGGATGGCGACGATGATCTCGATGCGATCGCGGGCCATGATCGGGGGGAGACGAAATGGTAGGCAAGTTTTTCAAGGGCATCGGGGTTCTCGTTCTGCTCGCCCATGTGCGCGATCAGGTGACGCCGCAGGCCGCGCCTGCGCCCGTCGCCGAGGAGACGCTTTCTCCGGCGGTTGAGGGGGTCGAAAACCTCCCCGGTAACCCCGAGTAAGGCATTTTGGCCCTATAGTCTCTTATCCGGGGTCGAGTTTCCCCGAAAGCCTGTTGCCAAAGGCTTCCGCGCGGGGTATTTCAGGCCCCGCAAACAGGTGGGCAACCTTAGAGCCCGCCTCGCCGTGCCGCTTTAGCTCAGTTGGTAGAGCACATCATTCGTAATGATGGGGTCGGGTGTTCGAGTCACCCAAGCGGCACCATTTTTCTCCGAGCGTTTTTCCTCTCCCCTCCGCCGAACCACATCAGTTCAGCGTGTCGGTCGCAAGATATTTCATGTAGCTCGTTTTCCGAAAATAATCTGTAAGCAGACTATTAAAGACAAGGGCTAGACCGCCACCGCGCCCGAGGCGATAGCTGTCGCCGGGCAGATTGGCGATGCGCCCGAAATCGATATAGGTTTCCGATGCCGGATGACGGGCGCGCGCATCGGCGATTGCCGCAGGGTCGCTCAACTACTCAATTATTGCCATTGTCTGCCGCATTTATGTGGCGGTCGATGGTCGGACGGGTCGGGAGAACCGTCAAATCCTGATGCGTTCACGGCCCCCAGAGTGCGGCGCGACAGATTGCCCCTTCGGCGCTTTGTGACGTGGTGGTCGCTCGCTTCGAGGGGGTATGAAGGCTAGGATTTGCCCCGATCATCCCGATTTCCGACAGGAGAATCTTATGCGTTCCATGATTTCCAAGCGTCTTGCTGCGGTTCTGGGCGGGTTTGCCCTTGTGGGAGCCTGCCTGATGGGGGCTTCCGGGGTTGAGGCGCAGGACTACATGGCCGGTCAGATCGAGATAGCCCAGCCCTGGGCGCGGCCCAGCACGGTGAATACCGGAGCGGCCTATTTCCGGCTCACCAATACCGGCGCGAGCGATGATGTGCTCATTTCCGTCGCCAGCGATGTCGCCGCCAGGGTCGAACTTCACAGCATGACGATGGACGGCAATATCATGCGGATGCGCAAGGAGGACAGTCTGCCGCTTCCCGCCGGCAAGTCCGTCTCCATCGAGCCCGGCGGGCTTCACATCATGCTGATCGGTCTCAAACAGCCTCTCGTGGAGGGGGAGACATTCCCCATGCATCTCACCTTCGAGAAAGCGGGTGGCATCGACATCACGGTGCATGTTCAGGGCAAGCCGCCCGTTGTGAGCGATGCCGCTATGCCACAGGGCGAAGGTCAGATGGACGATCATTCCATGCCAGACATGCCTGATATGTCCGGGTCAATGTCGCATCCGTGATCCGGCGCTGACCGGGAGGGTCCCTGTTGCGGCTGCACAGCGAGCGCCTCATTTCCGAATGAAGAGTTCAGCCCGGTGTGAAATCAGCCTTTCAGTCTTGTGCTTGATTTCCTTACCAGATTTCGAATGCATGATTGAATCGCTCGGCTTCCTCCGTAGACAGATTTGATTCTCTGCGTGAAAATTGCTGCATCGCACAAGTCATGTTGCATTTGCGAAATGCTGCGAGCGATTCTGCATAAGCTCCAATTCGCCCCGAATTACGTGTCAAAAATGTCATAGTGAGACTCAATGTAGTTTGCGCCTGTTTCTCGATGCTAACTGCGGCTTGACACTTGTCCGCTTTAACTGTGGGCTAACCATTGAGGGATGCTGACTGGCCGGGGGGGCAGTCGAGTGGGGATTAACATCCATCGATTCAACCTCCCGAATCCAGGCTGCAGTTAGTAGAAGCCATCGAGGATCGAGGAGGATCGCTCAATGATAAAAGTTAGCTTGCGATCGTTGATGATCGGCTCTGCCTTAGCGGTAGGGTTGATTGCAACGGCGGGCACGGCACAAGCCGTCGAGTACAATTTTGGCGAAGTAAAGGTGAACATTGACACTACCGCTTCAATCGGTGTTGGCATTCGTACATCGGGCCAAGATTGCTCGCATGTTTCGACGTATAATGGCGGTTGCCTGGCTGCACAGGGTACGGG
>JBAQNC010000292.1:0-1637 GCA_049303435.1 Parvibaculum sp. | reverse complement strand
TCTGACGGGGCGTGAAAAGGGCAAGAAGCGAGAAGAGATATTGACGGCGCTTCATGAGGGCGAGATCGATATTCTGGTCGGCACGCATGCGCTGTTTCAGGATGACGTCGGCTTCAAGGCGCTTGGGGTTGCGATCGTCGATGAACAGCATCGCTTCGGCGTGCATCAGCGATTGGCGTTGCAGGCCAAGGGTGGCGTTGGGACCGACGTGCTGGTGATGACGGCGACGCCTATTCCGCGCACGCTGACGCTGACGGCCTATGGCGATATGGATGTGTCGCGGCTTTATGAAAAGCCGCCGGGGCGGAAGCCCGTGGACACGCGGGCGCTGCCGCTGGAGCGACTAGAGGATGTCGTCGCGTCATTGCAGCGGGCGCTGGCCGGCGGCGCGCAGATCTATTGGGTCTGCCCGCTGGTCGAGGAATCGGACGTGATCGACGCGGCGGCGGCGGAAGATCGATATGCGCATCTGCATGAAATATTCGGAGACGCCGTCGGACTGGTTCATGGCCGTATGAAAGCGGCGGAAAAGGATGCAGCGATGTCTCGCTTTGCGACTGGCGAGACACGCATCCTTGTAGCGACGACGGTGATCGAGGTCGGCGTCAATGTGCCGACCGCGACTGTAATGGTCATCGAACATGCCGAACGGTTCGGGCTGGCGCAGCTCCATCAGTTAAGAGGTCGGGTTGGTCGTGGTGGAGACAAGTCTTCCTGTCTGTTGATTTATCAAACCCCTCTAGGGGAAACCGCAGCAGCGCGTATCAAGATCATGCGGGAAACCGAAGATGGCTTTCGCATTGCGGAAGAGGATTTGCGGCTTCGCGGTGCTGGCGAATTGCTAGGCACGCGGCAAAGCGGTTTGCCAAGCTTCCGCCTCGCCGATATGGCAGAACCTGCGGAACTTCTGTCTGCCGCCTATGACGACGCGCGGATGATCCTTGAACGTGACGCGGAACTCGAAAGCGAGCGAGGCAAGGCGTTGCGTGTGTTGCTCTATCTGTTCGAGCGCGACGAGGCGATCAGGAACCTTCGGTCTGGCTAGCGGCAACTGCGTTATCGGGCACTTTGACCGGAAGTTTTTTCGGTTCGACCAGGCCTGCCGAAATAATGAGTTTCGCCCCCTCCTCTATCGTCATGTCAAGGATTGTGACGTCTTCGCGCGGCACATAGAGCAGGAAGCCCGAGGTCGGGTTTGGTGTTGTCGGCAGGAACACGCTGATAAGATCGAGCCCGTAGCGCAAGCCGAGATGCGCCTGGGTTTGCGAGGTGACGAAGACAATCGTGTAAATGCCCTTGCGGGGATATTCGATCATGCCGACGTCGCGGAAGGACGTCGTGGACTGGGAGATGACTGTTTCGAATATCTGCTTGATCGCGCCATAGATGCTCCGGACGACAGGCATACGGTCAACTAGCCGCTCGGCGAAATTGAGGATGGCGCGGCCGAAGAAATTGGCGGTGAAGGCGCCGAGCAAGGTCAACAGGATCACCGCGATGACGAGACCCAGCCCCGGAATGTCGAAGGGCAGAACTGTGTCCGGCTGGTATTGGGCCGGGATCAGAGGCACGAACCATGTGTCGATCAGTTCGACGAACCAGCGCGTGATATAGACGGTCAGGCCGATGGGGGCGGC
>JBAQNC010000291.1:0-17100 GCA_049303435.1 Parvibaculum sp. | reverse complement strand
ACGGGACGCCCCGCGCTCATCATGGCGGCTTCCAACGTGCTGCCGCCTGCGGCGCCGACATTGCCTTCGCCGAAGACGACGATATCCGAAAGACGGCTATGGGCGGCGACCACATCGTCGCGATGGCCCGTCGCATCGACAAAACGCGCGGAGGGCATCGTCGCACCACCTGACTCTTCCACCAATGGCAGGCCCGCCTTGGCAGCGGCATCGGCAAAGATCATGCGGGCGGTGTTCGACGATTTGTCGGCGCCTTCCTTGGCGGCCTGCATCAATTGCTCGATCACCTGACCGGAAACGCCATCGCCCAGATAGGGCAAGGCTTCGGTGGGATCGGCGCGGACGAAGAGGCCGACGATCTGCGCGCCAAAATGTTTGGCCACCGTCATGGCCGTGCCAAGCACCGCCGCCTCGGTGGCCTCGCCGGAAAGCGGAACCAGAATCTTGCGTACAGCCATTTCAATTCTCCTTCGGGTCTTTCCTCAAACCCATTTCATTGTAGTCCATTCAGGTCAGGCCGGGCGATCGGTATCGAAATATCCACCGCCCTGGCCGCCCAGCAGAAGAACCGGACAGCCTGCCGCCACCGAAAGGCGCGCCGCATCTTCATCGCTGCCAAGCGCTTCGGCATTGATCACGATCAATCCTGCGCCTGCCTTGCGCGCGGCAGAAGCCAGATCAGCCGCGGCGAAACCGCGTGCAAAAAGACGGCGGAAAGGCGCGCCGAGACGCTCGGCCAGTGTTTCGGCAAATCCCACACAGGCCTCACCGATGCTGGAACCTTCATCGACGCCGAAAAGCGGGCGCTCGGAAGAGGCCATGAACCCTGGAAAAACGGTGGCAGGGAGCCTGAGTTGCGTGGATTTTGCCTCGAAGGAACGGCTGACGGCGACGCCGCGCCCGGCAAGCAGCACATCGGCATGAACATCGCGCGTGGCGGCGCGCACGGCGCGGCTCACTTCATGGGGGCTTGCCTCATGCGCGCGAATGATCAGCGTATCGCTGGCGCTGGCTCTTTCGGCGAGCGAGGTCAGCTTGCGCCCGCGGGCAATGTCGAAAGTACAGGAAACATGCGCCTCGCTGGCGGTGCGCTCCAGAATACGCCGGGCGATCTGGGCCTGCGCCTGAAGGGCGCGCAACATGGCGCTCTCGTCGATATTGCCGACCGTGCCCGCCATCGAAATTTCACGCACGAAGGGAAGTGATGACAGCGCGAGAAGATTTTCATCCTCGACGAATATGCCCGCAAGGTCTGCATTGATCGACGCGGCGACGCGGGCGGCAAGCGCCACAACCTCGCGACCCATGATGTTCGTATCGAGGCCGACGACGATGCGACGGGTCTCGCCTTCGCTCCGACTTCCACCTCTGGCATCCTGCACGGGTTTCTGTTCGGCCATCGGCTTCACTTCCTCCCGATGTCGTCGACGCGCTGGGCGAAGCGGCGTTGATTGTCAGCGAAGGCGGCAAGCCGCGCCTCGGCCTTGGCATAGACCGAGCCGTCGGTGAAATGGCCCTCGGCATTGCGCGTACCGGCGGGCTGGTCCATCAGCAGTTCGACGCCTTCCTCTATCGTCTCGACGGGATAGATCGCAAAGACGCCGCGCTCCACTGCATCGACCACATCCTGCCGTAGCATCAGATGTTTGACATTGGCGGCGGGGATCAGCACGCCTTGATCGCCGGTGAGGCCGCGACGCATGCAGATGTCAAAGAAGCCTTCGATCTTGTCGTTGACGCCGCCGATCGCCTGAACCTGTCCCAACTGATTGACCGAGCCTGTGACGGCCAGGCCTTGCGCGATGGGCACTTCGGCGAGCGCGGAGATCAGGGCATAAAGTTCCGCCGACGACGCGCTGTCACCATCGATGCCGCCATAGGATTGCTCGAAGACAAGGCTCGCGCTCATGGAGAAGGGAATTTCCGGCAGGAAGGTCGCCGAGAGATAACCCGACAGGATAAGCACGCCCTTGGAATGGATGGGGCCGCCGAGATCGACCTCGCGCTCGATATCGAGCACGCGGGCGGTGCCGAGCCCCATGCGCACGCGGGCGGTGATGCGCGAAGGACGACCGAAGGAGACCTCACCCATAGAGAGAACCGACAGACCGTTCACCTGACCGACGACCTCGCCTTCGGTGTCGATCATGATGATGTCGCGGGTGATAAGTTCGAGTGAACTTTCGCGCATGCGGTCGGCGCGGGCGACCTGTGCGTCGATGGCGGCATCGACATGTTCAGCCTTGATGATCTCGGCATGTCTTTCACGCGCGATATAATCCGCCTCGCGGACAAGGTCGGCGATGGGCCGCACGGCGGTGGTGATCTTCTCGGCATCTTCGGCAAGGCGCGAGGCGCGCTCGGTGACGCGGGCAACGCCGGAGGGATCAAGCGGCAACAGGTCTTCGCTGCGGCAGAGGCCTGCGAGAAAACGCGCGTAGAGAATGTCGTTGTCCGGTTCGCGGTCGAGCACATCGTCGAAATCGGCGGCGACCTTGAAGAGCTCGGCAAATTCGGGGTCGAGATTGGACAGCATGTAATAGAGATAGCGATCGCCGAAGAGGACGACCTTGACCTCCAATGGCACGGGATCGGGTTCGAGCGTGACGGTGCTGACAAGGCTCATGAATTCGCCGGGCGATTCTATGATGACCTTGTGACGACGCAGCGCGCGCTTCAATGTTTCCCAGGCGAAGGGTTCGCGCAGCAGCTTCATGGCGTCGACAAGCAGATAGCCGCCATTGGCGCGGTGAAGCGAGCCACCCTTGATAAGCGTGAAGTCGGTGATGAGCGCGCCCATCTGGGGGACATGCTCGACGCGACCGACAAGGTTCTGCATCGTCGGATGGTCTTCATAGATGATAGGCGCGCCGCCGCCGATGTGGCTGCCGTTCTGGCTGGCGGTTTCATCGGGCAGATTGGAAACGATGACATTGACTTCATAACGGCGCAGCAGATCGGCGGGCGGCACGACGCCATTGGGCGTCTGCACCTGCTCGGCGCCAGCGAAGAGGCCGATATTTTCCACCAGATCAGCGGCGACGGCAGCCAGCCAGTCGCGCAAGGTGGGCGTGACTTCGAAACGCTTTCGCAAATCCTCCATCGCCGTCTCGACAAGACGCTTGGCGATTTCATCGTTCACTTCCTGAAGCCGCAGGCGGTGCTCTTTTTCCCAGCCGGGAATATGTTCCAGCACCTCGGCCAGTTCCTTCTGCAAGGTCTGGATCGAGATTTCGATGCGCTTGCGCTCGGCCTCGGGAAGCGCATTGAACTCGTCAGGCTTCAGCACTTCGCCCTGATGCTCGCCATCGGCATGAACTGGCGCCAGCGCAAAACCCGACGGCGTGCGCAATAGCGCGAGACCTTCGGCTTCGGCGCGGGCGCGCAATTCCTCGAAGGACTTTTCCTGGCGCTCGCGGAATTCCTCGGCGATGACCTGCGTGCGGTTCTGATAGTCCTCGCTTTCGAGAACGGCGGGCACGGTGGCGCGCAATTCGGACACGAGATTGGCCATGCCGTCCTTCAGCGCCGTGCCGACGCCCTTGGGCAGCTCCAGCGAGATGGGCTTGTTGGGCGCGGAAAAGCGCATCACATAAACCCAGTCCGACGGCGCGCGCTCGCGCGGCGCGATGTCGGCAAGGAAGCGCGTCACGGTTTCCTGCTGGCCTGCGCCATCGCGCCCCAGCACGAAAAGATTGTAGCCGTGGCGGCGGATGCCCGTGCCGAACTTCAGGGCCTCCAGCACACGGTCCTGACCGGCGAGACCCGGCAGGTCTTCCAGCTCGGCAGTCGTCTTGAAATCGAACGAACTTGTATCGCATGAACGATAGAGAAGGTCCGCCGATAGTGAATCAACTGCCATATCCGTCTCTTGTTCCTGCGCCATTTTCTGGCGTCATCTCTATTGCAGCGCACTGACCTTGCGCGCCTCCCTTGCAAACCAAAGTCTAGGGGGCCGGAGCCCTTTGAGCAAACGCTGGCAGGACCTGAGGCGCGCGACAATTTAACAAGCTGTGGACGGATGACAGACAAGCGTCATTTTTCCGACAAGAGCGGACGGGATTGTTCTAAGTTGCCGCCTCTTGAAGCGGAGATTCGTTATGGCCCCTCCCAAACACGCAAGTTCCAAAGCCCCGCGCGCCTGGCAGCGCATGTTGAGCGGACGCCGCCTCGACCTGCTCGACCCCTCGCCGCTCGACATCGAGATCGAGGATATCGCGCATGGGCTGGCGCGCGTGGCGCGGTGGAACGGTCAGACGATCGGCGACCATGCCTATTCGGTTGCCGAACATTGCGTGCTCGTCTCCGACATCTGCAAGCTGATCCGTCCGGGCTGGCCCGACAAATGGCTGCTCGCCGCCCTGCTGCATGACGCGCCCGAATATGTCATCGGCGACATGATAAGCCCCTTCAAGACGGCGCTGGGCTTCGACTACAAGGCTTTCGAGCATCGACTGGAAAGCTCCATCCATATCCGCTTCGGCCTGCCCGCCGACCTGCCGCATACGGTGGAGGAGATCATCAAGCGGGCGGACAAGGCGTCGGCCTTTTTCGAGGCGACGCAGATCGCCGGATTTTCGGATGCGGAAGGCGCGGAAATTTTCGGTCGCCCGCGCGGGCTCGCGCCAGTGAAGCTCAAGCCGCTGCCTACAAAAGAAGCGCAGGCGATGTTTCTGAAGCGCTTCCGCAAGCTCACCGGGATTTGAGAAAAACCTGTCGCAAAACCCTCTCAAAATCTTGTCGAAAACCGGATAAGCTCCCACCCTGTAAGCATTTTAACGGTGCTTTTCACAAATCTGTGTTATGTTTTTTCCATGATTTACGTAAGCCCCCTGAGTGGCGTTGAAGAGGCGATAAGGCTACATGGGCCTTCCCATCTTGTGAGCCTGCTCGACCCGGACAGCATGATCGGCACGCCCGACGGCATCGAGGCGAACAGGCATCTGCGCCTCGGCGTCAATGACATCGCCACGCCCGTCGATACGCTCACCGCGCCGGGTGAGCGCCATGTCGCCGAGCTTGTTTCATTCGTGCGTGACTGGGACCAGACAAGCCCCATGCTGGTGCATTGCTGGGCGGGGATAAGTCGCTCGACGGCGGCGGCCTTCATAACGCTCTGTATACTGAACGAATCGCAATCGGAAGAAGCGCTTGCGCAGCTCATCCGGCAGCGCGGGGCGCATGCCTATCCCAACCGGCTGATGGTGCGCCATGCCGACAATCTGCTGCGCCGCAAGGGCCGGATGGTCGAAGCTGTCGAAGCGATGGGGCCCGCGAAGGCGACATGGGAAGGCGTGACCTTCTCGCTCCCCGTCCGTCCGGAGCTTTGAGCCAGATGCGCAAGCCAAAGGAAACGAAAAGCAAGACGAGCGAAGCGAATGTCGACGGCATGGCGGGCAAGGCCGTCGTCATCGGCCTCAATGCCGCGATCGTCACCGTCTCCGACGACCAGCCGAAAATTCTTGTCGTGCCGCAGGCGGGCGTCAGCGTCACGACACCGGAAAGCTGGGACGCGCTGCCCTTCGGCCCCTTCGACCCGCTGCGCCACCGCACGCTCGACATCGGATTGCGCGACTGGGTGCAGGAACAGACGCATCTGACGCTGGGCTATGTCGAGCAGCTTTATACGTTCGGCGATCGCGGGCGTAACGCGATGGAAGTGAATGAAGCGGGCGCGCATGTCGTCTCGGTCGGCTATCTCGCCTTGACGCGCACCAACGAGAGCGAGCCGGAAGATGCCGCCTGGCGCGACTGGTATCAGTTCTTCCCCTGGGAAGATTGGCGCAATGGCAAGCCCGCCATCATCGATCAGGCGATTGCGCCGCTCTTGCGCGAATGGGCGGCGGCGCAGGCGGACGCCAGCAGCGAAGAGATGACGCGCGGCAAGCGGCGCGACCGCATCAGGCTTTGCTTCGGGCTCGATGGCGTTCACTGGGACGACGAAAAGGTGCTGGAGCGCTATGAGCTTCTCTATGAGGCAGGCCTGTTGCGCGAAGCCATGCGCGACGGGCGGCAGAATGCGCGCGCCGCGCATGACGCGAAGAACAGCGAAATGTCGCTCGGCCTGCCCATGCAGTTCGATCATCGGCGCATTCTCGCGACCGCCATGAGCCGCCTCCGCGCCAAGCTCAAATATCGCCCCGTCGCCTTCGAGCTGATGCCGCCGGTCTTCACGCTTTATGAGCTTCAGCGCACTGTGGAAGCGCTGCTCGGGCTCCATGTCCACAAGCAGAATTTCCGCCGCCTCGTCGAAAAAGGGGGGCTGGTGGAGCGCACGGGCCGCATGACGACCCGCACCGGCGGCCGCCCCGCCGAGCAGTTCCGCTTCCGCCGCGAAGTGCTGAACGAGCGCCCTGCCCCCGGCTTGCGCCTTGCGCCCAGCAAGAGCCGAGCTACAACCTGAATGAAATCAACTCGTTAGACCTGTTCAACCATGAACCGCGGCATGTCGCCGTCGTAATATATTCATGGTTGACGCTTGATAATGCTCAAGAGTAGCATATCTCTAATGCAAGCCCGACCCTCACGGAGGCGTCGGTGTTTTTGATCCCGATAATATGCTCAACTTGAGCATTATTTGGAGTAGAGAAGATGGCACTGGCAGGCGAATTGAAGCGTCCCGAGACGCGCACGGCGCCCAAAGCACGCGTATTCAAACCGGTCGATATGCCGGAGCTTGAATACACTCCCGGTCTCGCCAGGGAGATGGCCCCGCTTTACGAAAAGGTAAAGCATGTGGTGCCCTCCATTGAGTGGCCCTTCTTTGCGCCCTATATCCACGCCATCAACCGTCTGAAGAAGGAGCGCGACGCCGTTATCCTCGCGCATAACTATCAGACGCCGGAAATCTTCCATTGCGTCGCCGACATCGCCGGCGACAGCCTGCAACTCGCCAAGGAAGCGACGAAGGTCGAAGCCAGCACGATCATCCAGTGCGGCGTTCACTTCATGGCGGAAACGTCGAAGCTGCTGAACCCCGAAAAGACCGTGCTCATTCCCGACGTGAAGGCCGGTTGCTCGCTGGCGGATTCCATCACGGGCGCCGACGTGCGCCTGCTGCGTCAGCAATATCCCGGCGTGCCGATCATCACCTATGTGAATACGTCCGCCGAGGTGAAGGCGGAAAGCGACATCTGCTGCACGTCTTCCAATGCGCTGAAGATCGTCGAGAGCTTCGGCGTCGACAAGGTGCTGTGCATTCCCGACGAATATCTCGCGCAGAACATCGCCAAGCAGACAGACGTGAAAGTGATCGCCTGGAAGGGCCATTGCGAAGTGCATGAGCGCTTCACGCCGGAAGAACTGCGCCAGTACCGCCGCGACGATCCCAATATCGTCATCATCGCGCATCCCGAATGCCCGCCGGAAGTCGTGGCGGAAGCCGATTTCGCCGGTTCGACCAGCGGCATGATCGACTGGGTGAAGAAGAACAAGCCTGCCCGCGTCGTCATGGTGACGGAATGCTCGATGAGCGACAATGTAGCGGTGGAAAACCCGGACGTGGAATTCGTGCGTCCCTGCAATCTCTGCCCGCACATGAAGCGCATCACGCTGAAGAACATTCTCGACAGCCTTGTCTATATGCGTGAGGAAGTGACCGTCGATCCGATGATCGCCGACCGCGCAAGGCTCGCCGTCGAACGGATGATCAACCTCAAGAACTGACAATCGTCAGAGTGTCGAGAGGCACCATGTCCAATCGCAAGATCGTCGATGCCGGTGATGTCCTGATTGTCGGCGCAGGTTTGGCCGGGCTCTTCACCGCGCTCAAGCTCGCGCCGCGTCCCGTCACGGTGCTCGCCGCCGCGCCCATCGGCGATGGCGCATCGAGCGCCTGGGCGCAGGGCGGCATTGCCGCAAGCGTCGATCTCGGCGACACGCCGGAAGCCCATACTGCCGACACGGTTAGCGCGGGCGCGGGCATCGTCGATGAAACGGTGATGCTGCGTATTGCGCGCGAAGCAGGCGACCGGATTGCCGACCTTCTGCGCCTCGGCGTGCCTTTCGACCGCGATCTCGAAGGCAAACTCTCTCTCGGACAGGAAGCGGCCCACAGCCACCGCCGTATCGTGCGCGTGCGCGGCGACCGCGCCGGACGCGCCATCATGGAGGCGCTTGTCGCCTCAGTCCGCGCGACGCCCAGCATCAGCGTCATCGAAGGCTATTCGGCCTTTGAACTCATTAAATCAGGCGACCGCGTCGTTGGCGTCCATGCGCATGGCGCGGAAGGCGATGTGCTGAGCGTCGGCGCGCGGGCGACGGTCTTTGCTTCGGGCGGCGTCGGCCAGCTTTTTGCCGTGACCACCAATCCCTTGCAGGCGCAGGGCCAGGGCATCGCCATGGCGGCGCGCGCAGGCGCGGTGATCGCCGATCCCGAATTCGTGCAATTCCACCCGACCGCCATTGCGGGCACGCGCGACCCTGCCCCGCTCGTCACCGAAGCCTTGCGCGGCGAAGGCGCGATCCTTGTCGATGGTCAGGGACGGCGCTTCATGCCTGCCGTGCACCCGGACGCCGAACTTGGCCCCCGCGACGTGGTGGCGCGTTCGATCTATCGCGAGATCGCAGCGGGACGGCCTGTGTTTCTTGATACGCGCGAATGCCTCGGGGCTCGTCTGCCGGAAGCCTTCCCGACTGTCTATGAAAACTGCGTGAGCATGGGCATCGACCCCCTGCGCGACCCGATCCCCGTCGCGCCCGCCGCGCATTACCACATGGGCGGCATCAAGGTGGACGAGCGCGGGCACACCAGCCTCGACGGCCTCTGGGCCTGTGGCGAGGTGACGTCCACCGGCGCGCATGGCGCAAACCGGCTCGCCTCCAATTCGCTGCTAGAAGCCGTCGTCTATGGCGCGCGCATTGCCGAAGACATCGCGGCGACCGAGTTGGCGGATGCAGCTAGTGAGTTGCCCGCGCCCACGCTCGACCCGTCGCTGCCTGTCTCGCCTCTGCTCGTCATGCAGCTGCGCCAGTTGATGACCGCCTCGGTCGGCGTCATCCGCAATCGCGAGGCGATGGTGCAGGCGCTCGCCGACATTGCGCGGCTGGAACAGACGGCGGGCGCGACCAACCTCTTCAGCAATCTCACAACGACTGCCCGTCTCATCGCCGCTGGCGCATTGGCGCGCGAGGAAAGCCGTGGCGGACATTTCCGCAGCGACTTCCCCGAGCCGCGCGAGATCTGGCGGCATCGTACCTTCATCACGCTTGCCGAGGCGGATCGCATTGCCGCCGACGCCAACGAGCATCCCACGACGCAAAAAGGTTCCTGCGCATGAGTCTCACCGAGCTGGAACCCCAACACCTGGAACCATTATCGGCGCTGTTCATCGAGCCCGCCGTGCGCGCCGCCCTGCTTGAAGATCTGGGCCGCGCGGGCGACATCACCACCGAAGCGACGATCCCGGCAGAAGCCAAGGCGCGCGTCGTCATCCGCGCGCGTGAAGATGGCCGCATTGCAGGCCTCGATTGCGCCCGCATGGCCTTCCGCCTGATGGATCCCGCCTTGCGCGTCGCCGTCATGAAGCCCGACGGCTCCGACGTCATGCCCGGCGATGTCGTCGCCGCCATCGAAGGCAATGCGCGGGCCATCATCACCGGTGAACGCGTCGCCTTGAATTTCATGGGGCATCTCTCGGGGGTCGCCACTGCAACGCGGGCGCTGGCGCGTGCGGTGGAAGGCACCAGGGCGCGCGTCTGCTGCACGCGCAAGACGACACCGGGATTGCGCGCGCTGGAAAAATACGCCGTGCTCGCAGGCGGCGGCATGAACCACCGCTTCGGTCTCGATGACGCCGTGCTGATCAAGGACAATCACATCGCCGTTGCGGGCGGCGTGCGCGCTGCAATCGAACGTGCGCGGGCCCGCGCCGGTCACATGGTCAAGATCGAGGTCGAGGTCGATACGCTCGATCAGCTTGAAGAAGTCATGGGCATCGGCTGCGAAGTCGTGCTGCTCGACAATATGTCGCCCGATACGCTGCGTAAGGCCGTGAAGATCGTCGGTGGCCGCGCGATTACCGAAGCCTCGGGTCGCGTGACCGTGGAGACTGTGGGCGCAATTGCGGCGACCGGCGTCGATCTTATTTCATCAGGCTGGATCACACATTCCGCGCCCTGCCTCGATCTGGGTCTGGACTTTGACTCACTGACGGCGTCGTAATTCCGTTCCTTTCTGTGCCTATCTTTCGTTAGAATGCGGTCCAACAAAATTGGAACGACATAAAGCACGAGGAACGCGATGGGACAGGCAAACGGTCGGCAATCCATCTTCATTACGGGTGCGGCTTCCGGCATGGGGCTCGAGACGGCGCGGCTGTTTCATTCCAAAGGCTGGTTCGTCGGCGGATTTGATCAGAATACGGAAGGTCTGAAAAAACTCGAAGCGGAGATCGGCGCCGAGAATTGCCTCGTGCAACAGCTCGACGTGACGGACAAGGCCGCGTTTGAAAAAGCCATCGCCGCCTTCGGCGCGGCGACCGGCGGCAAGATGGATATTCTCTACAACAATGCCGGCATCGGCGCAGGCGGCTTCTTCGACGAGATGCCATTCGAAGACAATCTGAAAGTCGTGCAGGTCAATCTCATCGGCGTGATGATCGGCATCTATTGCGGCATCGGCCTGCTGAAGGCGACGCCGGGCTCGCTCTGCTTCACGACAAGCTCGTCATCGGCCACCTATGGCATGCCGGGGATTGCGGTCTATTCGGCCACCAAACATGCGGTGAAGGGGCTCACCGAAGCGCTCTCCATCGAATTCCGCCGCCACGGCGTGCGCGCCGCCGACGTTCTGCCCGGCCTCATCGACACGCCGATCTTGCCGGAGGGGACAGCCGCCAATGCGCCCAGGGAAGGCATGTTCCGCGCCATCCCGCCCATCGAGGTCGCCAAGGTCGTCTGGGAAGCCTATTCGTCCGACAAGCTGCACTGGTATGTGCCGCCCGAGCTTGCCGAACTCGACAAGGCGGCGGGCAATGCGCCGGAGCTTGTGCGCGAACAGATCGCCACGACCGGCCTGATCGCCAGGATGATCGAGGAACAGGCGGCGGTACAGGCGAAGAGTTAGGTTTGCCTCTTGATTTGGTAATGCAAATGCATTACCTTTCATTTGCCAATATGATATAGATGGCAAAGGAATCTGACATGGCCGCACTTGCCCAAGAAGTTTCGACCCTCACCGAACGTTATCAGACGACGGTGCCTAGCGGTGTGCGCAAACAGCTCGCCCTCAAGAAGGGGGACCGGATACGGTACAGCATCGAAGACAATGGACGCGTCTATCTTGAAGTTGATCGCGGAGAAGATGTCGACCCTGCTTTTGGTCCGTTTCTCGATCTGCTCGAAGCTGATATCAAATCGCACCCCGCGCGCCTTCAGGCCTTCGACGGCGGTTTGCGCGACCGGCTGGCCGCGCTGGTCGGCGACATTGACGTAGATCTCGATGCGGCGCTTTCGCCTGACGATGAATGACAGGTGATGGCGCGCCAATCGTCATAAATGGCTGGTCCATTTATGCGCACCCTGTCTTCCTCGACCAGATCGACGGGTTGATCGAAGAAGTTGAAGCGCGCAAGAAAGCCGACCCCGAGGACTATCGCAAGAAGAACAGCGCCAAGCGACTGGCAGCCATCTTCAAACTTGTAACCGAGACCATACCGGCTGACCCCATGCACGCGCAGTTCAGGCAGGGCAGCACATTGGGCCAGAACAGGAAACATTGGTTCCGCGCCAAATTCTTTCAGCAGTACCGATTGTTCTTTCGATTTGACAGCGCATCGAAGGTGATCATTCTTGCCTGGGTCAACGACGACAAGAGCCTTCGGGCCTATGGAAGCAAAACAGACGCCTACGCTACCTTCAAAGGAATGCTCGATAGTGGCAATCCACCGGAAAGCTTCAATGCGCTTCTGAAAGATGCCGCAAATGCCAGCAGCCGATTTGGCAAAGCGCTGAAAAGCCGGTAGCCCGAAAACCGGTCAGCCGACGCAACCCACGTGAAATAAAAAGGCGGAGCTTTCGGGCTCCGCCTTTTCTCATTGCCTTGAGGCTCGATCAGCTTTGCGGCGCGTTGGCCAGGCCGTCGGCGGCGCTGCGATAGAAGATATGGCGACCGATCTTGGCGACTTCGACCATGGAGGGCGCCCAATAGGGGCTCACATAGGTCGCGTGATAATAGGTGGCCGAACCGATGACGCTTGTGTCCACCCGGCCAGACAGGACGTAATGGGCCAGACGCTGGGCCTTGCGCCAGGCAACCGAATTGCGCGGCCTGTTCATCACTTTCTCCATGCAGGCAAAGGAGAACTGGCAACGGTGCGACTTGGCGCCCTGAAAGACCACGCCGCAAATGGTGGCCGGATAGCGGTTGGAGGCGACGCGGTTGAGGATCACCTCGGCGACCGCCAGTCGGCCCACGGGGCGTTCGCCGCGAGCTTCATAATAGATGCCCTGCGTCAGGCAGAGACGCTGGCGCTCCAGATCGTTCAGCGCGATCGTCAGGACCGGGTGATCGATCTGCAGCGGATCGCCGTCATCCTCATCCCGGTTGTTGCGGACGAGGAGCGAACTGGCATCCGCGCCGGTAAAGACGGCGGGCACAAGCATGGATGAGGCGGCATCGACCGCATCATTGGCGGCGGCGCGGGTCGAGGCCTGGCGCACGGCGCCCAGAGGCACCTCTATGCTCACGACATGGCCCTTGGCCGCGTCATGGGCGGAAGCCAGCTCGACCGGAGCCATATCCTGATGTTTGATAACGCTGCTTGCAATGGCTCCACCGACGACGGTAAGGCAAAATAAACCAACCGCGACGTGTGCCGTGCCAGAAACGATATGGCTCACATCGAGCCATTCCAGAAGTCTTCGCATCGTTCTCCAATCCGACCGCTTTGTTGTTCTCGGTCCTCGTCAGGTGATCCCCCTTCTTTCTCCGGGGTGATGCCTGATCCCCTCTGCGGTGAGGGGGCGTTAGCGAGGCCTGTAGACAGCTTTGCTGTTCGTGCCAGAGCCCGATGCCTTCCCGACACCTGGGCGTTTACACATTCGTTAATTGACGCTGGAATTATCATACGCTCAGGGAGCCGACAATCCTTTCTTCACCATCAAAGATGAGCTTTTTTCAATGTTGAGGATTTGCCTCGCATTTCGGGGTTAATTCGCCTCAAAAATTCGGCGAAAATGCTTAAAATTCACCCGTTTCGTTGCGCGAAATCGTCGCAGTTTGCGCATTTTCAACCATGTGATTCACATTTACGCAGCGGAAACACGGGCAACTAAATAGGGTGGAATCACGCCCTTTCAATCGAAAAAATGCCCGCGCGCCAGTGATTTGATGGATTCGCTGAATCCGGTGTTTTCCTGAAATGGGACATTGCGCGATCCGCTTGTTCGCTGGCAAAAATATACTCTGTTGACGGATTGAATTGCATTTCATCTCGAAGCGGACAAAGTAATCCGTCTAATGAACATACAGGGAAAATAGCGGCGCCTTCGAGGCGGCGAGCAAGCGGCATCCGGCGGAAAAACGGACCCCCCGGTCACCCCGCCGGCCAGCGCGTCATGGTTAAAACCCGGGGCCTCTTGGTTAACGCCTAGGCATCAAAAAAGGAGCCTGAAAGGCCCCTTTTTCAACGGTTCTGATGAAGTCCGGCTCGTTCAGACGTCGCGCTCATTGGTGGTCGAGAGCGCCGACTGGGCGGCCGCCAGACGGGCGATCGGCACGCGGTAGGGCGAGCAGGAGACATAGGTCAGCCCGACTTCCTCGCAGAAGGCGATGGAGGCCGGGTCGCCGCCATGCTCGCCGCAGATGCCGAGCTTGATGTCGGGCCGGGTGATCCGGCCACGCTCGGCGGCAATGCGGACCAACTCGCCCACGCCCTCGGTATCGAGCGAGACGAAGGGGTCCTGGGTGATGACCTTCTTGGCGATGTAGTCGTTGAGGAAGCTCGCCGCATCGTCCCGGCTGATGCCATAGGTCGTCTGGGTCAAGTCATTGGTGCCAAAGGAGAAAAACTCGGCCGATTCGGCGATCTGGCGGGCCAGAAGGGCGGCGCGCGGCAGTTCGATCATGGTGCCGATCTGGTAGGTGAGCTTCGTCCCGCTCTCCTTCTCCACCGCGCCCGCGACCGCGACGATCTTCGCTTTCAGCATATCCAGCTCGTTCTTCATGGCGACGAGCGGGATCATGATCTCGGGGATCACGGCCTCGCCCGTTTCCTTGGCCGCCTCCAGCGATCCTTCGAAAATGGCGCGGGCCTGCATCTCGTAGATTTCAGGATAGGTGATGCCGAGACGGCAGCCGCGATGGCCGAGCATGGGATTGAACTCATGCAGATCGGCGACCCGACGGGCGAGCTTGTCGGCATCGATGCCTGTGGCGGCGGCCACCTGCGCCATTTCCTCTTCGGACTTGGGGAGGAATTCGTGCAGCGGCGGGTCGAGCAGGCGGATCGTGACCGGCAGGCCCTTCATGATGACGAAAAGCTGGCGGAAGTCGTCGCGCTGCATGGGCAATATCTTGGCGAGTGGCGCTTTGCGGCCCGCCTCGTCGTCGGCCAGGATCATCTGGCGGACGGCGACGATGCGGGTTTCGTCAAAGAACATATGTTCGGTGCGGCAAAGGCCGATGCCTTCCGCGCCGAACTTGCGCGCCGTGGCGGCATCGAGCGGCGTCTCGGCATTGGTGCGGACCTTCATGCGGCGGTAGGTGTCGGCCCAGCCCATGAGGGTGGCGAAATCGCCCGACAGTTCCGGCTGGAGCATGGGCACTTCGCCCTTGATGACCTGACCCGTCGAGCCGTCCACCGTGATGATGTCGCCCTTCTTGATGGTCTGGCCCATGACCGTGAACTGCTCGGCCTTGTAGTCGATGCGGATGGAGCCGACGCCCGAGACGCAAGGCCGGCCCATGCCGCGCGCCACCCCGGCGGCGTGGCTCGTCATGCCGCCACGGGTCGTCAGGATGGCGACGGCGGAATGCATGCCGTGAATATCCTCAGGGCTCGTCTCGATACGGACCAGAATGACATTGCGGCCATCGGCCTTGGCGGCGGCGGCCTCATCGGACGAGAAGACCACTTCGCCCGAAGCGGCGCCCGGCGAGGCGGGCAGACCGGCGGCGATGACTTCGCGCGCGGCCTCGGGATCGAGCGTCGGATGCAGCAGTTGATCGAGCGAGGCCGGATCGACGCGCATGACGGCTTGGCGTTCGTCGATCAGGCCTTCGGCGGCCATTTCAACCGCGATCTTCAGCGCGGCTTTGGCCGTGCGCTTGCCCGAGCGCGTCTGGAGCATCCAGAGCTTGCCGTTCTGCACGGTGAATTCCACGTCCTGCATGTCGGTGTAATGCTTTTCGAGCCGTGCGAAATTGGCGAGCAATTCCTCGAAGACGACCGGCATGGCCTCTTCCATCGAGGGCTTCTTGTCGCCATTGGCGATGCGGGCAGCCTGCGTCAGCGACTGCGGGGTGCGGATGCCCGCCACCACGTCCTCGCCCTGCGCGTTCACAAGGAACTCGCCATAGATGGCGCGTTCGCCCGTCGAGGGATTACGCGTGAAGGCAACGCCTGTCGCGGAGGTTTCGCCCATATTGCCGAAGACCATGGCCTGCACGTTGACGGCGGTGCCCCAGCTTTCGGGGATGTTGTGGAGACGGCGATAGGTTTCCGCGCGCTGGTTACGCCATGAGCCGAAGACCGCGCTGATCGCACCCCAGAGCTGTTCGTTCACATCCTGCGGGAAAGGCGTGCCCAGTTCTTCATAGACGATGGCCTTGTAGCGCGTGATGACATCGCGCCAGTCGTCGGCCTTCAATTCAGTGTCGAGACTAAGCTCGTGCTCTTCCTTGTAGTACTCGAGGATTTCCTCGAAGTGGTGATGGTCGACGCCGAGCACCACGTCTGAATACATCTGGATGAAGCGGCGGTAGCTGTCGAAGGCGAAACGCTCGTCACCGGCGCGCGTGGCGAGACCCGCCACCGTCTCGTCATTGAGGCCGAGGTTCAGCACCGTATCCATCATGCCGGGCATGGACGCGCGCGCGCCCGAACGCACCGAGACGAGAAGCGGGTTCACCTTGTCGCCGAAAGTGGCGCCCACCGTCTTGCCGATGGTGGCGACGGCGGCGTCCACCTGACCTTTCAGATTGTCGGGATAGTTGCGGTCGTTGTCATAATAAGCGGTGCAAAGCTCCGTCGTGATGGTGAAACCGGGGGGCACGGGCAATCCGAGGTTGGACATCTCGGCGAGGTTCGCGCCCTTGCCGCCGAGCAGATTGCGCATATCGGCTGCGCCCTCCGCCTTGCCGTCACCGAAGGAATAGACCCATTTCTGTTCAGCCATAGCTCACGCCTTTGTTGGGCAGTACCACTTAGTAAATTCACTCGCCCGGGCTTGCCTCCCCCTCAAGGGGGGAGGTGAAGAAAGAAAGCCTTCGGCATTTAATCCCCTCCCCCTTGAGGGGGGAGGGTCAGGGAGGGGGTGACCTACCCCTCGACCTTCGAAAAATCCGCCACGGTGTGAAGCGCGGCGCGGATTTGCGCCAGAAGCTTCAGGCGGTTCTCGCGATAGGCCTCATCGTTGACCTTCACCTTCTCGAAGAAGGCATCTACCGGTGCCCGCAATAGCGCAAGAGCGCCCATTGCCGCAACGAAATCCTCAGCCTTGACGGCGGATTCGGCGCTGCTTGAGGCTTTTTCGATGGCCGCAGCCAGCGCTTTTTCTTCCGGCTCGACCAATTTGGCGGAATCAGGCGCGCCATCGAAGCTCTTGCCGTCCTTCTTTTCCTCGATCTTGAGGATATTGACCGCCCGCTTGTAGCCGCTAAGCAGGTTCTTGCCGTCCTCGGTCCCGAGGAAGTCGGAAAGCGCCTCGACGCGTTTCACGATGAGCACGAGGTCGTCCTGACCTTCGAGCGCAAAGACCGCATCGACCAGATCGTGCCGCGCGCCACGGTCGCGGAGATAGACCTTCAGGCGGTCGGCAAAGAAGGATGGCAAATCCTCCGCACGGTCTCCCCATGAGGGAAGATTAACTGCAAGCGTTAAAGGCAGCCGCAAATTTAGTTCAAGGACAATTCGTACAATACCGAGCGCTGCGCGACGT
>JBAQNC010000290.1:0-20627 GCA_049303435.1 Parvibaculum sp. | reverse complement strand
TTTAAGATCAGCGGCGATTGAAAAACACATCACAGCTTCACCCCCAGTTTCTGCGCGACGGAGAAGACATCCTTGTCGCCGCGGCCCGAGAGGCAGACGAGAATGATCTGGTCCTTCGACATGGTGGGCGCAATTTTGGCGACATGGGCGAGCGCATGACAGGGTTCGAGGGCGGGAATTATGCCTTCGATTTTCGAGAGAAGCTGGAAGGCCTCAAGCGCTTCATTGTCGGTGGCGGAAACATATTTCACGCGACCGATGTCGTTGAGCCACGAATGTTCCGGTCCGATGCCCGGATAGTCGAGGCCTGCCGAAATGGAATGGCCTTCGAGAATCTGGCCGTCGTCGTCCTGCAGCAGATAGGTGCGGTTGCCGTGAAGCACGCCGGGCGAACCGCCAAGGATCGAGGCGGAATGTTCGCCGGTTTCGATACCGTGACCGCCTGCTTCGACGCCGATGACTTCAACGGATTCATCGTCAAGGAAGGGATGGAAAAGGCCCATGGCGTTGGAGCCGCCGCCGATGCAGGCGACAAGCGTGTCGGGAAGACGGCCTTCCATCTCCTGCAACTGCGCTTTCGCTTCCGTGCCGATGACGGACTGGAAATCGCGCACCATGGCGGGATAGGGATGCGGGCCTGCGACCGTGCCGATCAGATAATAGGTGTCGTCGACATTCGTCACCCAGTCGCGCAGCGCCTCGTTCATCGCGTCCTTGAGCGTGCCGGAGCCGGAAGTGACGGGCACGACTTCCGCGCCGAGAAGCTTCATGCGGAAGACATTGGGGGCCTGACGCTCGACGTCGGTTGCGCCCATATAGACGACGCAAGGCAGACCGAAGCGCGCGGCGACGGTGGCGGACGCCACACCATGCTGGCCAGCGCCGGTTTCGGCGATGATACGTGTCTTGCCCATGCGGCGCGCCAGCTGGATCTGGCCCAGGCAATTGTTGATCTTGTGCGAGCCGGTGTGGTTCAGCTCTTCGCGCTTGAGATAAATCTTCGCGCCGCCGAAATGTTCCGTCAGACGTTCGGCGAAATAGAGCGGGCTCGGACGACCGGCATAATGCGTGTTGAGATTTTGAAGTTCGGCATGAAAGGCCGGGTCTTCCTTCGCCTCGTCATAGGCCTTCTGCAGATCGAGGATCAGCGGCATCAGGGTTTCGGCGACGAAGCGACCGCCAAAAATGCCGAAGCGCCCGCGTTCATCGGGGCCGGTGCGATAGGAATTCAATTTCGAACTTGCGTTCACGACGGATTCTCTCTTCATCACAACTATACGCAAGGGCCCGTCAGACGGACTTGGCCGCGCGAATAAACTTCTCAATCAATTCCGGGCTTTTGCGGCCCGGCCCGTCCTCGACGCCCGACGAGACATCGACCGCTTCCGCGCCGGTCACCTCAATGGCCTCGCGGACATTTTCCGCGGTGAGACCGCCGGACAGCATCCAGGGCGTATCGGGCCTTTGTCCGGCAATCAGGGACCAGTCGAAAACGAGGCCATTGCCGCCCGGCAGGGCATTTTCCATAGATTTAGGAGGTTTGGCGTCAAACAGCAACAAATCGGCGCTGTCATGGTAAAGGGCGACTTTTTCGAGGTCTTCAGGCCCTGAAACGGCAATGGCCTTCATCAATGTGAGGCCGTAGCGGCTCTTGAGTTCGCGAAGACGCTCGGGCGTCTCGGCGCCGTGAAGCTGCAATATGTCGGGTTTGAGCGCGGCGACGATGGCGTCGAGCGTTGCGTTGTCCGCGTCCACGGCGAGCGCCACATTGAGCACGGTATCGGGGACGAGACGGGCAAGCTCTGCGGCGCGTTCCGGCGTGACGTAGCGGGGCGAACGGGGGAAGAAGTTGAAGCCCAGATAATCCGCGCCTGCGTCAACCGAAGCCTTGATGGTTTCGGGCGTAGACAGACCGCAAATCTTGACGCGCGTGGTGGAGGGAGAAGCCATGTCAGGCCGCGAGCGACGCGGTGATGGCCGCCGCAGCGTCATGCGGATTGGAAGCGCCGGTGATGGGGCGACCGATGACCAGCACGTCGGCGCCGAGCGAGAGGGCTTGCGGCGGCGTCATGATGCGCTTCTGGTCGCCGATATCGGCGCCCGCCGGGCGGATGCCCGGCACGATGAGCTTGAAGTCGGGACCGAGTTCGCGGCGCAGAGGCGCGATCTCATGAGCCGAGCAGACGATGCCGTCGAGACCGGCCTTTGCCGCAAGGTGGGCAAGGCGCAGCACATGGTCGGCGGGCGTGCCGATGACGCCGGTGTCGCGCAGGTCGCCTTCATCGAGGCTTGTCAGCATGGTGACGGCGATGACGAGCGGGCGGGCGTCGCCTGCTTCGCTCGCGGCGTCAGCTGCGGCGCGCATCATGGCGAGGCCGCCTGCGGCATGAACATTGACGATGGCGGGCTTCAGGGGCAGCACGGCGCGGATGCCGCCCGCGACCGTGTTCGGAATGTCGTGGAGCTTCAGGTCGAGGAAGATCGGCAGCCCGGCCGCGGCTACGGCGCGATAGCCCTCAGGACCATTGGCGTTGAAGAATTCCATGCCGATCTTGACGCCGCCGACAGCGCCCTTGAGGCCCTGGGCGAGCGTGACGGCGCGATCCGTGTCGGTCGTGTCCAGCGCGCAGAAGATGGGGTTTTTGGGGCTCATGGGGCTCCCTTTCGCAAAGCTGGCTGCCTTATAGCACCGGTTTTGCCGGGCTGAAAGCCTTTCAAGGCGGCTTAGTCCTGCGCGACGGGCAGGTTTTCCGCCGCTTGCGGTGTGGGTGGCACATTCGCAGGCGGCACGATGGGCGCGTGGCGACGCGCAGCCTTGGTCCGGGCCTGTCGCCAGCTGGCGAGCCCGCCGATCAGGATGCCGATCAGCATGGCGATGATGACGATGAGCGCCAGGGGCATGGTGACGCCGAGCGCGGGCGTCACGGGATCGAAGGGGTCGAGGCTGAAAGTGACCGACTGGCGGTTGGCGATGGCGAGCAGGATGGCCAGGAGCGCAACGGGAACCAGAAGGAGCCAGCGCAGGAGTTTCATGGGGGAGGTCCTTTGAACTGTGCTTTGCCGCGAATTCTGCTGTCACCCCGGCCTTGTGCCGGGGTCCAGTAGCCACTTGCTCGGAGTATGCCGCCCCTGGATCCCGGCATAAAGCCGGGATGACACTATGGGCTAAATGTCAGTCGTCGTCGCCATCATCATCGCCGTCGTCGCCCGACATCAGATGTTCGGGAATATCGGCATTATTGAGGCGTTCGCGCAGTTCCTTGCCGGTCTTGAAGAAGGGCACGAATTTCTCTTCGACATGGACGGGCGCGCCGGTACGCGGGTTGCGGCCTGTGCGCGCCGGACGGCTTTTCACCGAAAAGGCCCCGAATCCGCGCAATTCCACGCGATCGCCGCGCGACAGGGCATTGCTGATTTCATCGAAAATCGTGGAGACGATGCGCTCGACGTCGCGCTGATAGAGATGGGGATTGGCCTGGGCCAGCCGGGCGACGAGTTCGGATTTGATCATTTAGGGCGTCCACCGGCTCTTGCGTGCGGTCATGTTCTGATGCGGATCGCCGATGAGAGGGATGAGCAGCGAGGCGCATGCGCCCCTGTCCCATCAATTTGCCCCCCGGCACCCGTCTGAACAAACCGCCTCATGTATTGTTCATTGGCTGTCAGCCTGCCAAACACTGGTCAGCCCGTCAAGCGTAAGTGTTTTTGTTTGCAGGGTTTTTCCCGCCAGCGAGGCAAGGCCCGTTGCGAAGCCTTCGCCCAGCGCGCGCGCGCCCAGGAAGCCGAATTGATCGACGGGGCGGTCGGGCTCGCGGGTCTCGACGGGGAGCTTGGGTGAAATATGGGCTGTTTTGGCAAGCCAGGCGACGGCCTGCGCCTCGCCGCCGATTTCATCGACAAGGCCATTATCCACCGCCTGAAAGCCCGTATAGACGCGGCCATCGCCGAGTTTGCGCGCCTCAGCCATGTCCATGTGGCGACGTTCTGCGACAAGGCCGAGGAACCAGTCATAGGACGAGGTGATGAGATCGCGCGTGGCCGCGAGCGCGGCAGGGCTCGGCTTGTGGAAGGGATTGGGTTCGGCCTTCAAGGGCGCGGATTTCACTTCCTGCATCTCGACGCCGATCTTGTCCATCAGGCCGGAAAGCTGCGTCCACTGGAAGAGAACGCCGATGGAGCCCGTCAGCGTGTTGCCGCGCGCCACCACATGATCGGCCGACAGCGCCGCGATATAGCCGCCTGACGCGGCCACCGTGCCGAGCACGGCGACCACGGGTTTCTTTTCGGCGAGACGGCGCACGCTCTCATAGAGCGCTTCGGCGCCCGTCGTCGTGCCGCCGGGTGAGTTGATCGAAAGGATCACGGCCTTGACCGCGCTGTCGTCGCGCAGATCGTCCAGCAGATTCTGCATGTCGCGATCATCCATGATGATGCCGGTGATTTCCACACGCGCGATCTGGGCGCGATGAAACATCGGCGTGTCGCGCATCGTGAAGGTGAGGAGCGCAAGCCCGAGCGCCGCCACAGCCGCAAAGCGCCACAGCGTGAGGTTGCGTTTCAATTGGCGGCGATCCGCCAGGGCGTCTGCATCGATGGTCAAGGTTTTTCTCCGACGGGCGTGTGTGACGAGGGCAGCTTAAAGCATTTTTGCCCGCTGGATAAAAAAAGAGCGCGCTCCGTTGCCGGAACGCGCTCTCTCATTTCGTTTGACGATCGGAAATCGCCGAACTTTTACGCTTTGTCGTCGTCGGCTTCGCGCTTGAGCGCTGCGCCCAGAATGTCGCCAAGCGAGGCGCCGCTGTCGGACGAACCGAACTGGGCAACCGCATCCTTTTCTTCGGCGATTTCCAGCGCCTTGATCGAGAGCGTCAGCTTGCGGGCTGCGCGGTCGAACATGGTGACGCGGGCGTCGACCTTGTCGCCGACCGAGAAACGCTCAGGCCGCTGTTCTGAACGGTCACGCGAAAGCTCCGCGCGGCGAATGAAGGCAACCATGCCATCGTCGCCAACCGTCACTTCGATGCCGTTTTCCTGAACAGCCGAAACCGTACCCGTCACGACGGCGCCCTTGCGGATCGCATCGCCGAGATTTTCCATCGGGTCGCCGCCAAGCTGCTTGATGCCGAGCGAGATACGTTCTTTCTCGGTGTCGACGTCGAGCACCTGCGCCTTGACGATCTGGCCCTTCGTGTAGTCCTGCATGGCTTCTTCGCCGGACTTGTTCCAGTCGAGGTCGGACATGTGGACCATGCCGTCGACGTCCGTGTCGAGACCGATGAACAGACCGAATTCGGTGATGTTCTTGATCTCGCCTTCGACGATCGTGCCGACAGGGAAGCGATCGGAAAATGTCGCCCAGGGATTGTCGAGGCACTGCTTGAGACCAAGCGAGATGCGACGCTTCACCGGATCGACTTCCAGCACCATCACTTCGACTTCCTGCGAGGTCGAAACGATCTTGCCAGGATGCACGTTCTTCTTCGTCCAGCTCATTTCGGAGACATGGACGAGGCCTTCAACGCCGGGTTCGAGTTCAACGAATGCGCCGTAATCGGTGATGTTGGTCACGCGGCCCGTGAACTTCGCGCCGACCGGATACTTCTGGCCAACGCCTTCCCACGGATCGGCTTCAAGCTGCTTCATGCCGAGCGAGATGCGCTGCGTGTCCTGATTGACCTTGATGACCTGCACCTTGACCGACTGGCCGATGGAGAGGACTTCGGTCGGATGGTTGACGCGACGCCATGCGATGTCGGTGACATGCAGCAGGCCGTCGACGCCGCCCAGATCAACGAACGCACCGTAATCGGTGATGTTCTTCACGACGCCTTCCAGCACCTGACCTTCCTTGAGGTTCTCGACGAGTTCCTGACGCTGTTCGGCGCGGGTCTCTTCGAGCACGGCGCGACGCGAGACGACGATGTTGCCGCGACGCTTGTCCATCTTCAGGATCTGGAAAGGCTGGGCCATGTTCATCAGCGGGGTGACATCGCGCACGGGGCGGATATCGACCTGCGAACCGGGAAGGAAGGCCACGGCGCCGTCGAGATCGACCGTGAAGCCGCCCTTGACGCGACCGAAGATCTGGCCTTCGACACGTTCCTGCTTTTCGAACGCGACTTCGAGACGGATCCAGCTTTCCTCGCGCTTGGCTTTTTCGCGCGACAGGACAGCTTCGCCCATCGAGTTTTCAATGCGTTCGAGATAGACCTCGACTTCATCGCCGACCTTGATGGCGGCGGGGCGACCGGGGGTCGCAAATTCTTTCAGAGCAACGCGGCCTTCGGTCTTGAGGCCGACATCGATGATGGCAAGATCGTTTTCAATGCCAACAACGGTGCCTTTGATGACGGCACCTTCCTGCATGTCGTTCGCGCCAAAGGACGCTTCGAGCATGGCGGCAAAATCGTCGCGCGTCGGGTTCAACGCAGCTTCATTCATAGCCAATGTGTTCAGTCTCCTGATCGTGCTTTTAATCCGGCCGACGGTTGTATCCGGCGGTCTTCCCTCTGGGTCGTAAAGCGCCCGAGAGCATGTGGATATTGGGCAGTGGTTAGTGGTTTCAAAAATGGCTTGGCCAGCCGGAAACACGTCGAGGCCAATGCAAGAACCCCCTGAGCACGCAAAAGCGCTCTTGGGCGGCCTAACGCATTGACTTGTCTATGATCCGGACGGCTTCACCGAACGCCGCTTCTATACTCAAATTAGTGGTGTCGAGCAAGTGCGCGTCATCCGCGGGCCTCAGCGGGCTCGCCGCCCGCTCGCTGTCGCGGCGGTCCCTTTCGCGGGTATCTTCAAGGACTTGTGCCTCGGAGACGTCGGACCCCGAGGTCTTGAGTTCCAGCCAGCGCCGATGGGCCCGGATTTCCGGGCTGGCGGTGACAAAAATCTTCACGTCAGCGTCGGGGCAGACCACTGTGCCGATATCGCGCCCGTCCAGTACCGCGCCAGGCAGGCCACCCGGCGGATTTGCAGCAAAATCGCGCTGAAACTGGAGGATCGCGTCGCGCACGGGCTGCATGACGGCGACCACGGAAGCCGCCTCGCCCGCCTCGCGGGTGCGGATGGCGCTTTCGTCGATCCTGGATACATCGAGCGTTCGGGCCGCTTCAAGCGCCGCCTCGGCGTCCGACGGATCGAGCCCACGGTCGCGAACGGCCTGACCCACCGCCCGGTAGAGCGAGCCGGTGTCGAGATAGGCAAAGCCATAATGACTGGAGAGTTTGCGCGCCAGCGTGCCCTTGCCCGCGGCCGCCGGTCCGTCGATGGCGATGATCATGATCTTACCTCCCCCTCGTGGGGAGGTCGAAACGTGACGCGTTTCGGGTGGGGGGAAGCAGCGGTGAGATTCTCGCGCAGAGTCCCCCCACCCCAACCCTCCCCACAAGGGGGAGGGAGAAGGGAAGATGGGAGGAACGAAACCGGCTCACTGCTTGTGCCCGACGAATGTCGCGCCGAGGTTCCGCATGAGGCCGATGAAATCGGGAAAGCTCGTGGCGATCATCGCCCCATCATCGACGGTCACGGGCTTTTGTGCGCCGAGCCCCATGACGAGGAAGGACATGGCGATGCGGTGATCCATATGGGTGACGACATGGCCGCCGCCATCGACGCGACCGGCGCGGCCCTCGACCGTCATGCTGTCTTCGGTCTCATGCACCTTGATGCCGTTGAGACGCAGGCCCGAGGCGGTGGCCGCGATGCGGTCGCTTTCCTTGACGCGCATTTCATGGATGCCCTGCATCACCGTGTCGCCCGTCGCAAAGGCCGCCGCCACAGCCAGCACCGGATATTCGTCGATCATGGAAGGCGCGCGCTCCGGCGGCACCACGACACCCTTGAGGCGGCTGGCGCGAACGCGCAGATCGGCGACGGGCTCGCCGCCTTCGTCGCGCTGGTTCATGACTTCGATGTCGCCGCCCATTTCGATAAGCGTCGTATAAAGCCCTGCGCGGTGGGGATTAAGCGTGATGCCCTCGACGACAATTTCAGAGCCCGGCGTGATGAGCGCGGCGACGACGGGGAAGGCGGCGGACGAGGGATCGCCCGGCACGATGATGGGACAGGGGGTCAGTTCAGGCTCGCCGGTGAGGCGAATGGCCAAGCCACCCGGCCCGTGGGGCGTGATATCGACCCTTGCGCCAAAGGCTTTCAGCATGCGCTCGGTGTGGTCGCGCGTCGGCACGGGCTCGATAACCGTGGTGACGCCCGGCGCATTGAGGCCCGCCAGCAGCACGGCGGATTTGACCTGCGCGGAAGCGACCGGCAATTCATAGGTAATGGGCAGCGTCCGCGACGCGCCGGTGAGCGTCAGCGGCAGGCGACCGCCTTCGCGGGCCTGAAACCGCGCGCCCGTCAGCGAAAGAGGCGTAATGACGCGGCTCATGGGACGGCGCGACAGCGAAGCGTCGCCGATAAAGGTGGCCGTGATGGGGTGACCCGCCACAAGCCCCATGACGAGACGCGCGCCTGTGCCTGCATTGCCGAAATCCAGCGGTTGTTCGGGCGCCTTGAGGCCACCGACGCCGACGCCGCGAACGCGCCAGACGGAGGGCTCGTCAAGGCCGGTCTCGTCGCGGGTGACCGTGGCTCCCAGCCGACGCATGGCCTGCGCTGTGGCCAGCACGTCCTCGCCCTCCAGAAGCCCTGTAATCACCGTCTCCCCCACCGCCAGGGCGCCGAAGATCAGGGCGCGATGCGAGATCGATTTGTCGCCGGGCACACGGAGCTTGCCCTGCAGGGCATGGGAGGGTTCTGCGGTGAGGGGACGGGGCGAATTTTCAGGCGAATGAGCCAAAGGTCATATCCAATCTGGTCTCGGGCAGGTCTCAGGCGGATCATTGTTCTGCAAGGCGCAAGGCCGCTCATGCGAATAGGTTTTGACAGGAGCAACCGAACGTGGCAATGGGAAAAACCGTTCGCGGCATTCTGATCTTTTGCGTCCGGGGACGGGCATATGGAAAGCCAGCGTTCTGAACCTCTATTGTCCCGGTTGCTTGCCGTTCTGCGTGCAAGTCGTTCCGAATTGAAGCAAAGTTGCGGGATAAATCCGCCAGGGAGTGCCAAGCTTGACGAAACCTGAGTTGGGAACAAAGCGCGATTGCCCAAGTTGCGGCGCCAAGTTTTATGATCTGAACAAGAACCCCGTCGCCTGCCCCAAGTGCAAGCACGAGTTCGTGCCGGATCAGGCTGTCAAAGCCAAGCGCGCAAAGCCGGTTGAAAAGCCGAAGGCAAAAGCGCCCGTGCGCGCCAAGGCGCGTGTGGAGCCGGATGAAGACGGTGACGTGTCACTCGACGCCATGCGCGACGAGGAACTGGCCGATGATGATGCCGATGAGCTGCTGGCCGGTATCGACGACGCCGATGACGACAGCGACGATGAAGATGACGCCTTCCTGCCCGATGACGACGATGATGACGACGACGTCTCCAGCATTGTGCGCACCGGCGGCAAGGAAGACGAATAGGATTTGAAAGGCGCCTTTCGCGGCGCCTTTCGACAAATCCGGGTGGCGGTGAATTTTTTGCGCTTTTGGGCGTAATTGGGGCGAAATCGGCTTTGACTTTGGCCGATGATGTTCTAAGTTCCGCCACCATCGCGAAGGGCAAGACCCTTCGTTTGATATCAGTGGGGCCATAGCTCAGTTGGGAGAGCGCTTGCATGGCATGCAAGAGGTCGTCGGTTCGATTCCGTCTGGCTCCACCAATCGATCACCAGCTACATTGAAACCTCCAGGCCGATCGCGGAAGCTATCGACAGGAATCCCATCCTTGATGATTGTCGGCGTTGACGCCGCACAAGCCTCAAATCCGTCTCATGGGTCCGCGAGCTGGATTCTGAGCGAAAGAATCTCGGTGGGTTCTATTTGACCATCGGTCCGGCCTGATTGGTGAGCTTGTAGGCAAGCAGCACCGGCACGAAGGTGATGGCCATGACGATCAGCACCACGACATTGACCTCGGGCAATTTCTGACCGAGACGGATCGCGCCGAAAATCCACAGCGGCAATGTATTCTGCGCGCCTGCCGTGAAGGTCGTGACGATCACTTCGTCGAATGACAGGGCGAAGGCCAGCAGCGCGCCCGCGACGAGGGAGGTCGAGATCATCGGCAGCGTGATGCGACGGAAGGTCTGCCAGCCATCGGCCCCCAGATCCATCGAGGCTTCTTCAAGCGATTTCGGGACGCGTCGCAAACGGGCGATGACGTTGTTGTAGACGATGACGATGCAGAAGGTCGCGTGGCCGATGACAATGGTCCAGAAGCTGAGCCCCATCCCCCAGAAGACGAAGAATGAATTGAGCGCCATGCCGGTGATGATGCCCGGAAGCGCAATGGGCAGCACGACCATGAAGGAGACGGCGTCCTTGCCGAAGAATTCATAGCGATGGACCGCAAGTGCGGCGGCGGAGCCGAGAAAGACCGCGATGGTCGTCGCAATGACGCCCGCCTTCAGCGACAGCGCAAGGGCCGTGCGGATTTCCTGATTGGCGAGGGCCGAGCCGAACCAGCGCAGCGACAGACCGGCGATGGGAAAGGTCTGGATGTTCGAGGCGTTGAACGCATAGACGACGATGATCAGGATCGGGATGAAGAGAAAGGCGAGCACGAGCCCGACCCAGATCGTGAGCATGATGCGTGCAGCTCTGGTTTCCATGTCGCTCTCCTCACATCACATCGAAAGCGCCGGAGCGCTTGGCAAAGGCGAGATAGGCCGCCATGACGATCAGCGGAATGCTGGCATAGGCGGCCGCGAAAGGAATATTGTTAGCGATGCCGACGTTGGCATAGACGACATTGCCGATGAAATCGGAGCCGGGGCCACCGACGAGGACCGGCGTGATGTAGTCGCCCAGCGTCAATGAAAAGGTGAAGATCGAGCCAGCAATAATGCCCGGCAGCGACAAAGGCAGGATCACCTTGAAGAAGGTGCGCCATGCTTTCGCGCCAAGATCCTGCGAGGCTTCGAACAGCGAATAGGGGATGCGCTCGATGGCCGAATAGATCGGCATGATCATGAAAGGCAGCCAGATATAGGAAAAGACGATCCACATGGCCCAGTTGGTATAGCCGATCTCGAGGCCTTCGAAGCCGAGATGTCTGAGCACCCAGTTGAGCGCGCCGTTGTGCGCGAAGATCAGACGCCAGGCGTAGACGCGGGCGAGATAGCTCGACCACAGCGGCACGAGCACCAGCGTGAAAAGCACGATGCGTTGGCGGGGCCCCGCGAGCCGCACCATGAAATAGGCGAAGGGAAAGGCGAGCAGTACATCGGTGAGTGTCACCGCCGCCGCCATCAGGATCGTGCGCACCGCGATGCGCCGATAGATGTCGCTTGTCGCGATCGTATGGAAATTGGCGAGCGTCCAGTGACGGTTGATTTCGCCGGTGAAACTGTCGACCGTCCAGAACGCCGAAATGAAAAGCGCAACGAGCGCCGCCAGATAGATAAAGACAAACCAGCCGAGAGGTGGCGTGAGGAGGAGACCGGCGCCGAGCGCGGGCCTCCTCCACAAGCCTGCCGACAGGCGACGGAGCTGGAACGCAACACGCCCCGCCGCCTGATCGAACGTCTCTTGCAAGCTAGAGATCAACCCTTGATCTCCTGCCACTTCTGTTGCCAGGTCGTGTAGCTCGTGCACTCGGCCTTGCCATTGGAACAGGTCTGCTGCGGCGTCTTCCAGAAATGGATCTGCTTGATGTAAGTCGCCGCATCATCCAGATGATACTTCGAGCATGAGCCGGGATCGGCCTTGTCCATCGCGGCGCAGGCCTTGAGATTGGCGGGCGTCTCGCCGAAATAGATCGCCTGTTCGGCCTGCACTTCAGGCGTCGAGACATAGGCCATGAACTTGTAGGCGCAGTTCACATGTTTGGACTTTGCCGACAGCATCCAGCTGTCCGCCCAGCCCGTCGCCCCTTCGGCCGGAATGGTGTCGGCGACCGGTGCGCCGTCAGCCTTCAGCGTATTCGTCTGATAGGGCCATGACGCGCCGATGATCGCATCGCCATTCTTGAAGAGTTCGATTTCGTCCGACGCCAGCGCCCAATATTTCTTCACAAGCGGCGCCTGCTTTTTCAAAAGCGTGACGGCGGCGTCAAGCTGCGCTGTGGTCAACTCATAGGGGTCGGTGATGCCGAGGCTCGGATCGATCTTGGAAAGATAGAGCGCGGCGTCCGCAATCTGGATCGGATTGTCCGGCACGGTGATCTTGCCCTTGTACTGCGGATCGTAAAGAGCCGCCCAGCTCGTCGGGGCGGTCTTGATCTTGTCGGTGTTGTACATCAGCACATTCGGTCCCCATTCATAGGAGAGCCCGTAGTGCAGACCGTTGAGCGTATTATGCGGCGGCGCTTTCAGCTCCGGCACGAAATTGTCGAAATCGGGAATGAGCTTCACGTCGATCGGCTGCACGTTGCCGCCGAGAATGAGACGAAGGCTCGCATCGCCCGAAGCGGAAACGAGGTCATATTCGCCGCCGCCGCCCTGACGCATCAGCGCCACCATCTCGTCCGACGAACCGGCATATTTGCGATTGACGACGCAGCCCGTGTCTTTTTCGAAGGGCTTGATCCAGCTGTCTTCCGCATAGCCTTCCCAGGCGACGATATTGAGCGCGCCCTCGCCGTCGCCGATTGTCTTTGGATAGTTGGGCGCCGCAGGCTCTGCAATTGCCGAGACCGAGAACGCCAATGCGGTCGCAAGCATCGCGCCTGTTACCGCATATCGTGTCATCCTGTACTTCATGGTAGTCGTCCCTCCATGTGGTCAGCGTGAAAATGAACCAGGCAAGAACTCATCAAAGTGCGAACAGATTTTCCGGACGCCAGGCGACCTGAACGCCTGTTCCCGGAACCGGGCGAATGTGCCCCGTCGAACGGTCGAGGTTCTGACGAACCGCGACAATTTCAGTGCCGTCTTCCAGCGCCACGCGGTAGCGCGTGAACTGGCCGACATAGACGGCTTCCACGAGGCGCGCGGCCTCGACATGAAGGCCAGTCTCTTCAAAACTCGATCCGGTTGCAGCGATGCGTACCTTTTCCGGCCGCAGCACATAGCGCTTGCCGTCGCGCGGCAGAATGTTCGATGTGCCGACGAAGTCCGCGACGAACTCGTCGCGCGGCTCTTCATAGACTTCCAGCGGCGTGCCGATCTGGACGATGCGGCCATGATTGAAGATCGCGATCCGGTCGCTCATGGTGAGCGCCTCTTCCTGATCATGCGTCACATAGATGAAGGTGATGCCGACTTCCGCCTGAATGGATTTGAGTTCGGACTGCATCTGCTGGCGAAGCTTCAGGTCGAGCGCGCCGAGCGGCTCGTCGAGCAGCAGCACCTTCGGGCGATTGACGATGGCGCGCGCCAGACCGACGCGCTGGCGCTGCCCGCCGGAAAGCTGCGCAGGCGAGCGCGAGCCGTAATCGGCAAGCCTCACCATGCGCAGGGCCTCCTCGACACGTCCGCCGATCTCGTCGCGCGCCACGCCCCTGGCCTGCAGGCCATAGGCGATGTTCTCCGCGACCGTCATATGCGGAAAGAGCGCATAGTCCTGAAACACCGTGTTGATGTCGCGCGCATAGGGCGGCGTGTCGGTCACATCCACGCCATTGAGTTCCACATGGCCCGCATCGGGCATTTCGAATCCGGCGATGAGACGGAGCGAGGTCGTCTTGCCCGAACCCGACGGCCCGAGCATGGTGAAGAATTCGCCTTGACGGACATCGAGATCGACATGGTCGACGGCGACCACATTCTTGTAGGTCTTGCGCACGCCATTGAGGCGAACGATCACGGGGGCGTCGCCTGCATCATCTGCAGGCGTCGCTGTCACCATGTTGTCCGCTCTATCGTTCACTGCGCCCCGCCCCCGGTTTGTCAGAATTTCACCATCACGTGCCGCACGACCGAATAGTCTTCCAGCGCATAGGCCGAAAGGTCCTTGCCATAGCCCGACGACTTCATGCCGCCATGCGGCATTTCATTGGCGAGCATGAAATGGGTGTTGATCCATGTGCAGCCATATTGGAGACGCGAGGCTGTCTCCATCGCGCGGCTGATGTCCCTGGTCCAGACGGATGAGGCGAGGCCGTACTGGCTGTCGTTCGCCCATGTGATCGCTTCCTCGGGTTCGCTGAAGCGCGTGATCGAGACGACCGGGCCGAAGACTTCGCGCTGCACGATCTCGTCCTCTTGCTTCGCGCCGACGATGACGGTGGGTTCATAAAAGAAGCCATTGCCGGCGCCGGGCTTGCCGCCTGTCGTGACCTCGATGTGATTGAGGGCGCGGGCGCGTTCCACGAAGCTCGACACGCGGGCGCGCTGGCGTTCGGAAATGATGGGACCGAGCTCCGTCTCCTCATCATCCGGTCCGCCGAACTTGATGGAGGACACGGCGCTGGTGAGATCGGCGGCGAGTTTTTCATAGACCTTGGGTCCGGCATAGATGCGGCAGGCCGCTGTGCAATCCTGTCCGGCATTGTAATAGCCGAATGTGCGCACGCCCTCGACGACTTCGGCAATGTCGGCATCGTCAAAGACGATGACGGGCGCCTTGCCGCCGAGTTCCAGATGCGTGCGCTTCAATGTGCCCGTCGCCGCTTCCAGCACCTTGCGGCCTGTGGCGATGTCGCCGGTGAGCGAGGTCATATGGACTCCGGGATGCGAGACCAGCGGCGCGCCGACCGTGTCGCCACGTCCGAGCACGAGGTTCCAGACACCCTCGGGAAAAATATCGGCCATGATGCCGGCAAGTTTGAGTGCGGTCAGCGGCGTCTGTTCCGACGGCTTCAGCACCACGACATTGCCTGCGGCGAGCGCCGGGGCGATCTTCCAGGCGGCCATCATCAGCGGATAGTTCCAGGGCGCGATCGAGGCGACGACGCCGACGGGATCGCGCCGGATCATGCTGGTGAAGCCAGCGATATATTCGCCTGCCGCGCTGCCGGTCATGCAGCGCGCCGCGCCGGCAAAGAAGCGGAAGCAATCGACCACGGCGGGGATTTCGTCATCCAGCACGGCGCGATAGGGCTTGCCGCAATTCTGGCTTTCAAGCCGGGCGAAGCTTTCGGCCTCGGCTTCGATCCGGTCGGCGAGTTTCAGGAGCAGGCCGGAGCGTTCGCCGGGCGTCGTGCGCCCCCAGGTGAGGAAGGCCTTGGAGGCAGCAGCGACCGCGGCATCGATCTGACCTTTGGAAGCTGAGGGAATTTTGCCGATCAACTCGCCTGTGGCCGGATTGAGGATTTCCTCGTCCGCCCCTTCGCCGTTGACAAACTGGCCGCCGATGAAAAGTTTGGTCTGCATCCACTGTGCCTCCAGAAAGAGACCGTCATAGAGACCGAAAACCCTTTTAGATCAGCATCTTGTCGATGCTCGGTGGCTCAGGGCAGGCAATTATGACGGACCGTTGACGAATGCTAGGACCGAATTTTTGAAATTGAAAATCGGAAAATCAGCACCAAGGTTTCTGTTTTTCAGATACCTCAGGCGCCCGAGATTCCGCGCTTGGTCTGGGGCGGCGTATATTCGCGGCACATATCGAGGAACTGGCTGGCCGTCGGGCGAAGCGGCGCGCCCTGCCGCCAGACGAGACCGACATCGACGGTCGGGATGGGATTGGCGAGTTCGCGCGCTTCCACCCGGTCGCCGTCCAGCGACCAGGGGCGATAGGCCATGTCGGGCAAAGTGGCGAGCCCCACGCCGAGGCCGACGAGACTGCGCACAGCCTCGACCGAGGCCGTCTTGAGCACGACGTTCGGGCGCACGCCTTCATTGAGCCAATAGGCTGTCGTCGTTTCGATGAGTTCATCGACCGCCAGCATGATCATGGGTTCGTCGGCGAGATCGTTCAGCGTCAGCACATGAAGCGAGGTCAGCGGATGCCCGGCGGGCAGCCAGACGCGCCAGGGCGAACGGATCAGCACTTCGGATTCGAGCGCCTGCCGGTCCTGCAGATTGGAGACGAGCAGCAGGCCGACATCGAGTTCGCCATTCACCAGCAGATGTTCGAGGTAGGTGCGTTCGTCCTCGACCACATGAATATCGACCTTGGGAAAGACCCGGCGATAGCGCGCCAGCAGGTCGGCGAGATAATAGCCCGACACCATCTGCGTCACGCCGATATTGAGATCGCCCGTCATGCCCTCGGGCCGGGCGCTGACGGCGCGCTGGGCATCCGACACAGCCGCCACGATGCGCCGTGCATGAAGCAGCAACTGATGCCCCTCATGCGTCAGTCGCATTCCCTTGGCATGACGCACAAAGAGACTGGCGCTCATTTCATATTCCAGCGACTGCACCGCCGAGGTGATCGCCGACTGTGAAATGCCAAGCTCCTGCGCCGCGCCGGAAACGGACTCCGTTTCGGCAACCGCAATGAAATATCTGATCTGGCGAAGGTTCATGGACGCAACTCTAGCGCCGATGCGGGAAATAAAGCGACGTTTTCCACGCGAACAGGGTGTTTCAGCGGAGTGTCCCTCGCTCAGGTCTGTATTGAAAGCTCACTGTGCTGTTCCTTCTTTGCGAAGAGGCCCCCGGCGGCGACGACGGTCTTCTCACGCGGCGCGCGCCCGGCGATCCGCGTTGCCGCGCATGCCCTCACCTGTACGATGCCGCTCTTTTGCTCCGATGCGCCGCCCACTTCATGCTTTCTTCTTTGACGCGACAGGGCGAGGGGGCTCTGCTGTCCCGATGCCGCGTACGAAAATCGAAATATATTGGTCGACGATTGTGGAGAGGGCGGCCGGGCCTTTTTCATTGTACCAGCGCCCCAGCCCGTTGAAGGCGTCGAAGAGCGCAATGGCAAGAACGCGCTCGTCGCAACGGCGGATCGAGCCGTCTTCGATGCCGTCCTTGATGATCTCGCGCACGGCAAGGTTGAGCGCGCGCCGTCCCGAGACATTGGCCTTGCGTGATCTCGTGGCGAGGTCGCGCGGTTCCGTCAGCACGAGGCAGCGCCCGAAATCTTCGCAGATGATTTCCGCATAGAGTTTGAAGAAACGGGAGAGCCGGTCAAGACCGGTCAGATCCGGCTCCCTGGACTTGTCGAGAGCGCCGTCAAGCGCGCCAAGCGCCATCTCGCCGCAAGCGAAGAGAAGTTCATCCTTGCTCTTGGCATAATAGTAAAGCGCGGGCTTGGTCACGCCCAGTTCTTCGGCGACGTCATCAAGCGTTGCGATGTGAAAGCCGAGCCGGTTGAAAGTGCGCGCCGCCGCCCGGAAGACTTCCATTCGCCTTTGCTCGTATTTCGCGCTCGTCTCGGCCTTCGCCTTCGGTCGTCCCGCCATATTTTTTTCCTCGTCTTCGCGACGTCACTCATACAGCAACATTGTCGCTCTCGGAAAGCGCTTGACTCTCTCCCGATCCGGGCATTTATTCTACTTACTAGACAGTAGAAAAATTAGAGGCGCAAGTGGGCGGAGAAATATCACCCTGGATGACAGAGGAACTGAGCATCCTGCGCGACCAGGTGCGTCGCTTCCTCGAGCGCGAGTTCGTCCCCTGTCGGGAGCGCTGGGAAGAGGCAGGCGTGGTCGATCGCGAGGCCTGGAAAAAGGCAGGCGCGACGGGCCTTCTCTGCGCGAGCATCCCCGAAGCCTATGGCGGCGGCGGCGGCACGCGCGCGCATGATGTGGTCATCGCCGAGGAAACCGGACGGGCAGGACTCGGCGGCGGTTTCGGCGCTGGCAATGGCGTCCATTCCAACATCGTTGCGCATTATATTCTGGCCTATGGGACAGAGGAGCAGAAGCAATGCTGGCTTCCTTGCATGGCAAGCGGCGAAATGATCGGGGCGATTGCCATGACCGAGCCGGGTACGGGCTCCGATCTCCAGTCCGTGCGAACCACGGCGCGACGCGACGGTGACGCTTATGTGATCGCAGGTCAGAAGACTTTCATTACCAACGGTCAGAACGCCGATCTGGTGCTTGTCGTCGCCAAGACAGATCCGGCGGCGGGTGCGAAGGGCGTATCGATCATTGCCGTCGAGACGGCGACGGCCAGTGGCTTTCGCCGCGGGCGCAATCTTCAAAAGATCGGCATGCATGCGCAGGACACGTCGGAACTGTTTTTCGACGATGTGCGCACACCGGTCGGAAATCTTCTCGGCGGGGTCGAGGGACAGGGCTTCAAGCAGCTCATGGTGCAGCTTGCCTGGGAGCGGCTTTCCTGCGCCTTCGGCGCCGTCGTCGCCATGGAGCGCGCGGTTGAACTTACCGCCGACTATGTGAAGGAGCGCAAGGCTTTTGGCCAGTCGATCCTCGATTTTCAGAACACACAGTTCAAGCTCGCCGAAGCAAAGACGCATGCCGTCATCGCCCGCACTTTTGTCGATCAGCTGATGGTGCGCCTTCTCGCTGGTACGCTCGATCCGACCACGGCGGCAATGGCCAAATGGTGGACGACGGACATGCAATGCAAGGTCATCGACGAGTGCCTGCAGTTCTTCGGCGGCTATGGCTACATGACCGAATATCCCATCGCGCGCATGTATGCCGACGCCCGCGTCCAGAAAATCTATGCCGGTACGAATGAAGTGATGAAACTCCTGATCGCCCGCACGCTCTGAGAGCGGCTGGTAATCGTCAGGACAAATGACAGACCCAATACAAACAGGGAGACGAACATGTCGAATGAAGTGAGAGTCGCAGGCGTCGGGATGATCCCCTTCACCAAGCCCGGCGCAAGCGAGACCTACAACATCATGGGCGAGAAGGCCGCTGCCGCCGCCTTCGAGGATGCAGGCCTTCCCTATGAAGCCGCCGGGCAGGTCTATGTCGGCTATGTCTATGGCGATTCGACCGCCGGTCAGGCCGCCGTCTATCGCCTTGGGCTTTCCGGCGTGCCGATCATCAACGTCAACAACAATTGCGCCACCGGCTCGTCAGCGCTCTTCCTCGCGCGTCAGGCTGTCGAGAGCGGCATGGTGGAATGCGCGCTTGCGCTCGGCTTTGAGGAAATGCGTCCCGGTGCGCTCGGCGCCGTCTTTAACGACCGCCCCAACCCGATGGAACGCCAGAGCCTGGAAATGATCGAGCTTCAGGGCGTCGACAAGCAGGCGCCCTTCGCCGCGCAGTTTTTCGGCGGTGCGGGTCGCGAATACTCCGAGAAATACGGCACGCGGCGCGAAACCTTCGCCAAGATTGCATCCAAGGCCCGCACTCACGCGCAGCACAATCCCTATGCGATCTTCAAGGACCAGCTCACCGTTGAGGAGGTCCTCGGCTCGCCGCAAATCTACGGGCCGCTCACGCGCTTTCAGTGTTGCCCGCCGACCTGTGGCGCGGCCGCGGCAGTCCTCTGCACGCCGGAGTTTGCAAAGAAGCATGGCATCAAGGCCGAGGTTGTCATCAAGGGCCAGGCCATGACGACGGACGGGCCAAGCCTGTTCGATGATCACTCGATGATCAAGCTCATCGGCTATGACATGGCGAAGGAAGCTGCGCGTCGCGTATATGAGAAGTCGGGCGTCGGTCCTGACGATGTGCAAGTCGTCGAGCTTCATGACTGCTTCACCGCCAACGAACTTCTGACCTATGAGGCGCTTGGCCTCACGCCGGAAGGCACAGCCGAAAAATTCATCTGGGATGGCGACAATACCTATGGCGGCAAATATGTGACGAACCCGTCGGGCGGACTTCTGTCCAAGGGCCATCCGCTTGGCGCCACCGGTCTTGCGCAATGCGCCGAGCTTGTCTGGCAGTTGCGCGGTCAGGCCGACAAGCGCCAGGTCGAGGGTGTTACCCATGCGCTTCAGCACAATCTCGGTCTTGGCGGCGCTTGCGTCGTGACGCTTTACGGAAAGGCCTGATCGATGCTCGACAAATCTTTCATCGGGCTTGAGACGAAGCCGCGATCGGTCGATGTGGAAAAAGGTTAGCTCAAGTTTTTCGCCCGAGCAACCGGCGAGATAAACCGGTAGTGTCTCAGTTTGAATTTAGAAAATTTCGTTGCCTATTGGGCCTAGGCCTCGCTCGTGCGATATTAGCTATATGACAGATTCCGCCAAAAAACCAAAGCGTCCGAGAGACACGAACCAGCTCGCCAAGCTCATTACCGACCTTGCGACGGGTGAATTAAGTGAGTCCAAGGGGCTCAAAAAGGCAATTCGGGAGAATCCTGAACCGAATTCTTCTCGCGAACAAGCCGATAAGGATCATCAGCCCTAGCGGCAGTCTTGTATTTTGCAGCTATCATTTTAATCGGCGTCGATCCCGTATAGTAACGTCCACGCCGCTCGCCATGTGGAATAATTAGTTCAAGATTAGACAATTTTCGCAAATCTCGACTTGCTACCACATCGGAAAGTTCGTGCTCTTCACGATACCTCCCCGCACGAATGCGCAGCCCAAGGGCTGCATCCATTAGAGCAGAGTACATGCGCGAAGGCAGTTTGTTCTTTGCCAGCACTTCAAGAATGTCTTTATAAATTTTTTCAAACCAATCATTTCTCTTAACGATTGTATGGGCCTGCTGAAAGTGTGCTTTTAGGCAAAATTGGACCCACGCATGAGTGTCGTTTTGAGGGTGCCAAGACCCCTGCCCAGTTTTTGCGAGAATCTCATAGTAGGCAGGTGTATTGCGGCCCAACCACTCTTCAATTGATGAAAAAATAGGACTTATAAGG
>JBAQNC010000289.1:0-4605 GCA_049303435.1 Parvibaculum sp. | reverse complement strand
TATAGTCGTAGACCACAACCTCGCGCTCGCCCGGATACAAGCGATGTAGGCGGCCGACATATTGGGCGAGCGTGCCTTTCCATGAAATCGGCATGGCGAGAAACAGCGTGTCGAGCCGTGGATCATCGAACCCCTCGCCGATATACCGGCCCGTGGCGATCAGCACCCGTTCCGCATCGGGCGGGACGGATTCGAGCCGCTCCATGACTGCCCGACGCTGCTTCACCCCCATGCCGCCGGTGAGCGCGATGACATTGCGGGCGAAGCGGGAAAGGCGTTCGGCCAGATGCAGGGCGTGCTCCTTGCGCTCGGTCAGTATTACGGGTGAGCACTTTTCTTCCAGCGCCTTCAGCACATCGTCAAAGATAACCGTATTGCGTGCCTCGTCAGCAGCCAGCATTGCATAGACCTGCTGGATGGGCGGACGCGGTTCATCCGCCAGTGTCGATAACAGGGTAAAGGTGGTCATGCGCGGGACGACCCGATGGCCGAAAGGCCGCTTGGCCATCTGGGATTTTGCGTCCACTCGAAACCGAACGGGGCCACATTGCATGAAGATGATTGGATGATGACCATCCTTGCGTGTGACAGTGGCAGAAAGCCCCAGCACAAAATTGGCCTTGGCCCGGCGCGCCACAGCCTCAAAACTGACGGCCGAAAGGTGATGACATTCATCCACGATAAGATGACCGTAATCGGCGACGAGATCATCCACCTCACCCTTGCGAACGAGGCTCTGGATCATGGCGATGTCGATCATGCCGATGGGCTTGCGTTTGCCGCCGCCGATCCGGCCGATGCTGCCTGCTGGCAGGTCGAGAAATGTTTCAAGCCGCGCCGCCCATTGCTCCATGAGCTGACGGCGATGCACAAGAATGAGTGTATTGACCTTGCGTTCAGCAATCATTGCGGCTGCCGTGACCGTCTTGCCAAAGGCCGTGGTCGCCGCCAGTATGCCGGTTTCGTGCAAAAGGAGGGCCTCTGTTGCGGCACGCTGTTCTTTCGTCAACTGACCAAGAAAATCCGCTTCAATGCCACGCCCTGCATTGCGCTCATCCCGCCAATGCAGGGGGATATTCAGATCTGCCAACAACGCTTCCACCGACTCGCGACACCCGCGCGGCAGGGCGATATGATGCGAGAGCAATTCCGCGCAGGCGATGACGCGCGGAATATTGAAGGTGGAGAGTCGCATCGCCTGCGCGCCGTAGAAAGCCGGATTCTGGAAAGCGGCAAGCCGGATGAGACGGTTGATCAATTCCGCGGCAAGGCCTTCGCGCGGAATATAGATCTGATCCGCCAGCACCGCTTCGATTCGCTCCGGCAAGAGGCCGTTGATTGGCGTTTCAGGCTTGCGCCGTGAAGGCGGCCCGGCCTAGGGTTCCTCGTTTTCTTCCTCACTGACCGGCATACGCACACCCATAATGCGGCCCTGACGCGCCGCTTCCTCCACAATAGTCGTCACTTCAGCCAGCGTCATGCACCGCAATGTCGAGAGATACGCCCACTGGTCGGCATGGGGCTGGAAATTCTCATCAAGAAACAGACTGTTTCCCGCCTGGCGCGGGCCGTATTGCAATGGCAACGCGATCAGATTGCCGAAGCCGCCTGTCGGCATCGTATCCCGACTTGGAAAAAAGCGGTCATAAGAGGCAAAGCCGATATCTGGGTTCTGCTCCATCGCCTCGGACACAAGATGCATGCCCAACCGTCGCGCCAGGGCGGAGGGAACCGGCTCGGTAAAGAATATCCACACATGCCCGCCATTACCGGAACGGGAACGCTCCAGCGCCGCCGGAACACCGCGCACCTCGCAGGCGGAGAAAGGCGGTCACATCCTCGCGCCATGTCGTCTTGTCGAAATCGGCGGCGAGAAACCGGCAAGCCTCATCCTGCAACAAAGGATAGACTCCCATGACATGCCGCCCGCGCAAATGGCCCTCGATTGCCTCATCGCTGACAGGCACAAAGGCGCGATTCGAACAATCCGAACATTTGATCTTCGGTTTGCCGCAGATGCCGCGAACCCATTCGTTGGTGCAGGCGGGCGCGTACCCGGCCTTGCCGCTCTTTGCGTTCTCCCACCGTTTCGGAAACACATCTTCACGCCCGCGAAACAGAGAGCGGATGAGAGCAATTTTCGCTGCTGGCAACGAAGTATCCGTTACAGGAGCACTTGTCGCCGACGACGATGGATGCCGCGAATTGCCAGTGACGACCTCTCCCGCCCCTTGCGCGGCGATAAGGCGCGCAAGCTTCGCCTCCAACTCTGCCTTCTCGGCATCCAGTTGCCGCAGCCGGGTTCGGATCGCGGCGATCTCCTCCGCCGTGATGTCTGGCGGTGCGTCAGATTTTGTGTGATCGCTCATCCTTCCGGCAACACAATATCATAGCGCGTACTGCGCCCTCCACCTTCCAGTTTGCGGAGCACATCCATCCTTGACAGTTCAGAAAGATCGCGTGTCGCCGTGGCCTTCGAGCAATCCGCGATCTTCATGTATTTCTGCGCGCTCATGCCGCCCTTGAACCCCTCCGGACCTTCGCGCAGCATCCGAGCGATCGCCTTCGCCTGACGCTCGTTCAGCCGTTTTGCATGCCTGTCCCAGAAACGTGTTTTTGCGAGCGTAAAGCCAATCCGCTCCCTGGCCTGAGCTTGGGCCTCCAGCACAAGTTCCGTGAACCAGGCCAGCCATTCCGTGATATCCATGCCGCCGCGGCTGGCGCGCGAAAGCGCATCGTAGTAATCGTTCCGCCGCCGTTCGATGGCAGTGGAAAGGCTTAAAGTAGCCGGCGCTCCCAGTTCCTGCGACAGAGCCTTTTCCGCAATGACCCGCCCGACTCGGCCATTGCCGTCCGAGAACGGATGGATACATTCGAACCACAGATGTGCAACCCCCGCCCGCACGACACCCGGCATGTTCCGGCTGTCATTGAACCAGGTGATGAAATGCGCCATTTCTTGCGGCACACACGCTGCTGGCGGCGCTTCATAGTGAACCCTCTCCTTGCCAATGGCGCCGGAGACGATCTGCATCGGCTCCGGATTTCCGCGCCAGCGCCCGACCTCCAGCCGCGCCCGGTCATAATGGCCCACGATGATCATGTCCTGCCATTCCCATAGCCGCTCGGCAGTCAAATCCTCCGGAATCTGATCGCGAACCGAAATCATCAACGCCGCAACGCCATTCGCACGCGGATCGCGCACCGCTTGCGGCGTGGCGTTCAGCCCGAGCTGGTTGCGGATCGAGGAGCGGACATCCTCGCGGTCATAATTCTCCCCCTCGATCTGCGAGGTTTTCACGGCCTCGGAGACCATCAGGTCGATGAGAGCGTCCATCTTCTCGCCCTCCGGCAAATACCGGATCTGCCCGGCAAGCCTCCCCGCTTCCATCCCATAGGCATAGACGCTCCGCTCCAGAAGCTGCGTGTCCCAGGTAAATTTCGGCCAGTCCTCTCTCTGCCAGATATAAGGCATATCCTTGCGACCCGATCTTTGCGGTTTTCCTATCGGATGAGCCGAATATATACACTATTCGGCTCACAAATAATAAAATCAAGAGCCGAATGTCAAGGTTATTCGGCTCAGAAAACTTACCACTTTTGAACTCCTGGCCTGCTCAGCAACACCGCCCGCAATCCTCCTCCCTCGTTATTCCTGGCTCTCCAACGAGAAAAAGCCCCGTCACGGGCGCGCCGTGCGGGGCTGTTTTTCTTGTAAGTCATTGTTATATCTCGCATTCTATCGAGTTATAACAAAAGTGGTTGCGGGGGCAGGATTTGAACCTGCGACCTTCAGGTTATGAGCCTGACGAGCTACCGGGCTGCTCCACCCCGCGTCAATTTCGATACCGGACGTAATCCGGCGTTGTTTATTTCCCTGAACGCAAAAAACTTCGCGTTCGGCGCGGAGGCCGGACACAAAGATCACAGAATGTGTGAGGCTTTCGCGCAAGAAATTCGTAAAGAAGGGATCTCTGAAAGATGTGCATTTGGCAGGCCTGGCAGCGACCTACTCTTCCATGCCTTAAGACATAGTACCATTGGCGCAGAGGGATTTAACGGCCGAGTTCGAGATGGGATCGGGTGCAGGCCCCTCGCTATAACCACCAGGCCGACAAAATGCACATGTTCAGGATACGAATGATTATCGTGTCTAGTCTAAGTTCGTCATTCACTCTCTCATCTAAAGAATGAGCAGAGATAAATGAGAGTAATCAAGCCAATCGAGCGATTAGTACTGGTAAGCTACAAGCATTACTGCTCTTCCACACCCAGCCTATCAACGTGATCGTCTATCACGGCTCTCAAGGGAAAACTGGTTTTGAGGTGGGTTTCCCGCTTAGATGCTTTCAGCGGTTATCCCGTCCATACGTAGCTACTCGGCTGTGCCGCTGGCGCGACAACCGATCCACCAGAGGTATGTTCATCCCGGTCCTCTCGTACTAGGGACAAATCCTCTCAATTTTCCTACACCCACGGCAGATAGGGACCGAACTGTCTCACGACGTTCTAAACCCAGCTCACGTACCACTGTAATCGGCGAACAGCCGAACCCTTGGGACCTGCTCCAGCCCCAGGATGTGATGAGCCGACATCGAGGTGCCA
>JBAQNC010000288.1:0-19873 GCA_049303435.1 Parvibaculum sp. | reverse complement strand
AGGCGGCCGGATATGACCCGGAGTAAGTCGAATCTGCTCTAGACGTTCCAATGTACGAAATTGGCTTGCTTTCGATAATTTTATTGCTTTTGCTGATCCAGAATGAAGCCTTTTCGCGCGTGATCGGCAACGCATTTTGCCGTTGCATGAATCACCTCGTCTGAAGCGTCCAAGCCTTTTGCTACGGCACCACATTCCACGTGTTCCCCTGTATCTGGGTTGTGCATGGGCTCATGTATGAATCGCTCTCCAAGAATTGCCACGCAACCCGAGAGTGCTATTATCACGGTCATAGTCGCGACTGCCATTCGCAACAGGCGCTGATTGAGTTTTGTTTTTTTCATGTCCATCGCCGTCATCAGAAGATGCATGAAGGTGGCTGTTGGTTATCTTAACGCCAGCTTGTCGGCTTGATGTCGAAGGCGAGACTGATGCGCTGTTCGTCTCCGCTGAAGGGAAGTGTGCGGTGGAAGGCATAGGAGGGGAAGAAGAAGGCGTCCCCTTCGCGCGGTTCATAGGCGATGCCCTGCGGTTCGAAGCTGGCCTCGAAGTCCGGTGGCGGGTGACCGAACTCGATCCATCCGTCTTTCGTTTTCTCGCCGTCACCGATGCTCTTGGGCAAAGCGACGTAATAGACGCCGCTCATCCAGCCGCCGACATGGATGTGAGGGTGCTGGTGGCCGCCTTCGGAAAGCAGTGTGCCCCACATGTCGATCTGATAGGTGTCGGGCACCTGACCGAAATAGGGATGGGTCTTTTCGACCTTGATGGTGTCGAAATGTGCGTCGATGACTTTCCGCAAAGCTGTCTCGAAAGCGAGGAAGGGTTCGCGCGGATGATCGAGCAGCAGTCCTGTCTGGCCGCCCAGGCGCGTGGCCTTGCCGGTCGGCTCCCATGTGACGGTCGGATCGGCCCGTAAGGCATCGGCAAGCGCCTTGTTCAACTCGTCCATCGAGACATAGCCGGGTGGCGGGGTCAACGTCTTGCGCGAGACGGTGCGGGCAAGTTCGGCACGAAAGCCTGCCGGCATCTGGCCCATCTCTTGTGCGCGGGCATAGGGAAACCAGGCGGCGGCGCGGCGTTCGGGTCCGTATTTGGAAATGGCGCGTTCGAAGATTTCGGCCGCTTCACGCATATCGCCGCGCTTCAGCTTGACCATGCCGAGGCTGACATAGGTCATGACATCCTTGGGGTCGAGGATGACGGCCTGTTCATAGGCGGCTTCGGCGGCGGGAAGATCGTCGCGCTTCTGTTCGGCATTGCCGAGATTGCCCCACGCGGCGGCGAGCTTGGGGTTGAGTTCAATGGCTTTCTTGAAAAACTCGGCGGCTTCGTCGAAACGGTCCTGACGCAGGATGACCATGCCAATATTCATGATCATGGTCGCATTTTGCGGTTCGAGTTCACTGGCGTGCCGATAGGCGGCTTCAGCCTTGGCGAAATCGCCAGCGCGTTGGGCGAGCTGGCCGACGGTGGCGTGGAAGAGAGGATGACCGGGAAAGCGTTTGGCGGCATTAGCGTAATGCTCCATCGCCTCGCCCCAGCGGTTGTGCTGTTGCAGGAAGCGGCCATAGTTGACCCAGGGAATGGGCGCATGGGGAGCAAGCTCCAGCGCGCGGCGCAACGCAGTTTCGGCTTCGCCGAAGGCAGTGCGGTCAATCAGGATGGCGGCGAGGATCGAGAGCGTTTCCGCATCGTCCGGTGTTTCAGCCAGCAGGGCGTTAGCGGCTTCCTCGGCCTTGACGCGCTTGCCGGCCTTGTAGAGTTCCAGAATTTCAGCGCGGCGTTTCAGAATATCGGGTGTGGCCTGCATCGGGTCAGTCAAGTTCTCATCCTCATGTCAAGAGGATGACAAGCTGCACGGGCAAGGCGCGTGCGTCAATGTTGAAAGCGGCGTTGCAGATATCCCGAATTAATCCCGTCTAGTGGGCTACACGGGGCTTTGCTTGTTCGGCGCGGGCCTTTTTATGAGGGGCTTTTGCGGTTTTCAGCACGGCGCCCTTGTCGTGACCATTGGACATTGGTCGCAATTGGGGCTTTGTATTCACGTTGGCCCCATCGTGATCATTGGCGCGCGATCTGACGGTGCGTCGTTCCATCAGGCTCTGGCGGGCGAGTTCGGCTTGACCGGAGAGATGCGCTTCGTCGGCGATTTCCAGCTCGTCGCAGGCCGTGCCGATATAGTCGGCGAGCTTGTTGAGATCGGGCATGGCTTCTCGCGCGGCGAGCAGGCCGAAATCAAGCTCATCGGCATAGCTTGTGACGGTGATGTTGAGCGCCTGACCGTGAACGAGAACGGACATGGGATAGTTGTGAATGAGTTCCGCGCCTATCAAATAGAGGCGCTCGCGGGGGCCGGGCACATTGGAGATGACGAGATTGGCGGGCGGCGCAATCTTGTCGCCAAGGCCTGTCGCATTGGCGAGCAGCAGAGCGTCATTCATAAGCAGGACATAGTTGGTGGCCGCTTCGCGAGTCAATTCACCGAGATTTTCTTTCGCTTCGCTTGCGGAGTCGTGAACGCGATTGAGACGTGCGATCATGTCGGACTCGTCTGTCGCCAAAGTGGTGACGATCATGGAAATCTGGTTGCCGCTTTGCTCGGCGTCCTTGGGACGCACCGAGACAGGGCACATGGCAAGTATTGGTTTGGGGGGCAGGTTGCCGTGGTCCTTCAGATAGCGACGGATCGCACCCGAGCAAATGGCGGGTACGATGTCGTTGACCGTTACGTTCAGATCGCGGGCGACGGCCTGCAATCCAGACTTGAGCATGGTGGTGGAAAGCTGACCCATGGAGCGGGCCTGTCCCATGAGGCCTGTATAGCTGCCGAGCAAACGGTCCATGAGTTTCGGGGCTTCGCGTTTTTCGGCGGCATTGGCAGGTGGCACCTGCCAGAAGTCGATGACTTTCTTTGACGTCTTGCTGGTGGAGAGAACACGGCCGAGAATGGACATGGCGGCAACGCCGTCGACACAGGAATGATGCATCTTGAAGTAAAGTGCGACACGATTTCCCGCGAGACCTTCGATGTAATAGCACTCCCAGAGCGGACGCGTTCGGTCGAGCTGGCGCGAATGCAGACGTTCGACGAGCTTCATTAGCTGGTCCATCGAACCGGGTGTGGGCAAAGCCGAATAGCGGACGTGATAATCGAGGTCGAAATTCTTGTCGATGATCCAGCTCGGCAGGACGTCGAGCGAGATGGAGGTACTCTTGAGTTTCTTGTTGAAGGGGGGGCTGGCAGGATCGACTGATCGATTTTCGACATCATCTCGCGAAAGAAATTGCCCTTGTAGTTTTTGGGCAATTGGAAGATCTGGAGCCCTGCGACATGCGTTGGACATTCAGCCGTTTCTACTTGCAGAAATGCTGCATCTAGAAGATTCAGTCGAGCCATTCCCTCCGCGCCTCCCAACGCCCCCGGTCCTCTGGAAAGAGTGTTCCACATTAAGGGGGGCTGAGGGAAGGGCGAGAGGACGGTTTTGTTCCTACACGACTTCGTTCGGTAGTGGCTTGCCGTCAAACAGCGCGTGTATGTTGGCGACCACCGTGTCCGACATGGCGACGAAGGCCTCGCGTGTGCCGCCACCGATGTGGGGGGTGAGCACGGTGTAAGGTGAGGCGACGAGTTCAGGCTGTACCTTCGGCTCGTCTTCGAAGACATCGAGACCTGCACCCGCGATGCGGCGTTCAGCGAGTGCGGCGATGAGTGCGTTTTCGTCGATGGCGCTGCCGCGCGAGATGTTGACGATGTGGCCTTCGGGACCGAGCGCATCAAGCACTTCGGCGTTGATCATGTGGCGGTTCGTTTCGTCTGCGCGATGGGCGAGGATGAGGACGTCGGCCCATTTGGCGAGTTCCAGGGGCGAGGCGAAGCAGGGCCACGCCACATCGTCTTTTCTGGAACGATTGAAATAGCCAATTTCGGTTTCGAAGGCCGCCATACGTTCGCCGATCTTGCGACCGATGGCGCCGAGACCGATGATGCCGACGTGTCGTCCGGTGAGGCTCGAGGAAAACAGAAGCCTTGCGGGATTGTCGCCGCGCCACTCACCCTTGCGCAACAGTTGATCGCCATAGACGACATGGCGCATGGAAGCGAGTAACAGGCCGACGGCGAGGTCAGCAACGGTGGCGGCGTTGGCGCCGACAGTGTTCGTCACTTTGATACCACGCGCGCGAGCTGCTTCGAGATCGACACTTTCATAACCTGAGCCGAAACAGGAAATAATCCTGAGATCGGGGAAACCATCCATCAGTGCGGCATCGGTATTGAACGCGCCGATGGTGACGAGAGCTTCAACGTCGGAGCGTGGCGTCATGTCGTAGCTCACGTCAAATCTGACGCCGAGCTTTTCTTCAATGACCTTGCCGAGGGGAAGAGCGAGCAGTAGCTTTGGCTTCATGGGGAGGAGAACTTTCAACTTGTCTGTATGGCTTCGGCCTTAGCGATGAGCGCGCGGGCCTGTTTCAGATGCGGGATGTCGAGCATGACCCCGTCAAGCGCGACGACGCCGACGTCGCCAGCTTCATCAAAGGCGGCGATGATAGCTCGTGCGTGCGCAAGGTCTTCATCAGATGGCGTGAAGACGCGATTGATGGTTTCGATCTGGGCGGGGTGGATCGCCATCTTGGCAGTGAAGCCATCGCGGACAGCGGCGCGGGCTTCGCGCTCGAGGCCCGCGTCATCGCGGAAGTCTTTCCAGATACCGTCGAGCGGCATGACGCCTGCGGCGACCGCGCCCAGAAGTGTCAATGTGCGTGCCATCTGATAGGGGCTTGTGTAGTTGCCGGTCTCGTCCTTGTTGTCGCGTGCGCCGAGCGCGGCGGCCAGGTCTTCCGCTCCCCACGTCATGGCGAAGAGGCGCGATGTGACATTGGCGTAGGTGCCGAGATTGAACATGGAGGCGGCGGTCTCCGTCGCCACGCAAAAAAGCTTTACCTTGTCTGTGCCGATCCCGGCGGACGCTTCCAGATTGGTCAGTTGGTCGGCGACACGACCGATACAGGCGCCTGATATGGTTTTGGGGACGAGAATGGCATAAGGCGTGGCGTCGGTCTTGATGATGGCCTTAAGATCGTCTTTCCACAGTGGCGTGTCGAGCGCATTCATGCGCACGCAGATTTTGGGTCCCTTGGGGTCTACGCTTTTCAGGTAGTCGGAAACATTCTTGCGAGCCGCTTCCTTGTTGGAAAGCGAGACGGAATCTTCCAGGTCGAGGATCAGGGCGTCAGCGCCCGAGCTTGCACCTTTGGCGAGCTTCTTGTCGCTATCGGCCGGAACGAAAAGGAAAGAGCGCATCAGGCTTCTCCCCGCGCGTGCATGAAGGCCTGACGAGTGCAAATTGCTACTTCTTCGCCACGTTGATTGATGGCCTTATGCTCGAAGGTGACGATGCCGGCCTTGGGGCGCGACTTGGATCGGCGTTTGGAGATGACACGGGTTTCGATGTGCAGCGTGTCGCCCTGAAAGACCGGCTTGGGGAAGGTGATGTCCGTCATGCCGAGATTGGCGATGGTGGTGCCATGCGTCGTATCATGCACTGAAATGCCGATCATCAGGCCGAGCGTGAACAGCGAATTGACGAGGGGTTTGCCGAATTCGGTTTCGCGGGCGGCATAGTCATGGTCGAGATGGAGCGCAGCCGGGTTCATCGTCATGGTCGAAAACAGCACATTGTCCGTTTCGGTGACCGTGCGTGTGATTGCGTGCTTGAAGACTTGTCCATCTTCAAATTCTTCGAAATAGAGACCCGGCATTCTTCACTTCCTCTGATTTTGGGTTAGGTTATAGCCTCCCGACCAGAAACAACAAAAGAAGTAGGGCAGGCGTTCATGAATTTTAGTTTCAGCGAGGAACAACAAGCCATTCGCGATGCGGTGGCAAAGACCTGCGCCAAATATGATGATGCCTATTGGTTGGCTCATGACCGGGACGGGGGGTTCCCCGACGACTTCGTGGCGGATATTGCGGCGGGCGGCTGGCTGGGCGTCGCCATGCCGGAGGCCTTTGGTGGCGCCGGGCTTGGCGTCACGGAAGCGGCCATCGTGGCGCAGACGATTGCCGAGTCAGGGGCTTGCCTTTCAGGCGCTTCGGCGATCCATATCAATTTGTTCGGCCCCATGCCGGTGGTGGTCTTCGGCACCGATGAGCAGAAAGAAAAGAACCTGCCTGCGCTCATCGCTGGCAAGGATCGCTGTTGCTTCGGCGTAACGGAGCCTGACGCGGGGCTCAATACCACGGCAATCTCGACAAAGGCGAAATGGGATGGTTCGGCCTATGTCGTTCATGGCCGCAAGATGTGGACTTCGACCGCGCAGAGCGCCAACAAGATTTTGCTGCTGGCACGTACCACACCGAAGGATCAATGCAGGAAGCCGACGGAAGGTCTGTCGCTCTTCTATACCGACCTTGATCGCGGTGGCGCGACGGAGGTGCGCGAGATCGAGAAGATGGGGCGCAAGGCGGTCGACTCGAATGCCGTGTTCTTCGATGGATTACGCATTCCGAAGGAAGACCTGATCGGGGAAGAGGGTAAGGGCTTTCATTATTTGTTGCATGGGCTCAACCCCGAGCGCGTGCTGATTGGCGCGGAAGCGGTGGGTGTCGGGCGCATAGCGCTCAAACGAGCCACCGACTATGCTCGCGAGCGCGAGGTCTTTGGGCGTCCTATCGGTAAAAATCAGGCGATCCAGCACCCGCTCGCCAGATGCTGGGCGGAGCTTGAGGCGGCGAACCTGATGGTCTTCAAGGCGGCGGCACTCTACGATGCGGGTGAGAATTGCGGCGCGGAGGCCAATGCAGGCAAGTACCTCGCTGCCGAAGCCGGGTTCCATGCCTGCGAGACGGCGGTTATGACTCATGGCGGTATGGGATACGCCAAGGAATTTCATGTGGAGCGCTATCTGCGCGAAATCATGATTGCCCGCATTGCGCCGGTCAGCCGCGAGTTGATCCTGAGTTTCATCGCCGAGCGTGTGCTCGACCTGCCGAAGTCATATTGATCATGTCTTTTGAATTGAACGAACGCCTTGCCGCCGACACATGGACCGTCAAGGATATGGCGCTTTGCCGTGTCTTGCTGATGAATGACAAGCGGTATCCCTGGCTCATTCTTGTCCCTCGGCGGGAGGGCTTGCGGGACTTCCATGATGTGGCCGAGGCGGACAAGGCGACGTTCCTCGCGGAGATCGACCATGTTTCGGCGGTGCTCAAGGTGCAGACGGCGGCGCAGAAGATGAATGTGGCTGCGCTCGGCAATATGGTGCCGCAGCTTCATGTCCATGTGATCGCCCGGTTCGAGAAGGACGAGGCCTGGCCCAAGCCCGTCTGGGGTCTGGGGGAGGCGGTGCCATATCCGCCTTCCGAGATCGGCAGCCTTATCGAAGTGTTAAAAAAAGGGCTTCTTGGTTAACCTTTGGTTTATCTCTCCGGCCCTATCTTGGGCTCAGATGGATCGAAACGAGTCGATCCGGTTGGGACAAGATGGGGGTTTAGATTATGGCGAATATTGTTCTGGCCGATCAATCGGCAGCCGTTCGACGCGCCGCGAAGTTCCTTTTCGAGAGCCTGGGCCATTCGGTCGAGGTTGCCCGGTGTGGTGTCGAGACGCTGGAACTGGTTCAGGGCATGGCGCCAGACCTCGTGATTGTTGATACCCGTCTTGAAGGGTTTGAAGGGACGGCTCTCGTTGAGGCCATTCGCGTCTTGCGTGATTGTCGGCAGCCCTGCGTCTTCTTCGTTGCTGAGAATGGCAGTCCGATGGCTGTCCGCTCGGCGCTGGATGCAGGCGCGGACGACTATCTGATCAAGCCATTCGATCGCGATATCGTGTCGTTCAAGATGGCACAGGCGCGGGCTCGCGGGCGGCTTGTCGAGCGGCCTCATGCGCCCCGTTTCGTTCAGGACAATTCGAATTCCTGGCGCTTCCGCACCTTCGGTAAGGCGGTTTGACGTTATCTCTTCACGTGATCTATAGAGTCTGGAATCTTGTCCAAAGCCCTGAGTAGTCAGGGCTTTTCGTTTTCTTTGCTCCAGGCGCTCAAGTAATCGAGACTTTTGAGGTAGGGCCGCATGGCCAGAAAGCCGAACAGGGCGCCCAGAGCCAGAACAACCGGCGAGACGATAGCGAGCGAATAGCGGAGCATGTTCTCGTCGTGGAAGACATAGTCGGTGACGAGCGCGATGGCGGTGGGCCCGAGGCCCAGTCCGATCAGATTGACGATGAGGCCGCCAACCGCAGAAGAGAAGCCACGCATCTGGTTTGGCATCATTTCCATCAGTGCCGAGGGGCCGATGCCTGTGGTGAAGGTGGCGAAGAAGGTGGCGGGCGCGATCAGGGCGAGCGCCATATATGGGTCGTTCATCAGCGGTGAGGCAATGGCAAAAGGCATGGTGACGAGGCCGGTTGCCGCCATGACTATGATGCGGCCGTTGCGATAACCTTTGGAGCAGACGTAGTCCCCGATTGCTCCGCCCGAAACTACGCCCAGCGTGCCGAAGATGACGATGATGAGGCCGTAGAGCTGACCGATATGTCCGATGGACCAGCCATAGGTGCGGACGAAGAAGGTCGGCACCCAGGCGGCAGTGCCATAGGCCATCATGGCGAGGAGCGCGAAGCATAGTTCCATGCAGAGAAATGTTCTCGCATTGGCGCGCAAATAACCCACCACTTCGCCGAAGGGCACGGCTACATCGCGAGTGACGCCATCGGCGCCGGTTTCGCGGCGCATATGGCCGCGGCGAACCGGTTCGCGAAGCGTTGAAACCAAGAGAGCGATCAGGATGCCGGGCAGGCCGACCACAAAGAAGACGAGCTGCCAGCTGAAGACATGGCCGATGATGGGGAGGTCCACATCACCGAATTGGGTGGCCCAGCCGATTGCCATGGCCCCGATGACAAGGGCGAGGCCTGCGCCGATGTAGACGCCGATGCCATAGACGCCGAGTGCAAGGCCCAGACGCTTGGGTGGGAAATAGTCGGAAATGGCGGAATAGGCGGCGGGCGTCAGGGCAGCCTCACCCACGCCGACGCCCATGCGATAGGCGAAGAGATGCCAGTAAGTCTTTGCCGTGCCACTCAAAGCCGTCATCATCGACCAGCAGAAAACGCCAATCGCGATGATACCGATGCGGTTACGTCGGTCGACAAGGCGACCAATGGGCAGGCCCATCAGGACATAGAAGACAGCAAAGGCGATGCCGAGCAACAGGCTGATCTGCGTGTCGGAGATGTGAAGGTCGCGCTTCATCGGCTCGACGAGCAGGCTCAGGATCTGACGGTCGATGAAGGAGAAGGTGTAGGCGAGGACAAAGACGGCGACCACATACCAGGCGTAGGCCCGGTTCGGGTAGGGAAGTCCCGAACCATTATCTGTGCGCGGGTGGTGGAGCACGTCCTCTACTTCAGACGCAACATCAATCTCGGACATAGCTTCCCCTGTCAATCATGGTGTCGATGCCGCTCTGGTTTGAGACTGGCGGCTTTGGAGTCACCTTACAGCCTAATGAGTCAAATTCGGCAAGGGTTTCCGTCGGGTGGCGGTGCGTTTTGGAAGTGGCATGGGCCTTGCGTTTACCCTGCTAACACACCCGAGGGTTACCGAGTATGAGCCTTATCCAAGCGATCATCGCGCCGCCGCAGATCACTGCGGCCCTTCAGCAGGCCAGCGCCAGAACAGGCACTGACTTCAGCTATTTGCTGAAGACGGCGATGCGTGAGTCGAGCCTGAATTGTAATGCAAAATCAAATACTTCCAGTGCTTGTGGGTTATTTCAGTTTACCCAGCAATCCTGGCTTGGAACCATGAAGCAGGATGGTGGCGATCTGGGGCTCGGGCAATATGCCGACCAGATTTCGCAGGATTCCAATGGCCGCTATGTGGTGACAGATCCTGCCGCCCGGCAGGAAATTCTTGCCCTGCGCAATGACCCGAAGGTCTCGGCGCTGATGGCGGGGGCCTATACGAGCGACAGTCAGTCCCGGCTGGAAAGTAAATTAGGACGCTCCGTCTCTGGCGGTGAACTTTACATCGCCCATTTTCTGGGGGCTGGCGGTGCGTCGAAGCTCATTTCCAATGTGCAGGAAGCGCCGAACACCCCTGCCGACGAATTGTTTCCGGCCGCCGCCGCCGCCAACCGGTCGATCTTCTATGGTCGTGACGGCTCACCCCGGTCCGTGGCGCAGGTCTATGACAACCTTGTCGCGAAGCACCGTAATGTGTCGGTGAGCGATGGCGAGACCCAGATGGCGACCGGATTGAGAACGGGCCGCGCCACTTCACGGGTGGCCAGCGTCCAGAACTTCAGCGCGGCGGTTTCATCTTATAGCGAGCCTTCGTCATCATCTTCCTCAGGGCAGAATTTTGCGTCGGCGGCTGGTGGTTTCGGCGGGCGTTCCACGTTGACGCTCACGCCAGGCGTGATCGAAATTCTGGCATCGCTCGATGTGCCGGAGACGAGTCATAGCAATGACTTGCAGGCCGCACAGGATAAACGGGATGAGCGTCAGGCGCGTGTTGAGGAACTTAATGCCCGCCGTGTCGACGATCGCAAAATGTCATCTCTGCTTCTGCCCAGTCGGGGCGGCGCGCTCGGCTAGGCCTTGATGGTCTTGGACGCTTTGAGCTGTTCGATTTCCGCCTCCGTGTAGCCGTGGCTCGCCAGCACTTCCATCGTGTGCTCGCCCAGTGCCGGCGAGGGGCCCTTGGGGCCATCATCGGCGCCGGGAAAGCGGATGGGTGAGGCGGGTGCGAGATGGGTGCCTTCGCTGCCATTGTTCGGGACATTGACATAAGCCCCGGCCGCAATGGCTTGGGGATCCTTGGCGACGTCGCCAGGACGCATCATCGGCGCCCAGATCAGGTCTTCAGCGTCGAGTTTTTCACGCCAATGGTCGATATCGTGAGCGCCAAAGGCAGCATCCAGAATATCGACAAGGGCAGTTGAATTGGCGCGTCTCGCCTTGGGATCGGCGAAGCGTTCGTCGTTTTCAAGTTCCGGCTGGCCGACGACGCGACAGATGGCAGGCCAATCGGCCTGTCCCTGACGTGGCACAATGACGAACCATTCGTCGCCCTTTGCCTTGAAGAAATTGTTGAGCGGGACGAGGGCTTCGTGGCGCGACTTGGTGGAGCCGAGTTTGCCATAGGCAAGCTGGACGGCGGTATCCGAACCTGCCGCATAGATGCCGGCGCGCAATAGAGAAGCCTCAACGAGACGGCCTTTGCCGGTTCTGCCGCGTTCGATGATGGCAGCGAGAATGCCGCCGACGGTGGCCATGCTTGTGGTGTGGTCGCCGATGCCGGTGCGCAGGGTGGTGGGTTCCGCGCCCTTGACGGTCTGGAGCCAGCCGATGCCCGAGCGGGCATAGAAGGCGGCGATGTCGAAGCCGGGGCGGTCGCGTTCCGGGCCTTCGAGGCCATAGCCGGTGACGCTGGCATAGATGAGGCGCGGGTTAATGGCCGAGAGCGAGGCATAATCGAGGCCAGCGCGTTCCAGTCCGCCGGGACGGACATTGGTGAGGAAGACATCGGCGTCCTTGATGAGGCGCTTGACTGCTTCGACGCCTTCAGGTGTAGCCGTATTGAGCGCCATGCCCTTCTTGCCGCGATTGTCGAGGTCGAAAATCGGACTGCCCTTGAGGTGGTCGGCGCCGACGTTGGACATGGTGTAGCGCATGGGGCACCCGTTCAGGGGTTCGATTTTGATCACTTCCGCGCCCCAATCGGCCAGAATGCCGCCTGCGCCCGGCGCCGCAATATAGGTCGCCAGCTCGACGACTTTGATTCCCTCAAGCATCCCTGATCCCTTTTCTCTATTCGTTAATTTCTGTTGGCCCGGATCATCCATGAAATAGGCGGGGTATTAAAGATGGTGAGAAATGCCGGGTGGCGCCACAGGGGAAATCTTATTAATTGAGAATAATTCCAAGAAGAGCAATTAGCGTTGAGGGAGCGTTAAATATTTTGGTCTAATTTTTTGAGTTCATTAACGCTAACGCCTCCGCCGATTTCAAAGCGAGACAGCCTATGCCTCAAAATTCGATGACCGGAAAGTTAACGGCTGCCGATGTGGACAGGCTCTTTTCCGAGCCGACAGAAGGTGCGCGTAAGGAAATTGCGCAAAAAGTGGCGTCCCAATTTTCCAATGTGGTGCTGATGCCGCGTGAGCGCGAGTTGGCGCTGGAAATTCTCGGCTTTCTGGTTCTCGATGTTTGCGCTCATGTGCGCGCCGCTCTGGCTCTGGCGCTTAGCGATCTGCCGAATGCGCCTCATGACATTGTCCTGAAGCTGGCCCATGACATCGATGAAGTGGCCGAACCGGTGCTGCTTTATTCCACAGTCCTGTCCGATGAAGACCTTGCCGAACTGGTGCTGAGCGGCAGCCCGAAGCGGCAGCGGCTGATTGCCGGACGGCCCAGTCTGGGCCGGGAGGCGAGCGGAGCTATTGCCTCGACGGCGGACCGCGAGACGGTGCTGGTGCTTGTCGCCAATGAAGGGGCGGTCATTCAGCCTGAAATTTTCGAGACGATCCTGCGGCGCTATCCCGGCGACGAGGGCATTCTCGATCCGATGGCACAGCGGCATGACCTGCCGTTGCGGCTGGTCGAGCGTATCGTCACGCAGGTCGCCGGGCATTTGCGCCAGCATCTGGTGGATCGCTACAAGATCGACCCCGATGTCGCCGATGTGCTGGAGACACAGGCGCGCGAGCGCAGTCTGGTGGAGATGCTCGACCACTCGGCCAATGATGATCTTGAACTTGTTATCAGCCAATTGGCCGAGAGCAAGATGTTGAGCCCGGAACTTCTTCTGCGCGCGGTATGCGCCGGAAAGATGAAGTTTGTCGAGCGCGGATTTTCCGTGTTGACGTCGATCAAGGTAGAGCGGGCCGTGCGTCTTATCCACGATGTGGGCCCTCTGGGGTATCGCGCCCTTCATGCCCGCGCCGGTATTCCGGAGCTTTACTTTGCGGCGTTCCGGGCGGCGCTTGATGTGCTCCATGATTGCGTCAAAAAGCGATTGAAGCCCGATCCTCGTGAATTGGCGCGTCTGATGATGGAGCGGATTGCGCCCCATTACAGCGACATCGAGGCGGATGAGCTGGATCTGCTGCTGGACCGGCTGACACGTCTGTCGGTCACCGCCACCCTGAAAGTCCGAGCTGCCTGAGCTTCACCTCGGCTGACCAAGCTGCTAGGTTCGCCCCTTCTTAACTGACGGGGACAACTTATGAGCCATTCCATCCGTGACGCCTTCATCTGCGACGCCGTTCGCACGCCCATCGGTCGCTATGCCGGATCGCTTTCCTCGGTGCGCGCCGACGATCTGGGCGCAGTGCCTCTGATGGCGCTGATGGAGCGTAATCCATCGATCAATTGGGAACGGGTGGACGACGTGATCTTTGGCTGCGCCAATCAGGCGGGCGAGGATAATCGCAATGTGGCGCGCATGTCGGCGTTGCTGGCCGGGCTTCCCGATACGCTCGGCGGCTCCACCGTCAACCGTCTTTGCGGTTCCGGCATGGACGCTGTGGGCACGGCGGCGCGGGCCATCAAGTCGGGCGATGCGGACCTCATGATCGCCGGTGGCGTCGAAAGCATGTCGCGCGCGCCTTTCGTGATGGGCAAGGCCACGTCCGCCTTTTCGCGCAATGCCGAAATCCATGACACGACGATCGGCTGGCGTTTCATCAATCCGCTGATGAACAAGCAATATGGCACGCATTCCATGCCGGAGACGGCGGAGAATGTGGCCGAGGAATTCCAGATCTCGCGCGCCGACCAGGACGCCTTTGCGCTTCGCAGTCAGCAGCGCGCCGGTGCGGCCATGGCGTCCGGGCGCTTTGAGCGCGAAATCGTTCCCGTCACGATAAACTCGCGCAAGGGCGAAACCGTGGTGAGCGAGGACGAGCATCCCCGCCCGACAACCACTGCCGAACAACTCGCCAAGCTGCCGACGCCTTTCCGGCAGGGTGGTACGGTGACGGCGGGCAATGCTTCCGGCGTCAACGATGGCGCGGCGGCGATGGTGATTGCGTCGGCCGAAGCGGCTGAAGCCAATGGTCTGACGCCGCGGGCGCGGATCGTGGCGATGGCGACGGCGGGCGTACCGCCGCGCATCATGGGTATCGGTCCGGCGCCTGCGACGCGCAAGGTGCTGGAAAAAGCAGGCCTCAATATCGGTGACATCGATGTTATCGAACTCAATGAGGCCTTTGCCAGTCAGGGTCTTGCCGTGTTGCGCGACCTGGGGCTTCCCGACGATGGCGACTTCGTCAATCCCAATGGCGGCGCGATTGCGCTGGGTCATCCGCTGGGCATGAGCGGCGCGCGGCTGGTGACGACGGCCATGTACGAACTGGAAGAGCGTCAGGCGCGCTATGCGCTTTGCACCATGTGCATCGGTGTGGGCCAGGGCATTGCCATGATCATCGAACGGGTCTGACCGACCTCAGAAGCCGAGCGCCCGGGCGAGGAAGCTTTTGGGTTTTTTCTTCGGTTTGCGAATACGCATGCGGATGGGGCGGTCAATGCCGGCGATACGGCGGCCATGACGTGGCCGTCGCCGCAGCATAGCCAGAAGTTGGCGCCCGGGGAAAAAGCAGACCGGATCGAGAGCGCCTGAGCAAACCGGAACGCCGCCAAAGCCCGGCACGGCGATTTCGAAATTCTCGAAGCTCAGGACGAGGTCATTGGGGAGCGCATATTCCTGAGGGGCGGGAAAATCCACGACCTCGGCTGTTTTGTTCAAGGGCTCGCCGAGTTGGAGGACGTTGTCGTCTTCGTCGGTATCTTCGAATGCGGCGAAATCCTCGCGCAGGTTCTGCGCAAAGCTCCAGCCGGTGAGTTCGGCGGCGCTGCGCGGGCGGCAGATATGCGCGCCTTGCGCGGCGGTGAAGCCGACCGCTATGAGGCCGGAGAGCGTGGCCTCATCTTCGACGCCGACGGCGGTGGCGGCCAGACCTTGAGAGACGGCAAGCGAGACACGTCGACCGATAAAGCCGAGGCCAGCCTGTTTCACGCGGTGAGCGAAACGGATGATCGCGGCGCCGGAAACCTTCACCTCTGAAAAGAACTCGGAAGTCACATATTCGGACGGCACGACGACCGCGCCGCCGCCATCGAGGGCGGTGCGAAAGCCGAGGCGGCGGAACTCGGCGACCATCTGGGCGGATGTCGAGGCATGGCGGGCGAAGGCTCCTTCGGGAATTTCCAACGTGAAAGCGCCGGTATCCAGCCCATGTTCTCCGACGATTGCGGCAAGGGCGCCCGGAAGGGTGGGGTCGTTCAGATCGTTGCGCGCCAAGTTGATGGAAATGGACCAGTTCTGCCGGCGCGCGTGCCACTCGACCATTGTCTCGGCGGCGGCATTGACCACGAAACGGGTGAGGTCGACGCTACGTTCGCGGCGTTCGAAGAAGGAGAGAAACAGGCCTGGCGGCATTAGTCCATAGTCTGGATGTTCCCAGCGGACATAGGCTTCCGCGCCAAGAACGCGGCCTGTGGCCAGTTCGATCTTGGGCTGGAAAAGCAGGAATAGATGGCCTGCTTCAAGGGCCAGGTCGATGTCCCGGTTGGTCAACCGAAAGGAACTGTTATACATTTGGATACCAAATTCTTTGGTCGTGTCCGCATATTGGCTGCCTGAACAGACCGCCTTGCGCAAAGCGAACCAATCCATGCTGGTTTAATCTGGCTGCCGCGAGTTGAGGTAAACTTAATTTTAGACAGGCGCCGCAATACAGGCTTGCTGTCGGGTTAACAGAAAAGAACAAATGCAAATAGACTGTCAGAAAATGAAACGGGGAGTGAGTTGATGTCGGAAGCGGGTAATGCGGGATTGATCCCGGCGGCGACGATCATGCTGGTGCGTGACGGGGCGGCTGGCCTTGAAGTCTTCATGGTGGTGCGTCACCACAAGATCGACTCCTTTTCCGGCGCATTGGTTTTTCCCGGCGGCAAGGTGGACAAGGGCGATACGCATGAAAGCGTGCGGGCGCGCATCGACGGGGCCGAGGGTCTCGACGATTGGGAGTTTTCCATGCGCGTGGCCGCGATCCGCGAAGCTTACGAAGAATGCGGCGTGCTTCTGGCGCGCGAAGAACGCACGGGCAATCTGGTTGACGCCGCGCGTCTGATGGCGCTTGAGCCGATGCGTGAAGGGCTCAACAAGAATGAACTCCAGATCGGCGATCTGCTGGAAAAGGGCGGCTTGCGTATAGCGGCCGATCTGCTGACGCCTTTTGCGCATTGGATCACGCCTAATCTCATGCCCAAGCGTTTCGACACGCGCTTCTATGTGGCCGCTGCGCCGCAAGATCATCTGGCGGTGCATGACGGTTCGGAATCGGTGGACAGCGTCTGGATCAGGCCGTCCGACGTGATTGCGGAGCTGGAAGCGGGCAAGCGCACGATTGTGTTCCCGACACGGATGAATGTGTTGAAGCTTGGCCGTTCGCAGAATGTGTCGCATGCGATCGAGACCGCGCGGGCGACGCCGGTCGTTACCGTCGAACCCAAGATCGACGGCAAGGTGCTGCGTATTCCGATCGAAGCGGGATATGACGTGACTGAAGAACCGCTTACCAATATTCGTCCTTGAGGGCGTGGTGAAACGCCGAGGGCTCCGCAAGGCGGGGCCTTCGGAGTTTGATATGGAGACGCGCCGAAAAAAAGGTGACGCGGAGCGGCGGCGACGCCGCCTTGATATATTTGTATGGCGGGTTTGCGCCCTCTCCGACGCTCCGCGCGCAGCGATTCTGGGCCCTTCCAACCCACTCCAGGTCGCATCGCTTTTATCGGCGACACGCCTCCCGGGTCATAGTGCCCGGCCACATTTCAGGCCTCCCGGGGCGCATGGCTGGTTTCCCATACGACGCAGGACGCTGCTCCCTCTCCACGCATTCGGCCAGTCCGGACGCGCCCTTGGTGGAGCGAGACGGGACGAGTATGCGTGCGCCGGTAAATGGCGGGGATTTCTTTAATGGAGAAATTGTTCGGTGAGGATGCGTTCGTCGAGGCTGTGGCCTTCGTCGAACATCATCAGCAAATCGATGCTGGTATCTTCCTCGACCCGCACATCGATGACATCGCGGAACTCGCGATTGTCGGCGACGGCGCTGACGGGGCGTTTTTCCGGCTCAAGGATTTCAAAACGCACTTTTGCGCGGTGTGACAGTAGCGCGCCGCGCCAGCGACGCGGGCGGAAGGCGCTGATGGGCGTCAGCGCGAGCAATGCTGCATCGATGGGGATGATCGGACCTTGCGCGGAAAGATTGTAAGCCGTGGAGCCTGCGGGCGTCGAGACCAGCACGCCGTCGCAGCTCAGTTCCTTCATGCGAATCTTGTCGTCGATGGAAATGCGAATCTTGGCGGCCTGATGGGTTTCGCGCAAAAGTGCGACCTCGTTGATGGCCAGCGCTTCATGCTCGGTGCCATTGGCGAGCGTGGCGCGCATGCGCAGCGGGTGAAGCCGGGCGATGTCGGCAGCCTCGATCCGTTCGGGCAGGTCGTCGGCGTGGAATTCATTCATCAGGAATCCGACAGAGCCGAGATTCATGCCGTAGATCGGGATATTGCGGTGCATGTGCTTGTGGAGCGTTTGCAGCATGAGACCGTCGCCGCCGAGCGCAACGATGACATCGGCTTCGGCAGGCGGGGTTTCGCCATAGCGCGCGGTGAGGTCCGCCAGAGCCTTTTGTGCTTCGGGCACATTGGTGGCCACAAACGCAATATTCTTGAACTTCATGAGTTCCGATCCATCAGACAAATGAGGCTGGAGATAAGCATATGTGGACGCCGGTGCAAATGACTTAACCGCCGGTGACGGACATGTGCCGCCCGACGGCGGGGCGGGCGTGGGTGCGGTCGATGATGAAATCATGGCCTTTGGGCTTGCGGCCAATGGCTTCGTCGATGGCATCTTCGAGCATTCTGCCGCCCGGGTCGCTGCGCAGCGCATGGCGCAGATCGGCGGCGTCATCCTGGCCCAGACACATGAAGAGCGTGCCTGTGCAGGTGAGGCGGACGCGGTTGCAGCTTTCACAGAAATTATGCGTCATCGGCGTGATGAGGCCGAGCTTGCCGCCCGTCTCGGCGATTTTCATGTAGCGGGCAGGGCCGCCGGTGCGCTCGGCAATGTCGGTCAGCGTCCAGCGAGTTTCGAGACTTTCGCGGACGCGCGAGAGCGGCAGATATTGATCGGTCCGGTCGCCGTCGATGTCGCCGAGCGGCATGGTTTCGATCAGCGTGATGTCGTGACCTTGCGCATGCGCCCATTCGATGAGGGCGGGGATTTCCTCGGCGTTCTCGTCCTTGAGTGCGACGGTATTGATCTTGACCTTGAGGCCCGCGCGGGTCGCGGCCCTGATGCCGTCCAGCACCTGTGGCAAGCGTCCCCAGCGCGTGATGCGGGCGAACCTGTCTTCGTCCAGCGTATCGAGCGAGACATTGATGCGGCGGACGCCGGCGGCATAGAGGTCTTCGGCATGGCGCGCCAGCTGGCTGCCATTGGTGGTGAGAGTCAGCTCCTCCAATGCGCCTGTGTCGAGGTGACGGCCGAGATTGCGGATCAAGGTCATGACATCGCGACGGACCAGCGGCTCGCCGCCAGTGAGGCGCAGCTTGCGCACGCCCTTGGCGATGAAGGTGGAGCAGACCTGATCCAGTTCCTCAAGCGAGAGGATTTCCGGCTTGGGCAGGAAGGTCATGTGTTCCGACATGCAATAGACACAGCGGAAGTCGCAGCGGTCCGTCACCGAGACGCGCAGATAGGTAACCGCACGCCCGAAGGGGTCAATCATCGGGGGCGTTGCGTCGGCGAGTGTCAGGTCCTGCGGTTCGACTGTCATGACCCGTATATAGCATCGGGTCAGTCAAATTTCGCCCCCTTGTCCGGGTTTTGGGGGTGTTCAAATCCGCATTTGGCCAATTCAGGGCTGTCGGGCTAGCCTCTCGGCGCGGATTCGGAGGGGAGAGCTATGGCTGGCGCACATTATATCCTGTCGATCGATCAGGGGACGACGAGCACGAGGGCGCTGCTTTTCGATGAATCGGGCTCGCCCATGCGCGTGCGCCAGAAAGAATTGCAGCAGCATTACCCGCAGGACGGCTGGGTGGAGCATGACGCCAATGAAATCTGGGAGGCGACGCTGGAGGTGGCGCGCGGCGTGCTGACGTCGGGCACGCATGCCGACAATATCGCCGCCATCGGCATCACCAACCAGCGCGAGACGACGGCGCTGTGGGAGCGCGCGACGGGCAAGCCCCTGCATCGGGCCATCGTCTGGCAGGACCGACGCACACATGCGCTTTGCGAAAAGCTCAAGGGCGAGGGCAAGGAACCGATCGTTCAGGAGAAGACCGGGCTGCTGCTCGATCCCTATTTCTCCGGCACGAAGCTCGCGTGGTTGCTCGATCATATTCCCGATGCACGGGCGCGCGCCGCCAAGGGCGAGCTTTGCTTCGGGACCATCGACAGCTGGCTCATCTACAAGCTGACGGGCGGCAGGGCCCATGTGACGGATGCAACCAATGCCTCGCGCACGATGCTTTTCAATATCGGCGCTCAGGACTGGGACGATGAGATTCTCGGCTGGTTCGACATTCCCCGTGCGTTGCTGCCGGAGGTGAAGGATTGTTGCGCCGATTTCGGCGTCACCGATCCGTCGCTCTTCGGTGTCGCCATTCCCGTTGCGGGTGTTGCAGGCGATCAGCAGGCGGCGACGGTGGGGCAGGCGTGTTTCGAGCCGGGATTGATGAAATCGACTTATGGCACGGGCTGTTTCGCCATGCTCAATACGGGCGCGCGACAGGTGATGAGCGCCAATCGTTTGCTCACCACGGTCGCTTATCGATTGGGCGGC
>JBAQNC010000287.1:0-10051 GCA_049303435.1 Parvibaculum sp. | reverse complement strand
ATGCAACACCATGCGGCGATAGGACCATTCGTCCGGGCCGGTATAAGCGACCGTCTCGCCCGAGATGTGAAAATCCGCCGCCGACGCCGTGCCGAAGAAGCTAGCGACTTCGCTCGTCGCATCGCTCGTCATCTCCGCATCCGGCGTTACGGCAATGCGTCCGCGCCAGGGATAGGTCGGCTGATCTCCCGCGCCCGTCCAGGGGTCCGGCAATCCGTTGCCCGCCGGAATATCCATCATCACGAAGGGATAGAACGTGACGCCGAGGCCCCGCGTCTTCAGGTCTTTTATCGCCGCGATGACCGATGCGTCAGCTGGCGTGCCGCCATAGGCGGGCTTCCCATCTACCGTGCTGACCAGCGTCGCCGTTTCGCGCGTCAGGCCCGCCACCTGCCAACTCGTCGGTCGCGTCACCTTCGCCGACACCTCGACACTGGGCCGGATCGTGCAGCTTCCGCAGCGCAGATCGTCGCCGAACCAGGCGACCACCAGCGCGGCGGCTTCCACGTTCTCGCATGTCGCCTGCAACTGATCGATCGCCGCCGACCAGTCCGACGGGGCTTCGGACGTATGTGTGTTGATCGCGCGGCTCGACGCTTCCGTCAGCCATTCGCGTTGAGGTTTCGGGTCATAGATAAATTCGCCCGCGCCGGGGATGATGTTGACCGCGCGGAGCTTTCTTTCCACATCGCTCAGGGTCTTGAAGACCTCGAAGGAGAATTGCGGCACGCGGTTGCCGAAGGGCGCGAGATCGAGATCCTCGAAGACGACATAGGCCAGCCCGCGGTAGGCGGGCGCTGCGCCCTCCACCGCTTCGATCAGCGGATCGACTGCTTGCGTTTCTTCGCCCTTGTTGAGACGCCATGAAATATTGGAAAGATCGAGCAGCTTGCCATCCGCCCAGATGCGCCCGATCCGCGTCACCGGCCCTTCGGCCAACGCCACGGCGAGCGAAACGGAATAGCTGTATTCGGTATAGGACCCGCCCGAACCACCACCGCCCTTGCCGCCACCCGCGCTGGTCGTGGAGCTGTGCTCCTTATATTGCGTCGCCCAGATCACCTGGCCCGCCAGTCGCGCGCGCCCATAGAGACGCGGCACAGGCGCGCCTTCGCTCGACGCCATGACGCGCAAGTCGGAAAGTCGCGGCCCCTGCCCGCTCGCCATTGTGGGGCCAAAGAATTTCGCGTCCACATAGGCGCCGAGACCCGCGCCGACCGCGCTGCCCAGCGCCGCGCCGGAAATCTGCGCGCCCAGAATATTCAGTCCCTCGGGCAGCAGGGCGCTGCCGACGAAGGAGCCGGCTGCTGAAAGAACGAGTGTAGCCATTGATTAGCTATCCTGATCGGGAAATCGAAAGGCGAAGGCGATGCGGGCGCACCATGAAGCGGTGAGCGCCGTCTCGACAACGGCGCGGCCCGAATAGGCGTGGATCATGCGAGCGCTGTCGCTGAGGATTGCGGCGTGTTTCGCCGGTCCCTGCGCGCGCATGCGAAACAGCAGCACATCGCCCGGTTGCGCTTCGTCGGGCGCAATCTCCATGAGATGCCGTCGCGCGGCGTCCGCCAGCGTCTCGGCCAGCGCACCGCCGCCGGGCGCTTCGGCCCAATCGGGCGTATAGGCGGGCGGCGTCTCGGGTTCCGGCCCGACATGCTCGCGCCAGACGCCGCGAATGAGCCCGAGGCAATCGGCACCCGCGCCCTTGCAGCTTTCCTGATGCCGATAGGGCGTGCCGATCCAGCCGCGCGCAAGTTCGACAATGCGCGCGCCATCATGCATTGCGGCTGCCTCCATTGTTGTCGCCCGAGGATGAAGGATAGGCGGTGACGAAATCATTGCCCGGCATATGCGGGAAGCCGCGAAAGTTCGGGCCATTGCCAAACTTCGCCTGACAGGTGGCAAATTGCTTGTCGCATCCCGGCGTCACATCGACCGTATCGCCCGCACTCACAGGCCACGTCATCGCCTGCCAGAGTTCGATCACCGCGCCTGCCGCTGTCGCCGTATGGCGTTTCACTTCCATCGCCGCGCCATCGTTTACGCCATTCGTGAATATCAGATGCCCGCGCGTGAACCAGTCACTATCAAAGGCCTCAAGCCCGCTCAGCGTCAGCACGCGGTTGTCACTCACCGTCGTCACCGCACCGCTCGTCGTCGCCAGCGCTACGCCGCAACGCACATCGCCCAGATCGGCGTCGCAGCCATATTGATAAAGCCGTCCCACCGGCTGGTTGAGCCGATGCGCCAGCCCGCGCAATTCCGCCTTGAAGCCCGTCGCGCCGCGCGAGACCTCGCCCAGATTGCCCTTGCGCAGCCGCACGCGCTGGCTCACATCCTGCCAGTTGACCCGCCATATCTCGACATCGGCATCGTCATAAAGCCCGGCGATGAGCGCCGCCTCGCTCAGCCTGTCGGACCTGAGCCCGCCAAGAATATCGAGATTGTCCACCGCCAGACCGGACGAGCTTTCCACCGCGCTGGCGGTAAAGCCCGCCGCCGCCTCACACAAAAGCCCGTCAACCGTCAGGTCGCGGTCGTGGTCGGTGAAGCCAAAAAGCGTGCCGTCCCGCCTCGCCAGTTTCCAGACATTGCAGAGCGTCGTCGCGCCGCTGTCGAGATGGGCCTGCAATTCGCTCGAGATATTCTTCATGGGCTAGACCCTCACTTCGACAATCGGAATATGCGGAATGGAGCCCGCCTCGAAGGCGGCAAGATTGATCTCCAGAAAATCCGTGTCGAAACGCACCGGCACATCGAAGGCGAAGCCTGCCGTCACCGTCGCACCGTCGGCGGGTATCGCACCCGCCTCGAATGTCACCAGGCCCGTCATCGTATCGACGTCGAAATCCACGCCCGCCGTCTGTTCGACGCCCGCCACAGCGATGCGCACGGAGCCCGCCACCGGCTTCGTGATGTCGCGCGCATAACTCCCCGCGCCGGACTGATAGGTCTTCGTCAGCGCGAATGAGGTCGTCGCTCCATCGCCCGTGCCGATCACCTGATCGTCGGCTGAGACGCTTGCGCCCGGCGCGCAGGACTTCCAGTCGGCGCGGTCCTTCCAGCGAAAGCCGATGAGTTGGCCCTGCCGCGCCTCGAAAAAGCCGATCACCTCATGCACATCGTCGAGCGAGCGCAAGCCATAGCCCGCATTATAGCGCCGCCGCGAGCCCGCCCAGGGCGTGTTGCGTTCTTCATAGCCCGAGCCCAGCGTCACGATCTCGGTGCGTCGCTCCGGTCCGCCCGTCGCGCCAAAGGCGATCTCGACGGGAAAGCGGATCTCATGAAATGACATTAGATTGTCCTCGTCAAAGGTTGCGCTGTCCGCGGGAGGTGACGCGCGTCAGCATGGCGGCGATCTGCGTTTCCGAGCGCTTGAAACTCGCCGCGTCGCTCGCCGTCACATTGAAGGTGATGTTCTGTGTCGCGCCGCCGTTGCTCGCGACGCCGAGCCGACCATCGGCGCCACGCCGCAACGGCATGATCGCCTCCGCCCCCGCCTCGCCTGCCAGCCCCATACCGCCCTGCAAGGGAAAGAGAACCGGGCTCGATAGCACGCCGCCCTTGGCGAAAGGTTTGACACGACCGTCGGCGATCACATTGCCATTAGCGCTCGCCGTCACGGAACCGCTCAGGCCAAGCGCGCCGGTCACGCTGCCGCCAATGGAATTGAAGGCATTGTTCAGCACCAGCTTCGACAGATTGAGCGCGAGCTTCTTCAACGTGTCCGACAGCGACTTGCCGCGCAGCGCCACATCGTCGAAGGCGCTGGTGAGCGTGCGACTGAAGCTTTGCCCTCCCGAACTGGCCTTGCGATATTCGCTGGATACGTTTGACAAGGTACGCGCGGTCTCCGCCCCGAAATTCCGCGTCGCCGCCGTCGCCGCATCCAGCGCATTCGTCATTGCTGCGGGGTCGTTTGGATCGGTCATTTGTTCAACTTTCGCTTCAAGACCCTCACCCTCCGCGCCCAAACGGGCGCTCCTCCCTCTCCAGGAGGGAGAGGGTCAAGTGGGACAATTCTTTCTAGCCCTCTCCCTCCGGGAGAGGGTTGGGTGAGGGTCTTCATTCACCGGCAAGCCGCCCGCGCCTCGTCGCGCAAGCGTCCATAGTCCGCCATCATCTGCCCCACATGCGACTTTGGCCCCAGCTGCTCCAGCTCATCGGCGACCGCATCCTGCTCTTCCGCCGAATAACTCCGCACCATGAGACACAGCGTTTCAGAATGTGTTGTCGCGCAGCCGTTCAATGGCATCAGACTGAGAACGAGGGCCAAGCTCGCCCGCCTTGCGTATGGCATCCTGCCTCTCCATGAGTTGCTTGAGCGCCTCAGCCCGCGCGCGATCCCGCGCCCAGAAAAAAGCCATCAGGCTGGCGCCAAATTCCGCAATGACTGAAACAAGTTTTGCAAGAAGCTCGATCATGCAGCGGCCTTCTCGGCGGCAACGTCCTCGACACCGAGCCGCGCCTCGATCATGCGTTGCAGGTGATCGCCGCTGAGACCCAGCGCCTTCACGGCGTCCGGCACATGCACCAGCGCATAATTGGCGGCATCGGCCACCAGCACGCTTTTCACCTCGACGGTTCGATGCGCCTTTTCCAGCTCGGTCAGCCGTGACATGGCGAAGGCAATGCCCATGTTGAGCGCCTTCTCCAAGATCTGCCCCAGCTCGCCGTCGCGCCTGGCCTTCAGCCAGCCCGAAATCCGCATGGCCGCAAAAGACGCCAGCGCCGTCAGCACGCCCAGCAACAATTCGTTCACCAGCGGCTCAACCGCCGAAAAATCGATCATCGACATTCAACTCTCCTCATTTTCACATTGATCGGGAAATTGCGCGCTCAGCGCCGAAAGCCGCTCGCGCGTCATCGCATCGACGCTCGCGCCAAAGCCCGCCCCCGTCGCCGCCGCGCTCAATTCGGGCAAGGTCATCGCCCAGAAATCGGGCGGGGGCAGACGCAAAGCCCCCAGTCCTATTTCCATTGCGCGCGCCCAGGGAAATCTCTTCATGCTCCGCCGCCGAATGTGGCGGTGAGCAGATCGGCGACAATCGCGATATAGCCCGTCGCCCCACCTGCCACGCTCATCTGCGCCACTTCATCATCGCTCACGCTCGCGCCCGCGCCGCGCAGCCCCGCGCCGATCACGCGAATGGCGTCGCGCGCGCCAATGCGGCCCGTCTCGAAACGTGTCGCCAGCGCCAACATGTCCTCGCCGCCAAAGGCGTCTTCGAGTTCGGCCAGCGCGCCCAGCGTCAGCACCAGAGTGCGGCGCTCGCCGCCGATCTCCGCCTCGATCTCACCGCGATGTCTGTTGGCCATTCTTTTCCTTTCTCACCTCCCCCTTGTGGGGAGGTCGAAACGCAAAGCGTTTCGGGTGGGGGTCCCCTTACGCCGCCGTAAATACCAACGCGCCCGCGCTTTCCAACGCCATGTCGAAAGTCACTTCGCCATCATGCTCGCCGGCATATTCCAGCGCCGTGATCTGGAAGGCGCCTTCCACCGTGCCGAAATCGGGAATGACGACCTGCCAGTTCCTGATCGCCGCATCGAAAAACACCTGCCGCACATCGGCATCGGAGGTCGCGTCGCGAAAAATTCCACGGCCACTGATGCTCGCCGAACGCACGCCCGCGCCTTCCAGCAATTCGCGCCACTGGCCGGAGGATTCCGCATTGGTGATGTCCACGCTGCGCGCATTGAACGAAAGCGAGCGCGTGCGCAGCCCCGCCACCGTCGCGAATGTGCCGCCGCCCGTCGCGTCGAGTTTGACGAGCAGGTCCTTGCCCTTCTGAGCCGCCATGTTTAAGTCCTGTCTAGTTGATCTTTTCGGTCACGGCGCGAAAGCGGATCGTGCCCCGCCAGGTTGCGCCGTCATTTTCCTGCCGCGTCTCCGCACTCTGAAAACGCAGGTTGATGAGCCGATGGCCTTCCAGCGTCAGCGCGGCGTCATGCAAGGCGGCGTTGACCGCCCCCATCACCGCCTTGGCTTCCGCCCTGCCGCCGACGCGCGAAAAGACGTAAAGGCTCAGGCGATGTTCCGCGCCCTCCTGGCCATCGTCGCTCCAGTCATCCACCTGCGCCTCGCCCAATGTGAGATAGGGAAACGTCACATCGCCCGGCGGATTGTCATGGAGGCGCGCACCGACCAGCGCCGTCACGCCCGCGTCGCCCGCAAGCTTTTCAAAGAGGGCCTTTTGCAGCGCCAGATCTGCGTCGCCCGTCACGTCAATCGTCATGCCGCGCCCTCTTCCACATTCAGCACCAGTCGGCGCCTGCGACTGTCGGGGTCTGCGAGGCTCCGAATATTCAATGTCCTGCCCTTCCAGATCGCGCGCATCGCGGTCGTCACGTCGTCGCGATAGCGCATCGTGATCGTGTAGCTCTGATGCGCCTCGACACGTTCACCCGTCGCCACTTCGCGGCCACTCAACGGTATGACCGAGGCCCAGACGGTTGCGAGTTCGCTCCAGCTTGAGGTTGCGCCACCTACTCCATCAGCCAGGCGCGTTGCCCGTTCGATGGTGACGCGTTCGCGAAGCTCGCCGACGCCGCTCACAGATGCACCCGCCGATAGGGCGCGACGAGACTCGCGACGCCGAGCGGCAATTCGCGACCCGTCTCGCCCAGAGAAACCGGCTCGCGATTTTCAAACCAATGTGTCGCCAGCAGCAGGATCGCCAGTTTCAAGGGCTGCGGCACAGCCGCCGCCGCGCCATAACCGGCGATGAAATCGATCGAGACGCCACCGATCCGTCGCGTCGGCGCAGGCCAGCCTGCGACGCTCGCGAGGCATGGCGCATCCCCATCAAGCGAAACCTCATAGCTTGACGATGCGACACTGCGATCGCCGTCAGCATCATGCAGCGTCACCGCCGTCACCGCGCTCACCGGGGCCAGCGGCAAAGTCACTTCCGCGCCCGGCCATTGGTTGAGCACCAATCGCCAGCTCTGCGTCACGAAAGCGCGGCTTGTCTGTCCTTCCAGCGCGCCGCGCGCCGCCGTGATCAATGCGGCGAGCAGCCCGTCTTCCGCAGTCGCGTCGAGGCGCAAATGCGCGCGGGCTTCCTCCAGCGTCACAGGCTCCTCGGCAGGGCCCGTCACCAACAATAATGTCATGGCGTCTCACATCCTGAATTTTGAACAAGAAAGTCGGACCGCCCCGGAACATCCGGGGGGCAATGTGCCCGAGGCGGTCCGTCGCGAAGCCCTCCGTCAGACGGTCGGCTTCACATTCGCAGCGCCCAGAATGGCGATGGCAGAGACCGGCGTGCCATTGGCATGCGTCCCCGTCAGCGCCAGCGACACGCGGCTGTAACGCGCGTTGCCGACATAACCGATACGGTAGTCCGTCTGATCGAGGCTGGTTGAATCGACGGTGGCGAAGATGCCCGCCGCCGAGATCGGCCCGCCATTGATGTCGTCGGCCTCGGTGACGGTCGCCCAGTTGCTGCCGTCTTCCGAAGCTTCGAGCTTTACGTCGAACTTGAGCGTGCCGGAAAGCGTGTCGCCACTCGCGCCGAAGAGCACGATATGTTCCACGCTTTCAAAGCCGCGACGGTCCACCGGCGCACCTGCGCGGTTTGCCGTCGTCACGGCGGGGTCCAGCGTCTGCACGGTCTGGATGTTGTGATGCAGGTCTTTCATATCTTCACCCTCCTCAGGCCGTGCCGAATTTCAGAAGCTTGATCGCTTCGAAATTCTGCACCCCGCCGCCCACGCGCTTGGTCGTATAGAAAAGCACGTAAGGTTTGGAGCTATAGGGATCGCGCAGCACGCGCACGCCGATGCGGTCGACGATCAGATAGCCGCGTTTGAAGTCGCCAAAGGCGAGCGCCACGGCGTCGGTCGTCATGGAGGGCATGTCCTCGGCTTCCGTCACCGGATAGTTGAGGAGTGTCGGCGGCGCGCCTGCGGCAATGCCCGGCTGCCAGAGATAATTGCCGTCGATGTCCTTGAACTTGCGGATCGCCGATTGCGTGGCGCGGTTCATGACGAAACGCGCATTGGCGCGATAGCCCGCCTTCACCGCATAGATGAGGTCGATCAGCACGTCGGCGGGATTGGCCGAGGGAAAGGCGCCCGCATTGCCCGTCGCGATATAGCCGAGCTTGCCGTGGCTCCAGCTGGCGTCGGCCACCTGGTCGTAAGCGAGAAAGCCGCGCGGGCGGCGGATGCCGTCGCCACTGACGAAGGCCGCGCCTTCCTGTTCGGCGAAGGCCGTCTGCACTTCTTCGGCCAGCCACTGGTCGATATTGACCGCGCTGTCGTCGAGCAATGTCGAGGTCGCCGCCGGCATGGCGTAGAGTTCCATCGCCGGGAATTCCATTTCCGACAGGCTCGCGCTGTCGGTCTGCACGCGGCCTTCCGTTTCGCCGACCCAGCCGCTCGCGAAACCGCTCGTCGCAAAAGGCTTCTTGTAGCTCGCCGCGCCGATCTGGCGGACGCCCGCAATGGCGCGGATGGGCGAGGCTTCCGACACCACGCGGTCGATCATGCGTTCGGTTTCGCTGGGCACCAGATAGCCGCCGTCGGGGTCCGACTGTGCGGCGAGCGCCTTGGCCTCCAGATGCCGCAGCTCATGCGTCTCGCCCTTGCGCACATAGGTGTCGAAGGCGCGCTTGTGTTCGCGTTTGGCCGGATCGAGACGGTTGCCCGTGTCGCTGCCGATCTCGGGACGGGCGAAGGCCAGCGCCAGATCGTCCACCGTCTTCTTCTGGCGGTCGAGCGCACGGTTGATGCGCTCCACCTTGTCTTCCGTCACCACGTCGGCGGAGAGCTTGTGTTCGATCTGCTCGAGACGCTCGTCGTTGGCCTGCTTGAAATCCTCGAAAGCGCCGAGGAAATCATCCAGCGCCTCGCGCACTTCATGCGCCGCCGGTGCGCTCTTGTTTTCCAGCCGGTCTGCGCTTTTCACTTCCAGCGCCTTCTCCGTCTCAGAGACATGGGGGTTCAGTGACGCCCCGATGCGCGGGACGCCTTGGTCGATGGCACTCATGCGTGCTCCTTCTTCTTTGTCAGTGTTTGAAAATCGACGACGCCAGGCGAAAGGCCCGCGCCAGACTTCTGCTCGTATGGGCCGACTGTTTCACGGCGCTGATCCGCGCCCCAGGCAGCATGGGAAAGGTCACCACCGAAATTTCCCACAGATCGACTTCCATCAGCCGCCTGAGACCCGTCTTCTTGTCGGCCTGCGCCTTGACGACGTGATAGCCGATGGAGAGCCCGTCGAGTGCGCCAGCGCGCATCAGGCTCAGCACTTCGCGCGACCGGGCGACATCGCTCAGCAATTGCCCCTGCACGAAAAGACCGCGGGCGTCTTCCGCGATCCTTGTCCAGACACCGATGGGTTCCATCGGGTCATGTTGATAAAGAAGTTTGACGCCCCGCCGCCCGCGTCGTCCAAGCGAGGTGCGAAACGCGCCGGGCATGACAATGTCGCGCCCCAGATCCTCCGCCCCGAAGAGCGAGGCATAGCCTTCAAAACTTCCATCGCCGCCAACGCGCTTGAAATCAAACCGCGTCGCCTTGCGCTCCAAACCGTCAAGCTTTTCGCTCACCCAACCTCCTCACCTCACGCCCCGGCCAATAAAAAAGCACCCCGAAGGGTGCTTTGGATTCTCTAGCCCTCCCCCCTTGAGGGGGAGGGTTGGGAGGGGGGTACAAATGCAAAAGGAGTCTTTCGAAGAAGACCCCTCACCCTCCGCGCGCAAGCGCGCTCCTCCCTCTCCCTCCCCTTGCGCGCAGGCGCAAAAAACAAGAAGGGGGAGAGGTTTATCTCGCCGCAATCACCCGATCCAGCTTCGCCTCGATCCGGGTCAGCGTTGCGCGCATGTCCTTCGCCTGCTCCTCCAGCCGCGCTGTGCGTTCCACTACTTCGTCGGTGCGGGCCGTGCGGCGTTCGAGCGCAGAAAGCCGCTCCGCCGCCGCGCCCGACCACATCAGCGCCGCGCCCGTCTGCAAGAGTATCGTCAGCACCAGCGCCACCGGCACATGGCGGTCGATACGCCAGCCTGAATTTTCGCCGAGTTTCATGGTCAGTCCTTTTCATCTCACC
>JBAQNC010000286.1:0-11574 GCA_049303435.1 Parvibaculum sp. | reverse complement strand
ATGGAACATTGGCTGCCGTTGTTTCATGACAAGATCGAAACGCTTTTCGACTACGCGCCGAATGCCTTCGTCACGCTCGACGCACAGGTGGAAGAGGCCCGTAACGCCCGCCTCGAACTTATTGCCGATTATTATCAGGCCCGCGTCGACGCCCGCGAGATGAAGACGATTGACGCCAGTCCCTACAAGCCGCTCGAACCAGAAGCTCTCTATCTGACCGAAACGGAATGGGAAGCGATCCTCGACGCCCGCAAGGTCCGCGCCTTCACGACTTTTGCCGTGCCGGATGGTCTCAATCTCGGCGCAAGGCAGGGCCGCAACTTTGCCCCCGAACGCACGCAGGAAGGCGTTAATATTTTCGAGGTCCTGGGTGGGCACATCGCCGGAATGCGTCGCGCCAACAAACGTATCGCCATCGCCAGCTGGTCGGAAGGCGCGCGCGATCGTTTGCAGCATGTGCTCGGCGACCACAATATCAAGAACATCGCACTCGCTGAAAGCTGGGCAGATGTTAACAGTGTTAATCGAGCGACGGTTTCACTAATTGTTCTTGGACTCGAAGCAGGTATCGAGACGAACGACCTCGCCGTCATCAGCGAACAGGATGTGCTGGGCGATCGTCTGGTACGTCAACGCCGTCAGAAGCGCGCCGCGAACTTCCTGACAGAAGCCGCAAGCCTGTCGCCCGGCGATCTCGTCGTCCATGTCGACCACGGTATCGGACGCTTCGACGGCCTTCAGACCATCGACGTCATGGGCGCGCCGCATGACTGCCTGCTGCTCATCTATCAGGGTGGCGACAAGCTTTATCTGCCGGTCGAGAACATCGAACTCCTGTCGCGCTACGGCTCGGACGAGGCAGGCGCACAGCTCGACAAGCTTGGCGGCTCCGGCTGGCAGGCGCGCAAGGCCCGTCTGAAGAGTCGCATCCGCGAAATGGCGGGCGAACTTATCAAGATCGCCGCCGCCCGCGAGTTGAAAAAAGCCCCCATCATGGAACCGATACCCGGCCTCTATGACGAGTTTTGCGCGCGCTTCCCCTTTACCGAGACGGAAGATCAGGAACAGGCGATCCTCTCCGTCATGGAAGACCTTGCCAAAGGCCGTCCGATGGATCGTCTCATCTGCGGCGACGTCGGCTTCGGCAAGACAGAAGTCGCATTGCGTTCCGCCTTTGTCGCCGCAATGGCGGGCTATCAGGTCGCCATTGTCGTGCCCACGACCTTGCTCGCGCGTCAGCATTATAAAACCTTCGTCACGCGGTTTCAGGGACTCCCGCTCAAGGTCCGTCAACTGTCGCGACTGGTCCCCGCCAAGGATCTCGCGGAGGCCAAGGCAGGTGTCGTCAGCGGTGATGTCGATATCGTCATTGGCACCCATGCGCTGCTCGGCAAGGCGATCAAGTTCCACAATCTCGGTCTGATGATCGTCGATGAGGAACAGCATTTCGGCGTCGGCCACAAGGAACGCCTCAAACAGATGCGCGCCGAAGTCCATGTGCTGACATTGAGCGCCACGCCCATCCCGCGCACCTTGCAGCTTGCGCTGTCGGGCGTCCGTGAACTTTCGATCATCGCCACACCGCCGGTCGACCGCCTCGCCGTGCGCACCTATGTCTCGCCTTACGATCCGGTCGTGCTGCGCGAGGCGCTGCTGCGCGAGCATTATCGCGGCGGCCAGAGCTTCTATGTCGTGCCGCGCATCACCGATCTGGTCGACGCCAACGAGTTCTTCTCGACCTATATGCCGGAAATCAAGACCGTCACCGCGCATGGCCAGATGGCGCCCGGCGAAATCGAAGACAAGATGACCGCCTTCTACGATGGCAAATATGATGTACTGATCTCCACGACCATCGTCGAATCCGGGCTCGACATCCCGACCGCCAATACGCTCATCATCCACCGTGCCGATATGTTCGGCCTGTCGCAGCTCTATCAGTTGCGCGGACGAGTAGGGCGCTCCAAGGCGCGCGCCTATGCCTATTTCACCGTGCCGCCAAAGCGCGTGCTGACGCCTGCTGCTGAAAAACGCCTGCATGTTCTCCAGTCGCTCGACGCATTGGGCGCAGGCTTCACGCTCGCAAGCCACGACCTCGACATTCGCGGCGCCGGCAATCTCTTGGGCGACGAGCAATCCGGCCACATCAAGGAAGTCGGCTTCGAGCTTTATCAGGATATGCTGGAAGAGGCGGTCGCCGCGCTTCGTAGCGGCGGTGTCGGCGAAGACGAAGAGGGCCAGTGGTCGCCGCAGATCAATGTCGGCACGCCGGTCCTCATTCCCGAAAACTTTGTCCCCGATCTCGACGCCCGAATGGCGCTCTATCGCCGCCTGTCGGACGTCGAAACCCGCACGGAGATCGACGGCTTCGCCTCCGAACTCATCGACCGTTTTGGCAAGCTGCCCGAGGAAGTCGAGTTCCTGCTCAAGATCGTCGAGATCAAGGGCCTGTGCCGCACCGCCAATGTCGAGAAAATCGAAGCAGGCCCCAAAGGCGTCGTCATCACGCTGCGCGGGAACACCTTCCCGAACCCCGCAGGCCTCGTCGAACTCATCAACGACGAGCGCGGCAAGGCAAAACTGCGCCCTGACCACAAGCTTTTCTTCAAACGCGATTGGGACACGCCCGCCGAACGCCTCGCAGGCACCTATCGTCTGATGAAGGTGCTGGCCGAAATGTCGGCGGGAGAAAAAGCCGCCTGACTATTGCGCTGCATTCGCCGCAGCTTCGGATTCCTTGGCGAGCAATTTGTTGAACATGCGGACGAGAGCAGCGGCCTCCTGCGCCCCGACCATCACCCATTGCTCGTTGATGACGAAGCTCGGCACGCCCTGAATGCCCATTTCCCGCGCCAGCGCTTCCTCGCGCTGCACAAGCGCGCGATCTGCGCCACGAATAAGCAGGTCTTCGACAATATCGATATCCATGCCCACTTCATTTGCGGCGTCGATCAACACGGCATGGCTGCCGATGTCTTCGCCATCAGAGAAATATCGACGGAACAGAACGTCCACCATTTCATTCTGGCAACCCGCCGTGCCCGCCCAGCGGATCAACCGATGGCTGTCCAGCGTATTGGGCGAAAGCTTGATCTTGTCGAAATTGAACCGGATGCCAAGTTGATCGCCATAGTCGCGAATGGCACCCGTCACCGCCTTTGTGCGATCGGGATCTGCGCCGAATTTCTTCTGCATATAGGCTTTGCGATCGACGCCGCCATCGGGGATCGAGGCGTCAAGCTGGAATGGCCGCCAACGCAGCGTAATCCCTTCGCCACCATGTTCCGCCAAGGCCTGATCCAGCCGCTTCTTGCCGATATAACACCAAGGACAAACCGTATCTGACACGACGTCGAGTTGCATGGGGGCCTCCCTCGCTTCCAATAGCTTTCCGCGAATTATGCGCCCCTACGTCAACCACGCAAGCCATCAGGCAAACTTGACCACAGCTTCTTGCCCAATAGGATGCACTTCCTTTCAAAGCGCTGCCCCAAAGCAACAGGATAAGAAAATGACCGACGCGCCCGAAATTACCCTGCCTTCATATGACCTTACCGGCAAAGTGTCTTTGGTCACGGGTGCGACAAGCGGCCTCGGACGCCGCTTTGCGCTCATTCTGGCCAAGGCCGGCGCATCGGTCGCCATTACGGGGCGGCGTCTCGACCGGCTCGATACGCTCAAGGCCGAGATCGAGGCAATGGGCGGCAAGGCGCTCCCCGTCGAGCTCGATGTGACGAATACGGACAGCATCAAGGCCTGCGTCGAAGCAACGGAAAAAGGTCTCGGCGCGGTCAATATCCTGGTCAACAATGCCGGCATGAATGTCGAGGCTCTGCCGCATGAAGTGACGCCCGAAGGCTATGACACTATGTTCGACACCAATGTGCGCGGCGCCTTCTTCATGGCGCAGGCGGTCGGTACACGGATGATCGCGCGCGAAGAAGGCGGCCGCATCATCAACATCGCCTCCATCGGCGCCTTCACGCAGCTCCCAGGCCTCACCATCTACACGATGACCAAGGCCGCCGTCGCCATGATGACCAAGTCTCTCGCCAAGGAATGGGCGCGCAAGCAGATCAACGTCAACGCTATGTGCCCTGGCTTCATCGAAACGGAATTAAACGCCGACTGGTTTCACTCAGAAGGCGGGCAGAGGCAGATCAAGACCTTCCCGCGCCGCCGCCTTGGCGTCGAATCTGATCTCGACGGTACGTTGCTGTTGCTCGCATCCGATCATTCGCGATTCATTACCGGCTCGCTTTTCACCGCCGACGACGGTCAATCGCTCTGAATTATGGCGCGAAATTTCTTTTTCGCATGGTAAATGTTTCGTTTCGAAACACTTAATCAGCCAATAAAAACAATCACTTGCATTAATCTTTTTTCTCACGCCAGAATATTCCTCAGCACGCTGCGGAGGAGAAAAAGACGCGATGATGAAATTCGTTGCCGGCGCCATTTTCGGCTTTCTGGCATGTGTCTGGGCAATTCAGACAACGCCCGTTGTTGCCCTCGCTGCTTTGATGCAACGGATTGACGAAGTGCGTGCAAACAGCGCCGCAGCCAGCCAAGCCTATGACGCCCTGCATCTCGGCCAGCAGCACAACGTCGGCGCTCGTGTCGAAAAGACCGACTATCCCTGAAGCGCGCGGCGCATCACCTTGCCATTCGGTGTGCGCGGCAGCGTTTCGACAAAGCGATACTCGCGAGGACATTTGTAGGCGGCCAGTGCATCCGCCGCGAAACGTTCCAGATCGGCCACATCCACCTTTGCGCCTTCCTTCAATAGGATGAAAGCGGTGACCACGCTCACATCTTCACGCACATGAAGTTCGGTGACCGCGACTTCGCCGACCGACGGATGTTTTGACAACGCGGCCTCGACCTCTTGCGGGCTGACGCGATAACCCATCGCGTTCATCACGTCGTCTGCGCGGCCATGATACCAAAGATATCCATCTTCATCGAAAGTCGCGAGATCGCCGCCGACGAACCATTCACCGCGAAACACTTCCGCATCTTCTTCCGGGCGTCGCCAGTAGCCAAGCATCAAGCCGGGATCACTGCGATGCACCGCCAGCAATCCTGTTTCTCCGGCAGACAGTGGCTCGGTTCCCCCATCAAGGGGCAGCGTGACAACACAGCGCCCCGGCTGCGGACGCCCCGGACTCCCGACGCGAATTTCCATCCCCGGCGCGGTCGAGATATAGGTCGAGCACTCGCTCATCCCCAGAGCTTCATAAAGCTCCTTGCCCGTCGCCTCGCGCCAATGATCGAGCAGCGTCGCCGACAGCGCCTCTCCCGCCGTCAGCCCGTGGCGCAACGCGCTCAGGTCATGCTTCGACAGATCGCAATATTTGAGGATTTGCCGGTAGAGCGTCGGCACGGCGGCAAAAAGCGTCGCGCCCGTCTGCGCCAGCAATTTCGGCCAGACCTGCACATCCTTCTCGCCGACATAGAGAACCGTCGTCGCGCCGTTCGCCCACGGGTCCGTCAGTCCCACGCCCAGCGTATAGGTCCAGTTGAACGCGCCTGCATGCAGCACGATGTCGTCGGACGTCAGCCCGTACCATCCCTGATACATCGGCCGCCGCCCCCAGGCGCTACGCTGCGCATGCAGCACGCCTTTCGGACGACCGCTCGTGCCCGACGTGTAAACGAGAAACGCCGGACCGTCGGCAAGCGTGTCGGCATAATCCTGCATCGGCTCATGCTTCTTGAGCCGCGCCACCATCGCTTCGTCGATCACCCGCGCCTCGCCAGTGTGAACTGCCATGTCACTTGCAATCGCCACCGCACCGGCTGCGGAGTCATTCAACAGAAATTCGGCTTCCGAATGCGTCAGCTGCGACGACGAGGGCAGGGGCACGATCCCTGCCGCAATCGCCCCGAAAAAGAGCAAGGCATAATCGCTTGTATTATGCATGCGGATCATCAGCCGCTCGCCGGGCTGAAACCCTTCCGCCAGCAATCCACTGGCAATCCGCCGCACGACATCGTCCAGTTCCCCATAGGTCCAGTGTTCGGCTTCCTCGATCGGCTCGTCGGCATGCGACACCACGATCAACGCCACCTTGTCCGGCCATTTCGCCGCGCCCGCGCTCAGGCAATAGCGCGCCATGTTGAAATGCGCAGGCGGCAATTCGCCCCGATATCCGAATGAGCCTGATGGAGATATTTCTGACATGCGCCGTTTGTAAGGTCGCCGCTCCACAGAGGCAAGTCGCACGTAAGGCTACCCCTGCGTCATCCATCAGCCCGTTTACGCCCTTCATTCAAGCCGCTAAAACAAATCCCAACAAATTCAAAATCAAGGGAGCTGTAAAATGGGTAGCGGACCACTGTCAGGCGTGAAAGTTCTGGAATTTGCCGGCATTGGGCCAGGCCCTTTCTGCGGCATGCTGCTCGCCGATATGGGCGCCGAAGTCATCCGCATCGACCGCAAGGGCGGACGCGGCGGCGGCTCCAAATTCGACATCTCATCCCGCGGCAAGAAGTCGATTGCGCTGGACCTGAAAAAGCCCCAAGCCATCGAGACCTGCCTCAAGCTCATCGAAGGCGCAGATATCCTTCAGGAAGGCTTCCGTCCCGGCGTCATGGAACGCTTGGGGCTAGGCCCGGATGTGGCGCTCAAGCGCAACCCAAAACTCGTCTATGGCCGCATGACCGGCTGGGGCCAGACCGGCATGCTCGCCAAGGCCGCCGGACACGACATCAACTACATCTCGCTCACAGGCGCGCTTCACGCCATCGGTCGCCCGGGTGAAAAGCCTGTGCCCCCGCTCAACCTCGTCGGCGATTTCGGCGGCGGCGCGCTCTATCTGGCCATGGGCATGCTCGCGGCCCTCGTCGAGGCCAACAAGACCGGCAAGGGACAGGTCGTCGATGCGGCGATGACCGACGGCGCGACGTCGCTCATGACCATGTTCTACGGGTTCACAGCGGCTGGCATGTGGAAAGAACCCCACGGCACGAACTTGCTCGATGGCGGCACGCATTTCTACGACACCTATGAAACCAAGGACGGAAAGTGGATTTCGATCGGTTCGATCGAACCCCAGTTCTACGCCATCCTGCGCGAGAAGGCCGGTCTCACCGACGATATCTGGGACCACCAGATGGACGCCACCAAATGGCCGGAGATGAAGGTCAAGATCGAAGCCGTCTTCAAGACCAAGACGCGCGACGAGTGGTGCGCTACCATGGAAAACACAGACATCTGCTTTGCGCCCGTCCTGTCGATCAGCGAAGCCAAGGACCATCAGCACAACAAGGACCGCCAGACCATCGTCGAGATCGACGGCGTCGCCCAGCCCAACATCGCCCCGCGTTTCTCGCGCACGGAATCGAAGATCAACGGCCCCGCGCCGCAGGTCGGCGAACAGACCGATGATATCCTCAAGAACTTCGGCTTTTCGGCGGGCGACATCGACAGCCTGAAAAAGGCGGAAGCGATTTGAGCGCACGTCCCGGCACGACAGGCCGTCGCCGCATCTATCTGATGCGGCACGGCCATGTCGACTATTTCGGACGTGAAATCCAGGCAGCGGGCGGCGACACCAAAGTGGTGCCGCTGACGCCGCTCGGACAGGAACAGGCCAAGGCGGGCGGGGCGGCTCTCGCCCATGTCCGCTTCGACCGCGCAATCTGCTCAGGCGTACCCCGCACCATCGGAACCGCCAATTTCGTCCTCGACGCTCAACCGCCCGAGGATCGACCCGCGCTCGAGATCGTTCCCGATCTTGTCGAGATTCACGGCGGCAAACTCACCAAGGCAACCACGCGCGCCGAACTTGCCGCCGAAATGACCTTCTATTTCGAACAGGCCCATGTCCCCGGCGCGACCATGATGGAAGGCGGCGAGGTCTTTGCCGAAGCCGAGCGCCGCGCGCTGACCGCGATCCGTAAACGACTGGCCGAGCCTGACTGGCACACCATGCTCATTGCCGCACATGAAGGCATCAACCGCCTCATTCTCGGCTGGTGCGCTATGGGTGCGGGGGAGAGTGGTCTTCAGGCCGTTCGCGCGTTCGAACAGGACCCCGCCTGCATCAATGTCATTGACTTTGACATGGTGCCCAAGGCCGACGGATCACTTGGCGCCGAGATTGAACGTGCCATAATAAAGGCAGTCAACGTTACGCCGTACAACTACGTCAAGCACGGCATGAACATGACGAGCCTCGAAGCGATCTTTGCCAAGGATCCCCGCTAGAAGGACCATTTTCCGATGACCGCCCGGGCCGCCACGCACAAAATCGCAATCAGATGGCTTGTGGCGGCGGTCATGTTTCTCAACTTCGGCTATTTCAGCACCGAACTCTATATCGGATACACCATCGGCTCTGTCTCTCTGACCGCCGACAGCATCGACTTTCTGGGCGATGCCGCAATCAACATGCTGATCCTTGTCGGCCTGTTCACCGGCACGCACGTCCACCCAAAACTCCGGCAGGGCGCGGCAGCCATCATGTTTATCCCGGTTGTGGCGACGATCTGGATGGCATGGCATAAGTTCAACCTCCCGGAAGTGCCGACGCTTTTTCCCTTCATGATGACGGCTGCGGGCGCCTTGCTTGTAAACCTCGTCTGCGCCTTCCTGCTGGTCATATATAGCCGCCTGTCTGAGGACGTCCGAGCGGCGTCCTACTATTACGAACGCAATGACGCCATCGCCAATATAGTCGTCATTTGCACCGGCATTTTCACTGCCGCCTTCTGGACGACAGGCTGGCCGGACCTTGTCGTCGGTGTCATCCTCGGCCTCATCAACGCCAAATCCGCCTATCGGGTATGGATAACAGGGCGGGCTCTGGATCGGGCCGTAAATTGAGCGAATGGAAATGGACCTTGGTCTAGTCAGACCCCGCCGACGAGCGTACCGTCATCAAGCGAATGAATGAGCTCTGTGGGAGGAGTGAATATGACGAACGAATTTCTGGGAACCGTCGAACATCTCGACAAGGTCAAGACCCCGGCGCCAACCATCAAGGGCTTTCACCACATCGCCTATCGCTGCCGCGATGCCGCCGAAAGAGGAAATTCTATGTCGATCTGCTGGGGCTCAAGCAGTCCGCCGCGCTCGCTTTCGACAAGGACCCGAGCGGAGCTGATCGCCCCTTCATGCATCTCTTTTTCGAGATGGCGGACGGAAACTTCATTGCCTTTTTCGATGCCCCTTCAAGCGCTTCTGACGATGTCTTCACGATGAAGGACGGCATTGACGATTACCATTTCGCCTTTGAAGTTGAGACGGAGGATGAGCAAAAGGCCTTCATGACGCGCCTTCAGGAAGCCAAAGTTCCAGTCTTCGGCCCCATTGATCACCACTTCTGCCACTCCATTTATTTCTTTGATCCCAATGGCTTGGCCTGCGAAATTACGCGCCGGGATGAAAGACACGACGCCATTCTGGCAGAAGAGGGCTCAAAAGCCGCGAACGCGCTCAAGCTCTGGGGCGAAAAGACCAATGCTCTCAAGCAGGCCAGAATGAGCCTCTTCAAGGCAGCGGACTGATCCGGTCGAGTGCTACTTCGCGCCCGGCTTCATCCACCAGGCATCGCTGCGGTATCCATAAAGTGAAGTCCTTTCCGGATAGGCCACCTTGTCCCAAAGCGCGACCCATTGGTCGGGCGAATAGAAGAGCGGAATGACGTAGTTGCCGCTCAGCAGGACCCGATCGAGCGCACGTACGGCGCTGACGAAATCCTCGCGGGAGTGCGCCGACAGCATGGCCGAAATCATCGCGTCCACTGCCGGGCTCTTCACACCCGCAAAATTATAGGTGCCGGTCGCGTCGGCGGATTGCGAACTCCAGCGAAACAATTGCTCATTGCCCGGAGACAAAGAGCCTGCCCAGTTGAAAAAGATCATGTCGTAATCATAATTGTCGAGGCGACCCTGATACTGGCTCGGATCGACATTACGCACCTTGGCGTCGATCCCGGCACGGCGAAGCATGTCCATATAGACCAGCGCGAGACGTTCATCGGCAGGCCGCGCCACCAGAATTTCAAAACTCAAGGGCTCGGCGCTTGCCTTGTTGACGACTTGCCCGCCGCGCACCACATAACCCGCGTCAGCGAGTAGGCGGAGTGCCGCCGCCCGATTGCTTCGGTTCTGGCCGGATGGATCGCCTCGCGGCGCCTCATAGCCACGCGCCATGATCGAGGCGCTGACCGCGTCGGGGAACGGCTTCAGCAATTCCCGCTCCCGCGCATTCGCGGCGCGGCCATGTGAGGATAAATCCGAATTGTCGAAATAACTTTGAGTGCGTTTGTAAACGCCGTGATAGAGCGTCTTGTTGACCCATTCGAAATCGAACAGATCCGTCAATGCCACGCGCACCCGTCTGTCGGCAAAGACCTTCCGCCGCGTATTGAAGACAAGTGCGCGCATGCCCGATGGCAGTCCGTTCTGAAAGGTGACTTTCCGCACCCGCCCGTCTTTCACGACCGGAAAATTGAACTCGCTCGTCCAGCGCCCTGGATCGTCCTCGGCCCGCACGTCGTAAAGCCCCGCCTTGAAAGCTTCGAAAGACGCATTGGTGTCGCGAAAATAGTCAAAGATGAGTTTGTCGAAATTGCCCATGCCCCGATTGACCGCCAGATTGCGTCCCCAATAGTTCGGATCGCGCTTGTAGATGATCTGACTGCCCTGCTTGAACGACAGCACTGTGTAGCGTCCGCTCCCCACAGGCATGTCATACCCCGATTTCTTGAAGTCGCGGTGGGCGTAGACATGCTTTGGCAGGATAGGCATCAGCCCCAGGATCAACGGCAATTCCCTGTCCGGCCCGCCGCCATCCGCTTCCGGCGCAATATCAAACCGCACGCTATGCGCATCAGCCCGCTCGATCTTCGTGACCTTTGAGAAATAGGACTTGTAGTTGGGCCGTCCCTTGTCCCGCAAAATCTCGAGAGAAAAGATCACATCGTCGATGGTCACCGGCGTGCCGTCCGAAAATCGCGCCTCGGGCCGCAAGCGAAATGTCACCGAACTTCGGTCGTCCGGCACATCGATGCTCTCTGCCAGTAATCCATAGAGACTGAACGGCTCGTCATAACTGCGCGCCATCAGGCTTTCGAACACATATTCCCGCAAGCCGATGGCAGGTGTGCCGCGCACAATGAACGGATTGAGACTGTCGAACGTGCCGACGGCGCCGTAGTGGATGGTCCCACCAACAGGCGCATCCGGGTTGGCATAGGAAAAATGATCGAAATCCACCGGGTAGAGTGGCTCCCCATGCATGGCGATGGCATGAAGCGGCGCGGCGCCCGCGACTGAGCTACCGGCAAATGGAGCCAGCAGCGCGCCAATGAAACAAGCCAGTCCGAACCAGATTTTTTGGTTGTTGATCAGCGACATGCCTTTCTTTGGCCTCGTTGCCTATGTTCTATAGCCGTCGCCATCATGACTGGATTCGGGTCTGCGCGAAGCCCGTTGAATATGGGTATAATGCCAATCTGGTTCACGAGACCCGCTTCAAGGCCTTGATTGGGCCGAATAATCTGGGCTTTTCCAAGCCTGTGAAAGGACTAAAGAATGTCGATCCGCCGCGCCGCTATGGCG
>JBAQNC010000285.1:0-9448 GCA_049303435.1 Parvibaculum sp. | reverse complement strand
AGCGTTGGGACGGACCCATCGTCATCAAGGGCATATTGGATGCGGAAGATGCGCGTCGCGCCGCCGATGTCGGGGCGGACGGCATCGTCGTGTCCAATCACGGCGGGCGTCAGCTTGATGGCGTGCTGTCGGGCGTCGCCGCATTGCCGCCCATCGTCGAGGCGGTCGGCGAGCGTCTCACCGTGCTGATGGATGGCGGCGTGCGTTCCGGTCTCGATGTGTTGAAGGCGATGGCGATGGGCGCGAAAGGCGTGCTCGTCGGGCGCGCCTGGGCCTATGCGCTGGCCGGCGGCGGCGAGGCGGGCGTCAGCGATATGTTGAAGACGCTGCGCAGCGAGCTTGCCGTGGCGATGATGCTCACCGGCTGCACCGATGTGCGGCAGGCCGGTGAGCATATGCTGGTGCGCGATCTCTGACTCATTGGCCGAAGGAAAATGCGATGAGTGACGGTGTCGTCAACAACGAAGCGCGTCATCGTTACGAGGTGACGGTTGATGGCGTCACCGCCTACGCCATGTATCGTCTTGCGCCCGGCGTCATCACCTTTTTTCATACGGTGGTTCCCGATGCGCTGGGCGGGCGCGGCATTGGATCGAAGCTTGTGGTGGCGGCGCTTGGCGCCTCGCGCGCGGCGGGGCTGAAGGTGCGGCCCGAGTGCCCGTTCTTTGCCGCCTATATCCGGAAGCATCCGGCATATCGCGATATGGTGGCGATTAATTTCTCCCTGTAAGGATGATCTGGCGGGCTTTTCGTTCCTGTTAGCCCTGACGTTTGCAGTCCTCCGCCATCTTGCAGACCGCGTCGCGCATATGGGCGAGGTAGCGCACCATCGCGTCATAGCCTTCTGGCGTCAGTTCGATAAAGACGCGCCGTCCGTCTCTGGGGTCCTTGATCCGCGTGACGAGGCCCGCGCCCACCAGATCGCCGATGCGTCGAAGCGCGGTGGTGGCGGGCACGCGGCCTGCGATGCAGAGGCTTGAAACCGAGATCTGTTTGCCGTGGAGGCGGGCATGCGTGAGGTCCAGAAGCATGTCCCAGACGGGGTCTGAAAAAAGACCATCAGGGAAGAAATGACTGCGGGCTGAATAGGTGGAGAGGAGCAATTTGGCCCAGTGGCGCGTTTGCGCGAGCTGATCTTCCTGCCATGTCTGCAATGGTGGCGAGAGCGTCGGCGGGAAGGTGAACGCTGGCCTCGGGCCCCCCTGTCTCGCCCCCCAGCTCGGTCGATCGTCCGGCTGAAGCTCGCTCGAATGTGGATCAAGCCGCTCGGTCGTGGCGGCGGTGGAGGCGGCTCTTGCGAGCATTTCGAATCGCTGTGTCATGCAACCATAGTTACACGTAAAAATCTTAATGCAACTATAACGGGATATTCAAAAGTGGAAATTCCCGCCATACGTGCAAAATTATCTTATCCTTCGGTTGTGGCGTGGCGCGTCCTCTGATTGTCTTCAAAGGATGAATTGATGTTTGTGGTGAAGGGCTTAAATAGGGCTCCCTTCTTCTTTGCCGCGCTTCGAGCGGGGGCGGCGCGCTAAACGGACCGATATGGCTGACAAGAAAAATTCATCGCCCCTGTCTCTTGCCGACGCCGCCCAGGGCGTCATGGCGCTGGCGCATTTCGCCGGGGCGCGTCACTGGGCGCCGGCCACCAGCGGCAATTTTTCGGTGCGCATGGATGAGCGGCTCGCCGCGCTGACCGCCACGGGAGCCGACAAGGCGCATCTCACCGAAGATGAAGTCATCGCCGCCGAGATCGTGGGGGCCAGGCACCCGCGCGCCTCGGCAGAAGCGCCGCTTCATCTCGCGCGCTATGCGAGCGATCCGGCCATCGGCGCGATTGCGCATATTCACTCCATGCCTGCGACGCTTCTGTCGCGGCGGCACGAAAAGGCGGGCGTGCTGCGCCTTCAGGGCTGGGAGTTGCTCAAGGCCTTTTCCGGCGTCACCACGCATGAGACCATGCTCGAGGTGCCCATCGTGCCGAACGATCAGGATACCGACCGGCTGGCCGCGCTTGTCGAGACGCGCATGGGTGAGGGCGGGCCTCATGCGCCGGGCTATCTGATTGCCGGTCACGGGCTTTATGTCTGGGGCGCGAGCGCGAAAGAGGCCTTGCGCCATATGGAAGCTTTCGATTTTCTTTTGACCGCCGCACTTCACGAGGAGGACGCGCGATGACGCAGCTGACTGTCTATCCCGATACCGATCCATCGATGAAACTCGTCGACACGCATGAGGCGCTGGAGATCGCCAATGCGCTCTCCGACATTGGCGTCACCTTCGAGCGCTGGGAGGCCTCCGTGCCGCTGGCCGACGATGCCGATCAGGAAGCGGTGCTTGCCGCCTATGACGCGGAAGTGAAAAGGCTGATGGCCGAAGGAGGCTATCAGACCGTCGATGTCGTGCGCGTCAGGCCGGATAATCCCGACCGCGTCGCCATGCGGAGCAAGTTTCTCGCCGAACATACGCATGACGAGGACGAGGTGCGTTTCTTCGTCGAAGGCGCGGGCGCTTTTTATCTGCGCAAGGGCGGCAAGGTCTACCGTGTCGTCTGCGAGCGCAATGATCTGTTGAGCGTGCCCGCCAATATCACCCATTGGTTCGACACGGGCCCCAATCCGGAATTTTGCGCCATCCGCATCTTTACGTCGGCCGATGGCTGGGTCGGTCATTTCACCGGCGACGACATCGCCACGCGCTTTCCGAAATTCGGCGAATGATCGCGTCATGACCATTCGCGCTATCGTTACCGACATCGAAGGCACAACCACGCCCATCGCCTTCGTGCATGAGGTGCTGTTTCCCTATGCCCGTGCGCGTCTCGCCGAATTTTGTGTGGCGCATGCCGACGAGCCGGAGGTTGCTGCCGCGCTTGCCGCCGCGCGCGAGCTGGCGGGCGCGCCCGATCTGCATCTTGACGGCACGATCACGCTTCTCGCGCAATGGATGGACGAGGACCGCAAGGCGGGACCCCTCAAGACATTGCAGGGCCTGATCTGGCAGGCGGGCTATGAAGAAGGCGTGCTCAAAGGTCAGGTCTATGAGGATGCCGCCGCGCTGCTGCTTTGCTGGCAGACGCAAGGCCTCAAGCTTTATGTTTATTCGTCGGGTTCGGTCGCGGCGCAGAAGCTGATTTTCGGCCATTCCGACCAGGGCGATCTCACGCCTTTGTTCAGCGGCTATTTCGACACCGCCATCGGCGCCAAGGTCGAGGCCGGATCTTATGCGACGATCGCCAGAGAGATCAGCGTCGCGCCGGTCGAGATTCTCTTCCTCACCGACATGTCCGCCGAAGTCGATGCCGCGCGCGCGGCTGGCCTTCAGGTCGCCCGCATCGATCGCGCGATGGGCGTGGACGAGGCCCACGACGAGGATGGCGTGTTCGTCGCGGGTTCATTCGGTCCGGTTGATCTCAAGATCGTTCAGGCTCAGGCGTAGTCCGTCGCCACCGTCACATCGCTATGCACGGTCTTCGACATGGCTTTGAAGATCACCGTGAGTACGACCGCCACGACGATGTTCAGGATCACCGTAAAGAAGGCGGCATAGCCCGGCACCGTGTAGCCGAAAATTTCAAGCGGCCAGATCGAACCCTTGAAGTTCAGCGTCCAGGCCATCCATGTGCCCGTGCCGATACCGACCGCCCAGCCGACGAGCAGCGCGCGGGGGTCGAGCCAGCGCGTGTAAAGGCCGAAGAAGACGGCGGGCAAGGTCTGGATGATCCATATGCCGCCCAGCAGTTGCAACTGGATGGCGAGCCGCGTGTCGAGGGCGAGTACGAAGAAGAGCGCGCCTGCCTTGGCGACCAGCGAAACGAGTTTGGCGACGCGGGCCTCGTCCTGCGACGTGCAATCGGGGCGGATATATTCCTTGTAGATGTTGCGCGTGAAGAGATTGGCGATGGCGATCGACATGATGGCGGCGGGCACCAGCGCGCCGATGCCTATGGCGGCGAAGGCGACGCCCACGAACCAGCCGTGGAACTGGTCGAGGAACAGCGCGGGCACCGCGAAGTTCGCGCCATATTTGGCAAAGCCTTCGATGAATTCGGGCTTGTTCGCCACGCCCGAGGCATAGGCCATGTAGCCGAGCAGCGAGAGCAGCGCCAGCACGATGGAATAGGCGGGCAGGATCGCCGCATTGCGGCGGATGACATGGCCCGAACTTGCGCTTAGCACGCCCGTCATCGAGTGGGGATAGAGGAAGAGCGCCAGCGCCGAGCCGAAGGCAAGCGTCGCATAGGCGCTCCATGCGCCCATGCTGTTTGCGCCGGGGGTCGCGAGCGTCAGTCTTTCAGCAGGCACTGCGGCGAAGATCGCGGCATAGCCGCCCAGCTTTGCCGGGATGACGACGACGGCGGCGATCACCGTGATGTAGATCAGCAGGTCCTTGACGATGGCGATCATGGCGGGCGCGCGAAGCCCGCTCGAATAGGTAAAGGCGGCGAGGATCACGAAGGCGATGATGAGCGGCATATGGCCCATCGCGCCATGCGTGTCGAAGCCGAGCGCGCCGATCACGGTTTCCAGGCCGACAAGCTGCAACGCGATATAGGGCATGGTCGCGACGATGCCGGTCATGGCGACGGCCAGCGCAAGGCCATGATGGCCGTAGCGGCCCTTGACGAAATCCGACGCCGTGACGAAGCCGTGCTTGCGCGCCACCGACCACATGCGCGGGAAGATGAGGAAGACCAGCGGATAGACGAGGATCGTATAGGGCACGGCGAAAAAGCCGATGGCGCCAGCCGTGAAGACGAGCGCGGGCACGGCGATGAATGTATAGGCCGTATAGAGATCGCCGCCGAGCAGGAACCATGTGACCATGGTGCCGAAGCGCTGGCCGCCGAGCCCCCATTCATTGATGTGATTGAGATCGCCCGCGCGCCAGCGCGCTGCGGCAAATCCCATGATGGTGACAAAGGCAAAGAGCCCAACGAAGACGTAGGTCGCGGTCCACTGCATGATCATTTTTTTAATCTTTATCTGTGGCGAGATAGACGGCGTAGGTGATCAACGCGCTCAATGGAATCCACAACATCTGGAACCAGTAATAGAAGGGCACGCCCGCGAGCGTCGGTTCGAGCCGGTTGAAGAAGGGCACATAGAGAACCGGAATGAAGGGAATGAAGATGAGCGGCAGCAGCCAGCGGCGCTTGTGCGCGCTTCCCGTTCCCTTGCTGTCGCGATTGTTCGTCTCGGTCATTGTTTTCCCCTCTGTCCGTTGCCCCAACGGATCTCTGCCGCGCGACTTTAGTGTCTAGACGAACGGACGCCAAGTGACGACAACAAAGGTCGGTCGGATGATGACGTCTTCGGTGTTTTGAGGTTTGGCGGGCTTGCGCCCTTCCCTTCAAAGGGAGGGGCTGTTTCCGGTTTCGCGTCAGAGGCGGCTTGCAAGCGGCTAGATCATTATATTATAACATTACATCGTGACGATATTGCCATGAAATAGCTATTGCAAATCATTATCAATGCAAATAATAGTCATTCTCAATTTTCCTGCGCACAATGGAGTTGGTTATGGGGGCTCAGCAGAGCATGAGACGGATCGCAGTGGTCCTTGTTGGACTGTCGGTTTCGACAATGGCGTTTTCGGCGGGGGCGAACGCCGAGGAGAAACAGGCAGAACGCGCCGAGGCGCAGACGGGCGTCGAGGAACCGATGTTTTCCGCTTCTCTGATAGGCACTTTCCAGGGCGCCAGCGACAGCCGCATCGACAATGAAGCGGCGCTTCGGCCCGAAGTCTTCGTGACCCTGCCTGTGGATGCCCTGAGCGGCGAAATCCATGCGCATATCGAAGCGACGACCACGCCGCGCACCAATGGCGTGACAAGCTTTCTCGGCAATTCCAACACCAATGTCGGCACGGCGACCGATGGCTCGGGTCATGGCCGTTTGCAGCTTTCAGAACTCTATTATGAGTTTGAGGGCAGCGCCTTCACGGTCGATGTCGGTCTTCTCGATACGACGGCTTTTCTCGACACCAGCGCCTTCGCCAATGACGAGCGCACGCAATTCATGAACTGGTCGCTGGTGCATAACACCACCATTGAGTTCCCCGATTACACGCTGGGCGCAGCCTTCTCCACGACAGGCGAGGGCGCGATGCCCGGCGTCGTCGTCGTGCTCGGCGCTTCAAGCGGCCTTGGCGACAATGCCAGCCATACCTATCCCGATCTCTTCGATGTGCGCAGTTCCGGCAAGGGCGTCTTTGCGGGTGCGGAACTTGGCTGGGCGCTTGCAAGCCTTGGCGATGAAGGCGCGGCCAGGATCGGCGTCTGGACCAATACCGCCGACCACGCCTATCTCAGCGCCGCGCCCGGCGCCACGACCAACAAGGGCGTTTATGGCGTTCTCGAAGGCGCCGCGCTCGGCACGGGCTGGTCGCTTCGCGCTGGCAAGGCCGATAGCGATGTTTCGGCGGCGGACTGGTTTGTCGGCGGCGCGTTGCAGCGTCAGCTTGCCGACCGGCTCACGACCGGTCTCGGCGTCACCCGCACGAGTGTCTCCGGCAAGCTTGGCGCAGGCTTTGCCGATACGACCGAGGCCGAGCTTTACGTGAAATATGATGTCATGGAACACGTCGCGCTCACGCCTTCCTTGCAATGGGTAAAAAATCCCGGTTTTGACAATACCGGCGCCGTTGTCGATGCCGACAACTGGGTTTTCGGTTTGCGCGTTGCGCTCGAGATGTAATCCAGTCCGGCCTTGTGTGTTTCACGCCGATAGATAAAAATAACGGCGTGAAACACCATAAGCGCCAGTCTCTTTTTTCGCCTTCCCGCCGTGCCTGGCGTCGCGAACATCTATTCCATCCCGGCCACGGCATTGCCGGGCTTACGGGGTGGAGACGCTGGCTCGTCGATATCGTGCTTGTGTTCGTTGTCGTGCCGCCGCTGATCTTTGTGGCCTATCGTTTCGCGCCGCCGCCAGCAACGCCCTTGATGCTTATTCGCGTCGTGCAGGGCTATGGTCTGACGAAGGATTGGACGCCACTTTCCGAAATCTCGCCCAATCTTCAACGCGCCGTCATCGCCTCCGAGGATGCCCGTTTTTGCGAACACCAGGGGTTCGACTGGGTGGCGGTGGACCGGGCCATCGAGCGCAATGCGCGTGGCGGTGGGCGCATGCTGGGGGCGAGCACCATCAGCATGCAAACCTCCAAGAACCTTTTGCTCTGGCCGGCGCGCAATTTCCTGCGCAAGGGCATCGAAGTCTATCTGACCGTCTGGCTGGAAGCGCTGTTGCCCAAGGAACGCATTCTCGAGCTTTATCTCAACGAGATCGAATGGGGGCAGGGCATTTACGGGGCGGAAGCGGCGGCGCGCATTTATTTCGGCGTCAGTGCGGCCCATCTTACGCGGCGGCAGGCGGCGCTCATGGCGGCCGCCTTGCCCGCGCCCCTCAAATGGCGGCCCGACTATCCCGGTGAATGGATGAGCAGCCACGCTTCCACCATCGAGGCGCGCATGAACTCGATTTCACTTGGAAAAGACGGGCCCTGTCCCTAGGTCTTGATCCGGGTTGCGTCTCATTCGTGTTTGGCTGGTGTCGCTTCGGGCGTTTCGTCCGTCATGCTGGCCGCCAGCGCGCAAAGCTCCGCCGATGTACGCGCCAGTTGCCAGCCGGACAGGCTCACCATGTCGTTGTGCGCAAAGTCATGGGCAATGCGGCCGGCAAGCGCTTCGCGCAACTCGTCGGGCGTGCCGTTCCGGCTCCAGCCGAATGATCGCAGCCTTTCGCCGATCTTGGCGGCGATAGCCTCGGGCTCGCGCGGGGCGGATGAATTCTTTGCCCAGAGCGTGCCGAGCCGCGCCGCGCTTTGCCTGTCGGCGAGCAGGCTCACGAGTGTGTCGGCAAGCGCGCCATTGTCCGGCTCGAAAAGGTGGAACGAGGCGGGTAGCGCGCCGGCGACGATGGCGACGCCGCCGAGCATCAGCACATTGCGGCGTGAAATCGCGGGGTGATGTTCGTGCTCGCTCATGGCTCAGGCCCCGCCCAGGAATTTCTGCTTCACATGATCGGAGAGTTTCATCGCCAGCGCCAATATGGTCAGCGTCGGGTTGATGGTGGCTGACGTCGTGAAGACCGAACTGCCCGCGACGTAGAGATTGTCGATGCCGTGCACCTTGCAATCGGCGTCCACCACGCCCTTGCGCGGGTCGCTCGCCATGCGCGTCGTGCCCATGTGGTGGTTGCCCCAGCCTTCGGCCTCGTTCCAGTCGGGCTGGTCCTTGAAGAGGATGCGCACCGTGCCATTGCCCCATTGGCCGAAGGCGCGGGCCAGCGCTTCGAGGTTGTGGCGCAGGTTGGTGCGGTCTTCCAGATTGAGCCGCCAGTCGAGCTTGGTGCGGTGAAGTCCCAGCGCGTCTTTCTCGTTGGACAGCATCACGCGGCTTTGCGGGTTGGGCGTCTGTTCCGTCGCGCAGCCCGTGCCGTAGCGCATGCCGAGCACCGGTCCGGTGGCGGGCTTTGCCGTCGTCGAATGCATCAGCTGCAACAGGTCGGGCTCCAGCTCGCGCTGTTTGGCGATGGCGTCGTCATCGTAAGTGTCGTCGGCGCGAATGAGCTGCGACTCGTAGAATGTCATCACCGTGCCGAGACGGCGCGACTTGCGCAGATATTCGTCGGTGAACATGAAGACGCCGCGGATCTGCGCGCCGTTGAGCTTGGTATAGGTCTTGTAGTACGGCGCCACCACTTCGGGGTTCGTCAGCAGGATTTCCACCGGCTTGTCGATATGGGGATGCTCCATGAAATAGCGTCCCACGACATCGTGTCCGTTGCCCAGGCCCGCTTTCTGCACGCTGTTGGACAGCAGCAGCATGCGCGCATTCTCGATGCCGCCGGTCGCCAGGATCACGCGCTTGGCGCGCACCGTGAATTTGACGCCGCTCAGCGTCGCCACGTTCAGGTGGTCGATCGACTTGCCTTCCGCGTTCGGCACGATCTCGGTGACGTTGGAATGGAGATAGGTCTTCACGTTCGGCGCCTTCTCGATCGCCTTGCGATAGACCTGCCCGAAGCGCGTCGGCGGGCTGTATTCGAACCAGCGCGTCGTCACCTCGCCGCCGGGCAGCGGCAGCACCTGGTTCTTGCCGCCGTCCGACCACCAGTCCGCGTCGTTGAAGCGGAAGGGACCGACCTGCGCTATCTCGTTGGCGCGTTCGTAAAAGGGCGCCAGTTCGTCATAGGTGATCGGCCAGCCCGAATGGGGCACCCAGCTGCGTTCTTCAAAGTCGATAGGCTGCATCGGGCGGCACCAGCCGCCCCAGTGATTGGTCGAGCCGCCGAAATAGCGCAGGCGCGAGGTGTCCAGCGTATAGGGCACGCCCACGCTCTCGCCTTCATAGAGCGCCTGCGTGTCCGGCTCGAACTCCAGCCCGCCGCTTTCGATCAGCGCGATGGAAATATCGCTGCCGATCAGCTCGCGCGCGATGGTGATG
>JBAQNC010000284.1:0-2746 GCA_049303435.1 Parvibaculum sp. | reverse complement strand
CGCCACACTCGACATCTACTCAAACCTGCTCAAACCCGCCCATGCCTGACGACACGCAGGGCGCTCCGGTGACGCGGAACATTGGCCCCATTCTTGTCATCCTGCTTGAACCGGGCAAGGAAGCCGAAGCCCGGCTTGCTCTTTTACGCGCCATGCATCCCGGCGCGAAACTCGTTCTGCTCACCGAGGCCGAACATGCCACCCGCTTCAAAAAACTGGTCGACGAGGTCTGGGATGAAGGCGTGGCGCGCGGGCCGTCGCGTTTTCTTGCCCTTGTACGGCGCATTTCATGGATGAGCTTTGCCCATGTCCATGATCTCGATGGCTCCGCCATGACGCCGATATTGCGTCTTTGTGTCTGGCCAAGGCCCAAATGGCACGCCTTTCGGCCCTGATAGGGGCTTGATTCACCTGTTTGCACTTCCGATCTCGAATTCGTAAAGTTGGAAGACACTTGCGGTGAAGCCCTATCAAATCTATAGCTTTGCGCAGATATCCGTCGGGAAGCCCGTTGTTGGGCTTGGGGTCCCGTTCATGCGGCACTGGAGCAAAAGTGTTGTGGCTGTCGTCGGAAGAGAAATAAGGAGATGTTTACATAGCTCGCAGACCAGTACAGGCGCCGCCCACCAGAGAGGGCCCGCGCATCAATGAGATGATCGATGAATCATCCGTTCTTCTCATCGACGCCGAGGGCGAAAAGCGCGGCGTTATTCCGACTGTCGATGCCATGCGTATGGCGGAGGAAGCAGGGCTCGACCTCGTCGAAGTGTCGCCCAATTCCAAGCCGCCCGTGTGCAAGCTGCTCGACTTCGGCAAATTCAAATTCCAGGCGCAGAAGAAGGCCAACGAGGCCCGCAAGAAGCAGAAGACCGTCGAGGTCAAGGAAATCAAGATGCGCCCCAACATCGACACGCATGACTATGACGTGAAGATGAAATCGATGCTTCGCTTCTTCGAGGAAGGCGACAAGGTGAAAGTCACCCTGCGCTTCCGTGGTCGCGAAATGGCGCATCAGGAACTTGGCATGGCGCTGCTGAACAAGGTGAAGGAACAGGTCGAGGATATTTCCAAGGTCGAAGCCTATCCCCGCCTCGAAGGCCGCCAGATGGTCATGGTCCTCGCGCCGAAGTAAGCAAGAGGCTTATCCCCGAATTTAAGAGGCCCGACGCGCGCGTCGGGCCTTTTGCATGTCGGCTCGAGCAGGTGACATGACCAACGACATGAAAAGGCTCGATCTCTTGCAGGAAACACTCACCTTTCGAGCATGACCTCGCGCAGTCGGTCGGGCCTGTCCGTCAGGATCGCATCGACGCCGAGCGCCGCCAGACGCCGCATCTCGTCAGGCTCGTCGACCGTCCAGCACGACACTTTGAGCCCCAGTTCGCGGGCAAGTTTCACCGTTTCCGCCGTTACATCCCCATGCCATGAGAACCATCCATCCGCCGGTCCCGAGGCAATGGAGCGCAGCATTCTTTCAGCAAAATCAACGCCTTGCTGGTCTCGCCAGTCGCACCCGGCGACCCAGGGCGCGCCCTTTGCGGAGGCCGCGCGCATGGCCGCCTCTTCCGATCCCGGCTTGTCCTGAGCCGCCGAAGCATCCGCCGGATCGAGGATCGCAAAGAGGTAAGTCGTAAAGGCGTTCGGGATTTCCGGCGCGATTTTCCTGGCGTGGACAAGCGCCCGCCAGTCGAAGGAAACGAAGGTGACCTGGCGCTCCATTTCCATTTTGCGGATCAGCGAAACCACTGATTCTGCTAGTGTTTCCGGGTCCGACGACTGGCTCAGGTCGAGCAGCGACGTCTTCAGCTCGACATAGATATGGAAGTCCCTGTTCCCCGATTCCTTCACCAACCCGAACACCTCTTCGAGCTTCGGCGCCCGCTCGCCATCGCTTGGGATTTGGTGCGGATAGCGCGCGCCATAGCCCGATCCCGGTCGCAATCGTCCGAGGTCGAACTTACTAAGCTCTTGATAATCAAGAGATTTTATCAGCGGCGTCGGTCGCGCCAGCCATTCGCCATCCGGCCCCCGCGCAATCGCCGGCTTCAGGCTTTCATCGTGATGCACGACGGGAATCCCGTCCCGCGTCAGATGCACATCCAGCTCGATTCCATCCGCCCCGAATTCCAGCGCATGCCGAAACGCCCCCATCGTGTTCTCCGGCCAAAGCCCGGCCCCGCCACGATGAGCGATCTGTAGTGGCTTCGGCATGGAACCCCCTTGATTTGCGCCATTTTTTGTAAGCGCACACTACATGAAGCCGATCCGGGGACAAAGCGCCTCCATCTTTCACTTCGCCTCGACCTTGGTCAGATTTTCACGCTTTATCTTTATGCTGGAAGCCTCGCGATCCCATGTGTCGGCAGTGATGCCTTCCGCACGCAATCCGGCCTTTTGCACCTTTGCCGTTGGCGTTTTCGGCAGCTCGGACATCACGCGGATATAGCGCGGCATCATGAAATAGGGCAGGCGCTCCCTGAGAAAAGCGATGAGCTTTTCCGCGTCTATATTGCGACCTGCAACAGGTGCGACGATCGCCATCACATCGTCTTCGCCAAGCGGGCTCGGCACGCCGATAGCGGCCGCTTCCTGCACATCAGGATGTGCGATGATTTCGGCTTCCACTTCGAATGACGAAATGTTTTCGCCGCGCCGACGAATGGCATCCTTCATGCGATCGACGAAATAGAAATTGCCGTCGGTATCCTTGCGGAAGGCGTCGCCTGTGTGAAACCAGCCATTGCGC
>JBAQNC010000283.1:0-3675 GCA_049303435.1 Parvibaculum sp. | reverse complement strand
TGGAAAGGCATCTGCCTATGCGGCGCCGCTGGCGCGTTTGTTTCTGGCGTTTCTGTTTTTGGTGGCGGGCTACGGCAAGCTGATGAACCCGGCGGGCACCATCGGCTACATCTCGTCGGCCGGGCTGCCCTTGCCGCAACTGGGTTATGCCATTGCGCTCGCCGCCGAGCTTGGCGGCGGCCTGCTGATCCTGGTGGGCTATCAGACGCGCCTCATCGCTCCGCTCATGGCGATCTTCACATTGGCGACCGCCGTTTTCTTTCACAACAATCTTGCCGATCAGGTCCAGCAGATCATGTTCATGAAGAACATCGCGATCGCCGGCGGCTTCCTCGCGCTCATGGCGAACGGCGCAGGCCCGCTCAGCATCGACAATCGTGAGGGCTGATCTAGCTCCAATCGAGACTTGCGAGGAGGAGGTCCAATCGGTCCGCGCCGAAGAAGACCTCCTCCCCGTGCACGAAACTCGGCACGCCGAAGATGCTGCGCTGAAAGGCCGCCTCACTATTGGCGATCAGTCTGGCGCGGACGGCAGGATCGGCAGCCTTGTCGACAAGCTCGTGCGGCAGCGCTCCGAGACATGATGCGACGACATCCTTGTCCGTGATGTGGCGTTGCTCTTCCCAGATCGCCTTGAAGATAGCGCGCCGAAAGTCATCGTGGGGGACGCTTTCCTCATCCAGCAGCATGGCGACCGAGAGTGGCAAGGTTGGATTTTGTCGCGCGGGCTTTGGTGGACGAAGCGGCGCTCCGTAAAATCGCGCCATCCTTCCGACGTCGGCGATGAAATGTTTCCGCTTGGGTGGAGAGAGCGGATCGGTCCAGTCGGCAAGCGGCGGTCTGCCAGCTTGCAGATTGAGGAGCACGTCGATGGAGATAGGACGCCAGCGCCACTGAATTTTTTGTGACGGTTGAAAATTCGCGTCGGACATGCGGTGTGACGCGAAATAAGCATAGGGCGAGCGAAAATCATAATAGACGTCGATCTTGCGCGGAGCGCCTTCCCTCGATGTTTGGTTGTTCAATGCCGTCGAACCTCCCCGCCGGAGATGAATCTCTCTTCCCGGAGGGTATTGTCCTTTGTCGGATGAGGCGAGTCTCGTGCTTCAGTCACCCGCCAGCCGATGCGGAATATTCCCCGCCTCGAACCTGTCTTCCTGCTCGATCATATAGTTTCGCGTCAGCGGCAGGGCGTCGATCTTGCGGGTGAGTTGCAGCTGGAAATTGACCATGCCTTCGTGGCGGAAGGAGGTTTCCGATCCGGCCAGATAGAATTCCCACATCCGGCAGAAGCGCTCGTCATAAATTTTGAGCGCCTCGTCGCGTCGCGCCATGAAGCGCCGCCGCCATTCGCGCAGCGTCTTGGCGTAGTGCAGGCGCAGTATCTCGACGTCGGTCATCAGTAGGCCGGTCGGCTCCACAGATGCCGTCATTTCGCTAAGTGAGGGAATATAGCCACCGGGGAAAATATATTTGGCGATCCACGGATTGGTGGCGGCAGGTGGATCGAGCCTCCCGATCGTGTGGATTAGCGCCACGCCATCCTCTGTGAGCAGCCGGTTCACATGATTGAAATATTCCGCATAGTGACCGATGCCGACATGCTCGAACATGCCGACCGAGACGATGCGGTCGAAGCTGGGTTCCAGCAGGCGATAGTCCTGCAAGCGGAATTCGACCTGATCTGATAGTCCCCGTTTGGCGGCCCGCACCGTCGCCACCTTGTGCTGTTCTTCGCTCAGCGTCACGCCGACGACGTTGGCGCCGGTCTCTTCCGCGATGGTCAGCGCCATACCGCCCCAGCCGCAGCCGATATCGAGCACCCGCATGCCGGGTTCGATGGCGAGCTTGGCGATGATGTGATGCTTTTTTGCGCGCTGGGCCTCTTCAAGGCTCATGTCGTTGCGCGTGTAATAGGCGCAGGAATATTGTTTGTCCTCGTCAAGGAAGAGGTCGTAGATGCCGCCATCTAGATCGTAATGATGGGCGACATTGTCCTTTGCCTTGCCGATGGGATTGTGCTGATCGATGCGTCGTTTCATGCGTCTCAGCGCGGCGTAAATCTGCATCGCCTTGCTTGAATAATTGGTTCCGAGATTGCTCAGCACCAGATCGAGCAGGTCATAGATGGTGTGCGGTGGATCAATGGTGATCTGCCCATCCATATAGGCCTCGCCGAGCTTTAGGTATGGATTGAGCGCAAGGGCGGTGTGCGGTCCGCGGATATGCAATCGCAGCGTGATCCGCTGGCCACTACCGTCGCCATATGTCTTTTCGCGGTCGTTGTAGTCGATGACCCGTAATGAGCCATGCTTGACCACGTTGTCGAGTAACAAACCGAACAGCATGCAACCACCTCGCAATCAGGAGTTGAAGCAAACCCGGACCCGAATGGTACGCCATCGGATCCACCGATTTCGCACCCCCAATATAGGAACGCTAGCAGACCTTCTGGTAAAAAACCAACATTTCAGCGGTCAGCTATTGTGCTGCCAGGCGATAATGCCAATGAGTGCCAGAAGCAACACGGACCATATGAGAATGCTGGTCATGGTGGATTCCTTGGCCGCGCGCTGCTCGATCCAGCTTCTCGGCTTGATCCCTTTGGCAAGGAACACGATCTGCGCGGACAGGTTGATACAAACGATGTTGACCGCGAGCAGTTCGCCTGCGCCCGCCGCCAGCGCATAACGCTCCGTACCAAGCATATAGCCGGTGGCCGCCGCAGGCGGCATGAGAGCGACGGCGACCATGACGCCGACCAGCACGCTCGAGACCCGCGTGGTCAGCGAAATGGCGCCCGCCGCGCCGGAAGCGAGCGCCAGCGCCACGCTGTCGTAACCCAGATTGGTGCGCGACATAAGTTCCGGCCCGTTGAATTTGTCGGGAAGCAACATGCCTGCGATTGCCGCGCCGCCAATGGCGAGCGAGATGCCGACCAGGTTGGAAAGCGCGGCCTGTCCGATCAATTCGTGATCGCCCAGCGCGCTGCCAAATGCGAGCGCCATATTGGGGCCAAGCAGCGGTGCGATCACCATGGCCGCGATGATGACGGCGACATTGTTGTTCAGCAGACCGATGGCCGCGACAACGGTCGAGAGCAGGACGAGGATGATGAAAGTCTGGTCCATCTTTGCACCGCGCTCGATCTCGACATAGAGCTCTTCGCGAAGCGCGGCCTTGGAAGACTTTTCTGTCTCCACCGGCGGCGCAGGGTCCGGCATGATCGCATCGACCGACTGGATAATGACATGCCAGTCCTCGCCCGAGCCCAGGGCCGTCTGCAATGTGTCGATCAGATCCTGTTGGCGATCGCTGCGGGCAAGGATGCGGACGAATTGCATGCCGTGTTCATCAACTGCGCCGCGATAGAACTCCAGCGCCTCGAACTGCTGCGCCGCAGCTTCCAGCGTATCGGCATATCCATCCTTCGCCATCACTTCAATCATGCGAACAGGCATTTAGTTCTCTCCATCGTTCGCCGTAGAGTGTCTGCCTGAATGACGGCGCGTTCAATAGGTCTCGTCGGGTGCCCAATGAAAAACGCCGCCCCCTGAGGGGACGGCGTCAATCATTTGGCGAAGGAACGAGGCCTGATCAGGCTTCGGTTTCTTCCGCTGTGGCTTCGGCGGCTTCTTCGCCAGCGTCGGCCTGTTCTTCATTTTCGAAGAATTC
>JBAQNC010000282.1:0-10315 GCA_049303435.1 Parvibaculum sp. | reverse complement strand
GGGTGCGGATGTCGGCGGCGACCTTGTCGGCAAGGTCGAAGCGGGTATCCCGGAAGACGATCCGCGCAACCCGGCCACGATTGCCGACAATGTCGGCGACAATGTCGGCGACTGCGCGGGCATGGCGGCTGACCTTTTCGAAACCTATGCGGTGACGCTGGTGGCGACGATGGTTCTGGCGTCGATCTTCTTTTCCGGTGGTGAGGTCTTGAACCTCATGACCTATCCGCTCGCCATTGGCGGCACTTGCATCATCACTTCGATCATTGGCGTTTTCTTCGTGCGCCTTGGGAAAAGCAACAATGTGATGGGCGCTCTCTACAAGGGCTTCGTGGCTTCGGCCATCCTGTCCCTTGTCGCGCTCTATTTCGTGACGGATCGTATTGTTGGTTTTGACTCCAGCTTCACGGTTGGGCTCACCACCTTCACAGGCATGGACCTCTACTATTGCGGCATTGCCGGTCTGGTCATCACGGGTCTCATCATCTGGGTGACGGAATATTACACGGGCGTCAATTTCCGTCCTGTGAAGAGCATTGCGGCGGCGTCTGTGACCGGTCACGGCACGAACGTCATTCAGGGGCTGGCGATTTCGATGGAAGCGACGGCCCTTCCGGCCATCATCATCGTGGTCGGCATTCTCGCGACCTACAGCCTTGCCGGCCTTTTCGGCATCGCCATTGCGGTTTCGACGATGCTTGCTCTTGCAGGCATGGTTGTGGCGCTCGATGCCTTTGGTCCGGTTACCGACAATGCCGGTGGCATTGCCGAAATGGCCGACCTGCCCGCCGATGTTCGCAAGACGACGGACATGCTTGACGCCGTTGGCAACACGACGAAGGCCGTGACGAAGGGTTATGCGATCGGCTCTGCCGGTCTTGGCGCCCTGGTTCTCTTCGCTGCCTATACGCAGGATCTGAACTTCTTCTCGGCCTCGCCGGAACTCTATCCCTACTTCGCAGGCGTTGTGCCGGACTTCTCGCTGTCCAACCCTTACGTGGTGGTTGGTCTCTTCATCGGCGGTCTGCTTCCCTATCTCTTCGGGGCGATGGGCATGACTGCGGTGGGGCGTGCGGCTGGTGCGGTGGTCGTTGAAGTGCGTCGTCAGTTCAAGGCCGATCCGGGCATCATGGCGGGAACGTCGAAGCCCGATTATGCCCGTGCGGTGGATATGCTGACCAAGGCGGCGATCAAGGAAATGATCATTCCTTCGCTGCTGCCCGTGCTTTCGCCGGTGGTGCTTTACTTCATTGTCCTGCAGATTGCAGGCAAGTCGGAAGCCTTCTCCGCCGTGGGCGCGATGCTTCTGGGCGTCATCATCACAGGTCTCTTCGTCGCCATCTCCATGACGGCCGGCGGCGGCGCTTGGGATAATGCCAAGAAGTATATCGAAGACGGCCATCACGGCGGCAAGGGTTCCGAAGCCCATAAGGCGGCTGTCACAGGCGATACCGTCGGCGATCCCTACAAGGACACTGCCGGTCCGGCTGTGAACCCGATGATCAAGATCACGAACATCGTGGCGCTTTTGCTGCTGGCGGTTCTCGCTCACTGAACAGCGAGACAGCTTCAAACGATAAAAGGCCCCGGAAATTTCCGGGGCCTTTTTCTATTGCTGTTCTCTGTGCCGCTTTGGCGGCCTTTATTGACTAGCGCTGCCCGCCGGGCTTGGGGGTGCTGCTGCTCTTGTCCTTGTTGAAGCGACCGAGATTGCTGAACAGCTGTCCAAGAATGGTGAGTTCCTTGCCGCGTGACGGGGTGAAGCGGGTTTCCATGTCGATGATTTCGCCATCCTGCATGCCGTAGTAACGAAGGTCCTGAACTTCGTCTGTCTTGTCGAAATAGACCGCGACGACCTGGCGTTCGGTTTCCTCAGGCGGGTAGAAGAGATAGGTCTCGGTATTGCTGCTGATGTAGTACCAGGCTTCGCCATCGATTGTGGACTTCACCGACGGTGTGCCCATATAACGCTCGACCTGCTCTTTGGTGGCCTCATGCGGCTTGATCTTGTCGAGATCGGATTCGTTGATGATATAACCGCGATGGGCGGTCACGGGCGTGACAAGCCCGCAGCCGCTCAGGGCTGAGCCCGTAACGGCAACAAGGACGAGGGTGGCCAGGATACCAGAGCGGTGGTGCAAGCGATTGGAAGTCATATTGTCGGCCCTCCCGAGACCCAAATGTTCAGACGTTGACCTACCCTTGTCGGTCGCTAAATTCAATCGGCTTCTTGAAAACCGATATTCAATGACGAGCCGGTGTTCGGGCTTGGGGCCAGTTCGGCCGGATGGAGTAACATGATGATATGGAAAAGGTTTTTTGACCGGTCGGAGCGTGAGCAGGAACCATACGCTATCTATGGAGCGCTGGTCTCGCAAGCCCGCTCACCTGCTCTTTATCGCCATGCCGGCGTTCCCGATACTCTGGAAGGGCGATTCGAGATGGTTCTGCTTCACGTCTTTCTGGCGTTGAGGCGTTTGCGGCTTGTTACGGAGCCTCACATTGAGGAGGCCAGGGCCCTGTCTCAGAGGGTTTTTGACATTCTTTTCGACGATATGGACCAGACCCTGCGCGAGATTGGCATCAGCGATCTCAAGGTTGGCAAGGAAATCAAGGGCATGGCGTCATCCTTTTATGGTCGAATCGAAGCTTATGACAAAGGACTGGATGCCGAAGATGAGGCCGTGCTCAAGTCGGCGCTGGCGCGCAATGTTTATCCGGCAGAGCCCGCGCCATCGGCTGAGGATGTCGACGCGCTGGCGGCATATGTCCGCCGGGCCGAGGCTGCGCTGAGGGATTGCCCCGTCGAGACATTGCTGGCGGGTAAGATCGCCGTTGCGACTCTGCCCGAACCTCATGGAGCTTCGGTTCGATGACCGGGTCAACAAACGAGACACCGGCGCCTGAATTCAGTCTTTTGCTGGCGCTCGCCGATGTGCCTCCCAATGGCAAGACATTGCGTTTTGAGGTGGGCGAGGCGGAGCGCGCGGCATTGGCCAGGCGCTTTGATCTGCTGGAATTGAACGATTTTCATGGTGTCGTCACGGCCAAGCCGTGGCGTCGTCATGGTCTGGCGCTGGAAGGCTCATTGGAAGCCGATCTTGTTCAGGCTTGCGTCGCGACGCTGGAGCCGATGCCCGCGCATCTGTCGCAGAAGTTCACGCTCCATTATCTGCCTATCGAGATGATCGAGAAGGATGCGGCCGAGGCCGCCAATCGCGAGATAATCGTTGACGTTCAGAGCGAAGATCCGCCCGAGTCCATCGAAAATGGCGTTCTCGATGTCGGTGAGGCGATGTCGGAGCAGCTGTTTCTGGAGATCGATCCCTATCCGAAAAAGCCGGGAGCTGTGTTTCAATCGACGGAAGTTGCCCCGGCGGAAGTCGAGGAAAGCCGTCCGAATCCCTTTGCCGCGCTCGAAAAACTCAAGAAAAAAGATTGATTCTGCAAGCTCTTAGGGCAAAACGTAACTGTTGTTTCGCGCGCGCAACCCGGTATCTTCATGGCGATCTGTCATCAGGGTGATTGCTCGTGGGGGAGCGATTCAGCCCTGACAAGGGGGGCAGGGAAGTGAGGTTTGGTTGACGATAAGCGGTTTGACAATTGCACTCGACGGGATGGGCGGCGATCACGGTCCGGAAACGACCATCGGTGGCGCCGAGCTTGCCTGCATTCGCCACCCTCAGGTGCGTTTCCTGATCTTTGGCGATGAAGCGGTCATGCGACCTGTGCTGGAAAAGTTTCCGCGTGTCGCAGCGGTGAGCGAAATCATTCACACGGATGTCGCCATTTCGATGGACGAACTGCCGAGCCAGGCGCTGCGCCGTGGCCGCAAGACCAGCAGCATGTGGCAGGCAATCGATGCGGTCAAAGCGGGTCGTGCGCAGGTCGCCGTTTCGGCTGGAAATACGGGCGCGCTCATGGCCATGTCCAAGGTCATTCTCAAGACCATGCCCAATGTCGAGCGTCCCGCGCTAGCGGCGCTCTGGCCGACCATGCGTGGCGAGTGCGTTGTGCTCGATCTTGGCGCGACCATCGGGCCGGGCGCGATCCAGCTTGTGCAATTTGCCGTCATGGGCGAGGCATTCGCGCGCATCATCTTCGGTCTGGAACGTCCCACGGTCGGCCTGCTCAATATCGGTCAGGAAGAAGTGAAGGGCACAGAACAGGTCAAGGAGGCCGCGCAAATCCTGCGCACCGCCGACCTCAATGTCGATTTTTACGGTTTTGTCGAAGGCGATGACATTGCCAAGGGCACGACTGATGTCGTCGTGACCGATGGCTATACCGGCAATATAGCGCTCAAGACAGCGGAAGGCACGGTGCGTCTCATCGTTGAGTTCCTTCGCGGGGCGCTCAACAGTTCGCTTATGTCGCGCCTTGGCTATTTGCTGGCGCAGGGCGCTTTCAAGGCGCTGAGCAAGAAGCTCGATCCGCGTTCGTCCAATGGGGCCGTGTTTCTCGGCCTCAACGGCCTCGTGGTGAAAAGTCACGGCGGCACCGACAATGAAGGCTTTGCCTATGCCATTGATGTAGCGGTTGATGTCGCGGCTGCCGGTCTCGTACAAAAAATCATGGCCGACCTTGGCCCGCTGGATAGTCTCAAGCTCTCCAATGGCAAGTCAGCCGAACAATCAACGACAGACGAATCCGAGGCAGCTTTATCGTGAGTATCATTCGAAGTGTTGTAACGGGCTGCGGCAGCTATCTGCCGGAGCGCCGGGTCACTAATGACGACCTGAGCAAGATTGTCGAGACGACCGACGAGTGGATCGTCGAGCGTACCGGTATTCATGCCCGGCATATCGCAGCGGATGGCGAGTTGACCTCCGATCTCGCGCTCAAGGCGGCGCGGATCGCTATCCAGAATGCGGGGATCGACGCTCAGGAGATCGACACGATCATCATGGGCACGACGACGCCGGACAATACGTTTCCCGCGACCGCCGTCACCGTGCAAAAGGCGCTCGGGCTTCATCATGGCTTTGCCTTCGATGTGCAGGCTGTGTGCTCGGGCTTTGTCTATGCGCTCACCATTGCCGACAGTTTCATTCGTTCGGGGCAATCGCGCACCTGCCTCGTCATCGGCGCGGAGACCTTTTCGCGTCTGCTCGACTGGACGGATCGCACCACCTGCGTTCTCTTCGGCGATGGCGCCGGGGCGGTCATCGTCAGGGCGGGCGAGGGTGAGGGCACCAATGCCGATCGCGGCATCCTGACGGCCCATCTTCATTCCGACGGCACTCACAAGGAAAAGCTCTATGTCGATGGCGGCCCGTCCTCCACGGGCACGGTCGGCCATGTGCGCATGGAGGGCCGCGAGGTCTTCCGTCACGCGGTCGTCAATATCGCCGACACGATCAAGGAGGCGCTGGCAGCTACCAATCTCACCGTCGCCGACATTGACTGGTTCGTACCCCATCAGGCCAACAAGCGCATCCTCGACGGCACGGCCAAGCGCATCGGCCTGCCGCCTGAAAAGGTCGTGATGACGGTCGGCGAGCATGGCAATACGTCAGCAGCCTCCGTGCCCCTGGCGTTGGATACGGCTGTCAGGGATGGACGAATCAAGCCGGGCGATCTGGTTTTGCTTGAGGCGATGGGCGGCGGCTTCACCTGGGGGTCGGTGCTGCTGCGCTGGTAACGGCGGTAAATATCCGTTTTTGTCCCGAATCTGGACGGAATTAAACTTTAGAACATTCGCGCATCCTATTGATATTGACGGAATAATCGGCCCGCAATAGGCTTTGAGCGAACTGGAGGATTGCCTATGGGGGATACAATTACACGGGCTCATCTGAGCGAAGCCGTCTATCAGGAAGTCGGCCTGTCGCGAAATGAATCCGCCGAGCTTGTTGAATCGGTGCTGCTTGAGATCGGAACAAGCCTTTCGAAGGGCGACACGGTGAAGCTTTCTTCATTCGGGTCCTTCTCCGTCCGTCAAAAAGGCGGGCGTATGGGGCGCAATCCCAAGACGGGCGAAGAAGTGCCGATCAAGCCGCGGCGTGTCCTCGTGTTCCGCCCCAGCCATGTGTTGAAGGAACGGATTAACTCGGCGCTGAGCGGCAAGGCGGAAGCAGCCGAATAAGTACTGGAGCATCCCGTGGCCCGATCCGCATTGATTTCCCGGATTGAGAAGCGGAGCCAAGGACCTGGTTTGTCGATACAAAAGTCACCCGACGCATTCAGAACCATTAGTGAAGTTGCTACAGAACTTGACGTGCCTCAGCACGTTCTGAGGTTCTGGGAGAGCAAGTTCACGCAAATTCGCCCGCTCAAGCGCGGCGGTGGTCGGCGCTATTATCGTCCCGAAGATGTGGACCTGCTGCGTGGCGTGCGCACACTTCTCTATAATGACGGCTATACGATCAAGGGTGTGCAGAAGGTCTTCCGCGAACAAGGCGTGAAGTTCGTCAGCGAGACTGGCAAGGGCACGGTTGATTCTTCTCTGGCGGAGTTGGCGCGCGAAGCGGTGCGTCGCAGCGAGCAGGATGACGACGCCTCCGACGTCTCGCTGGACGCCAATGCGCGCAAGGTTCTTAAAGAGTTACTTGAAGACCTTGTGAGTTTGAAAGAAGAAATCGACGAAACCCTTTGGGAAGAAGAGGAAGATGAGGAATAAGGCTCATCATTCATTCTCTCGGACCTGGATCGTTAATTTCTGAAAAACCTTGAAAAATATGCTGATTGAGGCGTTGCCGGGGGCGAAACCCCCGTCTATATTCCGCGCCTCCAAAGAGGGCGATCTTCTCGCTTCCTTTCACCGGTTTAGTCGGAGCGTAGCGCAGCCCGGTAGCGCACTTGTCTGGGGGACAAGGGGTCGTCGGTTCGAATCCGGCCGCTCCGACCATCTAAAGCGGGGCCAGCCTTCAATGTCTTTCAGGCAGGCGGGTTGGCCCTTTTCTTTGCCGAGGGCGTCAGGCAATCTGGCGCTCAATCGCTTGTTCGATAGCAGTCTTTTCGGAGTTCACGACAATGGCCACCGTTCCGATCATCATCTTCCTTGCCGCGATCCTCATTCTGAACAAGACGCAGACCGGTCACTTCTTCTGATCTGACGATCGGCTTCAGGCTGTGGGTTCGGCGTCGGGCCGCAACATCCAGATCATCACGTAGCGGAACGGAAACGCCCAGATCGTGCCCGCGATCAGGTAGTAGGCGAACTGCACGAAGCCGTTCTCCGGGATGTGGCCGCTCACCGCGATGGTCATGACCAGCAGTGAATAGAAGAACAGGAACACCAGCAGAAACATCGTGCCGATGAATTTGCGGGTGCGGAGCGTGAAGCGGGGCATCTGGTTTCTCCGTTTGACTGCTCTTTATGTAGGCCATCGCGCCCCGTGAGGCAAAGCCTCCGCCATTGATAGAAGCGTCCTTCTGTCGCGGGCTGATCCTGCTGGGCCAGCGGCCCTCTTCGCGCTATCACTTTCCCCCATGAATGAAATCAATTCGCAAGCCGCCCGGCGGCAGGTCGCCATCTGGCTGTTCGCCGTTTCGGCGCTGGTGTTTCTCATGGTCGTGGTCGGCGGGCTGACGCGGCTCACCGAATCCGGTCTTTCCATCACCGAATGGAAGCCTGTGGTCGGGGCCTTGCCGCCCTTGAGCCATCAGGCCTGGGTCGACGCCTTCGAGAGCTACAAGCAGATCCCCCAATATGAGTTCGTCAACAAGGGCATGACGCTCGGCGACTTCAAGTCGATCTTCTGGTGGGAGTGGAGCCATCGCCTGCTTGGCCGCATCATCGGCTTTGCCTTTCTGCTGCCCTTCCTCTGGCTGCTCGCGACGCGCAAGATCGAGCGCAGGATGACGCCGCGTCTTGTCGTCATGTTCCTGCTCGGCGGGGCGCAGGGCGCGCTCGGCTGGTGGATGGTCAAGAGCGGGCTCACGCACCGCGTCGATGTCAGCCAGTATCGCCTCACGGCCCACCTCGGTCTCGCAACGCTCATCTACGGCTACATGATGTGGACGGCATTGGCGCTCTGGCGCGACGCGCCGGCGATCGATGTCAGCGCCGCTCTGCGCAAGGCGGCTCTCGCGCTCGTCGGCCTCATCTATTTCCAGATGCTGCTCGGCGGTTTCGTCGCCGGTCTCAAGGCAGGCTATATCTTCAACACATGGCCGCTGATCGACGGGACGTTCATTCCCGATGGTCTCTTCGCCAATCCGGTCTGGTGGCGCAATTTCTTCGAGAACATGCTGACTGCGCAATTCGATCACCGCATGGTCGCTTATCTCGTCACGCTGTTTGTCGCCTGGCACTGGTTTGCCGTGCGCGCCAGCGGCAATCGCGAAACGCTGAAGAGCGCGACGTGGCTCATGCTTGCCGTATTGGGGCAGGTGGCGTTAGGAATTTGGGCGCTGCTCTGGGCCGTGCCCATCCCGCTCGGCGCGGCGCATCAGGCAGGCGCGCTTGTCGTCTTCACGATAGCGATCATTCATGCGCGGCGGTTGAATTCGTCCAACATATAAGAACAGTCGTCATGGCCCGGCTTGACCGGGCCATCCAGCTTGCTGACTTGCCACAAAGATGGATGCCCCGCTTAAAGCGGGCCATGACGAAAATAGAGGTTGAGTAACTTAGTTATTCAACGCCGCATCCAGCGCGTTGATGATGTCCGCCGGGTCTTCCAAGCCGATGGACAGACGCACCGTGTCCGGTCCTGCACCAGCTGCGATTTTCTGTTCGTCGCTCAACTGCTTGTGGGTGGTCGACGCCGGATGAATGATCAGGCTGCGCGTGTCGCCGATATTGGCGAGGTGGCTCAGCAGTTCGACGGTATTGACGAGCGTCACGCCCGCGTCATAGCCGCCCTTGAGGCCGAAGGTGAAGATCGCGCCCGCGCCCTTGGGTGAATATTTCTGCTGCAGCTTGTGCGTCGGCGCGTCTTCGAGACCCGCATAGGCGACCCAGTTCACCTTGGGATGGCCTTTCAGGAACTTCGCCACTTTCAGCGCGCTGTCGGAATGACGCTGGATGCGCAGCGGCAATGTTTCGATGCCCGTGATGATCATGAAGGCGTTGAAGGGCGAAATGGCGGGGCCGAGGTCGCGCAGACCCAGCACGCGGCAGGCGATGGCGAAGGCGATGTTGCCGAAGGCCTCATAGATCTTGAGGCCGTGGTAGGAATCCGTTGCCTCTGTCAGGGTCGGGAACTTGTCGTTCTGGGCCCAGTCGAATTTGCCGCTGTCGACGATGATGCCGCCCATCGAGTTGCCGTGGCCGCCAAGGAACTTGGTGGCCGAATGCAGCACGATATCCGCGCCATGTTCGATGGGGCGGATGAGGTAGGGCGAGGCGAGTGTATTGTCCACGATCAGCGGCACGCCTGCTTCATGCGCGATGGCGGCGATGGCGGCAATGTCCATGACGCTGCCGCTTGGGTTCGCCATGCTTTCGATGAAGACGGCCTTGGTCTTCGGCCCGATGGCTTTCTTTACGTTGGCCGGGTCGGAGGCGTCGGCCCAGTCGACATGCCAGTCGAACTTCTTGAAGGAGTGACCGAACTGCGTGATCGAACCGCCATAGAGCTGCGTCGCGGCGACGAAGTGATCGCCCGGCATCATCAGCGTGTGGAAAGTCAGAAGCTGTGCGGAATGACCGGACGCCACGGCGAGCGCCGCGCTGCCACCTTCGAGCGTGGCCACGCGTTCTTCCAGCACTGCCGTCGTCGGGTTGGTGATGCGCGTATAGATATTGCCGAAGGCCTGCAGCCCGAAAAGCGAGGCGGCATGCTCCACATCGTTGAAGACGAAGCTGGTCGTCTGGTGGATCGGCGTCACGCGCGATCCTGTCACCGGATCGGGCTGGGCGCCCGCGTGAATGGCGAGCGTGTCGAAGCTGTAGTCGGACATAAAGGTCATCCCTGTTGGTAAAGGTGCTTCGGGCCTCTGCGGACCCTTAACGGAAAAGCTGTGGAATTTCTATCTTCGGGCAGCGGTTCATCACGACCTTGAGGCCTGCGGCCTCGGCGCGCGCGGCGCCTTCCTCGTTCGTGACGCCCAGTTGCATCCAGATATATTTCGCGCCGATGGCGATGGCTTCGTCGCAGACGGGGCCTGCCGCTTCAGAATTACGGAAGACTTCGACCATATCGACCTTGTCGGGAATGTCGGCGAGTTTCGCATAGACTTTTTCGCCGAGAAGCTCCTTGCCGGCAAGACCCGGATTGACGGGAATGACGCGATAGCCGCGCCGTTGCATATATTGCATGACTTCATGGCTGTCGCGCGCGGCATTGGCGCTCGCACCGACCAGCGCAATCGTTTTCGTTTCGCTCAGAACTTCTTTCAGAAATTCGCGGCTGTAGCGTTCATG